>JANYCI010000102.1 GCA_025360325.1 Limisphaerales bacterium | reverse complement strand
AAAAGCCTTTGAACAAGCCGCCGGATTTTTGCGCATTCGTGACGGCGCGCATCCGCTTGATGCGAGCGCGGTGCATCCCGAGAGTTACGAGTTGGTGAATCTGATGGCGAAAGATTTGAACTGTGCGGTGACGGATTTGCTGCGCGACGCGGGATTACGCCAGAAAATACAATTACCAAAATATGTCACGGAAGCGGTTGGGTTGCCGACGTTGACCGACATTCTCGGCGAGTTGGCGAAACCGGGTCGCGATCCGCGTCAGCAGTTTGAGGTGTTCTCGTTTCAGTCTGGCGTGGAGAAGATGGAGGATTTGAAACCAGGAATGAAATTGCCGGGCATCGTGACGAACGTGACGGCGTTCGGTGCGTTCGTGGATATCGGCGTGCATCAGGACGGACTGATTCATGTGAGCCAGTTGTCGGATCGGTTCATCAAAGATCCGTCGGAAGTCGTAAAGGTTTCGCAGCGCGTGATGGTGACGGTGACGGAAGTAGATTTGCCGCGCAAACGCATCGCGCTCTCGATGAAAGCCGCGCCGCAAATCGGGCCGAGTGCGAGTGGCACGCGCACCTCACCAGCGGCGCCGCGTCCGGCGGGCGGAGGATTTAATCGTCCGAGCCAGCCCGCAAAACCGGCGGCGGTGGATTGGTTCACGGCGGCGATGAATAAGGGCAAGGGTTCGTGAGCGGTCGTCACGTTGGCGAAAACCAGCCGGGTGGAATTCCTCGCGCTGCGAGGAATAGCGCCGCGCGCAGCGGCGCAACGCCTTTTGGAGTGTGGACGCTTTCTGTGCGCCCGTGCCGCCCGCTACTGCGCGGGCGGAGTTCTCGCAGCGCGAGAACTTCCACCACTCGGTGGCAGTGACAAGATCTGACCGGGAGAACGCGGCAATCACAGTTCGGTAAATTGAAATTGGTTTAACAAAAAAAAAATTATGGCCAAAGAAAAGAAACCCGCGAAGTCGAAGCGCGATGAACAAGCGCAGTTGCTGGATCTGCTCCGCATCATTTTGCCGAAGGTCCAGATTGACCCGGCGCTGGCGGATAAAATTTATTCCGCGTTCGAGGCCGAATTGCGCTCCAAGAATCGCGTTCAATCGTTTGAAAAATTTTGCGACCGGATTGCGCTGCCCGATTTGGAGCCGAAAACGTTGGAGGAGGTGAAGCAGCAGCTCATCGCCGGTTTCGGCGACGCTGATTTGGACATCGAGCCAAACGAAGACGGCAAAGGGTTGCGCGTGGATGTTTCGTTGCCGGATGGAACGCAATTTCACAGCCGGATTCTCGTGCGACCACCCGGCGCCGAAGGCAGCGACGAGCAGGAAATCACGATGAAATTTGTGGCGTTCCCCGTCGCCTTGCCCGGCGATCAGGAATTGATCTGGGCATTGGCGAAACGCGAGAACATGACGAATGAGGAGGCTGGCATCGCGTTGAACAAAATCGAGGATGATTTTTGGGCTTCCAAGCCCGGACAGAAATTGATCAAAGATCGCGTGGAGCGGAGTTTCGCGGAATTTATCGCACGCGTGCCGGCAGGTGTGCTGGGTGATGTCGGCTTGAAACGGCATTACAAATTGCCGGAAGCCGTGAAAGTATTGCGCGGTGCGACGAAAAAATAATGTCGTGGCTCAAAGTGGTGGGCGAGCGTCCTCGCGAGCCGCCGCACGCCAAACAGTTTTCGCGGCTCGCGAGGACGCTTGCACCACCGGTTCTGAAATTCAGTCACCGCCTGATTAACTGTTGCATCGCCGAATTTTGCGTGTTAAAAAAATCACGGGACATGAATCGGGTCGTGTCGCTTTCACAGGTTTAGGTCGGAGAAATATTTTGGATTCTTTATGAAAATCACGCGCCTGCAAATCACCGCCGTCCTCTCGGCGGTTGGTATCAATTTTTTCACTGCCGGTTGCCAGCCGAAGGCGACGAGCTTGGCCGACCGTGCCGAGGGCCGTCGCCCGGAAGATTTCCCTGAACTCGCCATTGATGTTTTTCAGCCGATGGATGGCGGTATCAAACTGTCGCCCGAAGAAATCAAAGGTCGCAACACCTGGAATCTTTGGTGTGCGGGCGACGAACAATTTTGGGAGCGGATGTCGTGCGAAAGTTACGGGATGATTGATCTCCTCAAGACGATTGATTCGCGCAATCGCACTAAGCGTTTTGCGATGGCGGGTCTCATCAACGAGCCGGGTTTTCAACCGGCGACGAAGCCGGATCAATATGGTTTGTGGATTGATGAAGCGGTCGCGGGCGGCGGCGAACCGGCGGGCATTGACCCGAAAGTCTATGGGCATCCCACGGGCATCATGGGTTTCCGGCTGTTTGAGAATCCCGATTTCACCGGCGACGCGGTGAAAAATTGGGACGCGCAAAAATATTACACCGATGAAAATTACGCGGTGAATCCGAATTTGGTGCGGCCTTACAAAGTCGGCGTTTCTTGCGGCGGATGCCACATCGCTTTCAATCCGTGCAATCCGCCGGCTGACCCGATCAATCCGAAATGGGAAAATCTCGCGTCCGCCATCGGCAACCAATACATCCGCGAAGGCGCGACGTTCGCGAGCCTCGTGAAGCCCGGCGGATTTTTCTGGGAGATG
>JANYCI010000057.1 GCA_025360325.1 Limisphaerales bacterium | reverse complement strand
AATCTGTGCAAATCGGTGTAATCCGTGTCTCCAACATTCGTGTTTATTCGTGTCCATTCGTGGTTGAAATTATTTTTTTGCTTCCGTATGCCAGATATCTCCCTCGCCGTAACTGAACCAGCGGCTCGTGGTGACTTTCTGCTGCGTGAAAAATTGCACGCCTTCGCGGCCTTGCATGTGCAGGTCGCCGAAGAACGATTCGTCCCAGCCGTTGAAGGGAAACCACGCCATCGAGGCTGGCACGCCGATGTTGATGCCGATCATGCCGGCCTTGACGCTATGTTTGAACTCGCGCGCCGCCTTGCCGCTGCGCGTGAAGATGGACGCGCCGTTGCCATACATGGACTTGTTCGCCAGTTCAATCGCCGCGCCCAGATCTTCCATGTGCATCACGTTTAGCACTGGGCCAAAAATTTCCTCCTTTGCCACGGTCGTGCCGCTCTGGACATGGTCGAGAATTGTGGCACCGACATAAAACCCGTTTGGTGCTTCGTTGACTTTTACTCCGCGTCCATCTGCGAGAACCTTCGCGCCTTGCTGCTCGCCGATGCCGATCAACTCCTGCACCCGGTCGCGATGCTGGCGCGAGATGACCGCGCCCATGTCCGGCTGCTTCTCGCGGTCAGTCGGGCCGACTTTGATTCGTTTCGTAGCTTCAACCAGTGTGGGCAAAACCAATTTCTCCGCCGCGCCGACGACGACCGCTGTCGAGCCGGCCATGCAACGCTCGCCCGCGCAACCGAACGCGGCTTCAATCACGCCGCGCGTGGAGTTTTCCACGTCCGCGTCCGGCATAATGATGACGTAATTTTTCGCGCCGCCATTGGATTGAACGCGCTTGCCGTGTTTCGTGCCGGTCTCGTAAATGTAGCGCGCAATCGGCGTTGAGCCGACGAATGAAATCGCCTTCACCTTCGGATGCGTGAGCAGTGCATCCACAACTTCGCGGCCGCCGTGAACGATGTTCAGCACGCCTTTCGGCAGACCGGCTCGTTCCAAAAGTTTTGCAATTTTGATCGCCGTGAGCGGAACTTTTTCGCTCGGCTTCAGCACAAATGTGTTTCCACAGGCAATCGCGATGGGATACATCCAGAGCGGAACCATCGCGGGAAAATTGAACGGCGTGATGCCGACGCAGACGCCGAGCGGCTGGCGGATCGCCTCGCAATCAATGCCGCGCGCGATGTTCTCCAGCACTTCGCCCATCATCAACGACGGCACACCGAGCGCGAACTCGATGACTTCCATCCCGCGCTTCACGTCACCACGCGACTCGATGAGCGTCTTGCCGTGCTCGCGGGTGTTGCTGCGGACGATGTCCTCGAAGTTTTCCTCCATCAGCATTTTGAAACGGCCAAGAATCCGCGCGCGTTCGACCGGCGGCGTTTCCATCCAAGCGGGAAACGCAGCGTGCGCCGCTTCGACCGCAGCGTTCGCATCGGCGACATTTCCGACGGGACATTCAGAAATCACTTCGCCGATGGACGGATTGAAGACCGGCGTGCGCGCGGTTTTGGATTCAATCCATTCGCCGCCGATGAAATTGGGACAGGGTTCAAGCGTCATAATAAACAACTCCAAATTTTAATAGCTAATTGCCACGAGCATCGAGAACGCGCCGAAAAAATACCGCCGCTGGCCGGACTTGAGTGCCGCGCGAAATTTCTTGTGCTTCTGGACCGCCGGTTTTTTTGGCCGTCAACATTCCTTAATTACGAGGCATTCTGGCGGTTCCGCAAGAATTGTTCAACTCAATCAATCAACTCATATGCCGGCAACGTCAAGAACTCTGCGAACTCTTTGGCTTTCGACATTTCGCTGAACAATTTTGCGGCACGGGCGTAATTTCCGGCGGTGAATCGTGCACTGCCGACTTCTTTTTCGATGCGCGCCATTTCTTGCGGCAGGATTTCGTCGTAAAGCTGCGTGGTGATTTTGCGACCGTCGGCGAGCGCGGCGTTGTGCGCCAGCCATTGCCAGATTTGCGCGCGGGAAATCTCGGCGGTGGCGGCGTCCTCCATCAGATTGTAAAGCGGCACGCAGCCGTTGCCACCGAGCCACGCTTCGAGATATTGCACACCGACGCGGATGTTTCCGCGCAGGCCGTCCTCGGTGATCGTGCCTTGCGGAACGGCGAGAATTTCCGCCGCCGTCACGTTCACGTCTTCGCGTTGCTTGGAAATTTGATTCGCAGTCGGCATGTGTTTGTCAAACGCCTGAAGCGCGACGGGCACGAGACCGGGATGCGCGACCCATGTGCCGTCGTGGCCGTCGGTTGCCTCGCGTTCCTTGTCGGCGAGGACGCGGGCGAGCGCGGCTTCGTTCGCCGCCGCATCGCTCTTGATCGGAATCTGCGCCGCCATGCCGCCCATCGCGTGCGCGCCGCGACGATGACAGACCTTGATGGCGTTCAGGCAATACGCGCGCATGAACGGCGAGGTCATCGTGACCTGCGTGCGGTCGGGGAACGTGAAGCCGGGGCGGTTGCGGAATTTTTTGATGAAGCTGAAAATGTAATCCCAACGACCGCAATTCAGCCCCGCCGAATGTTCGCGCAGCTCATAAAGAATCTCCTCGGCCTCGAACGTGGCGAGAATCGTCTCGATGAGAACCGTGGCGCGAATCGAGCCGCGCGGAATATTCAGGGCGTCCTGCGCGAAATTGAAAACGTCATTCCAGAGCCGCGCTTCGAGATGACTCTCCATCTTCGGCAGATAAAAATACGGGCCGCTCCCGCGCTGCAACAACTCGGCGGCGTTGTGGAAAAAATACAGGCCGAAATCGAACAGGCTTGCGGAAATCGGCTTGCCGTCCACGAGCAAATGTTTCTCCGGCAAATGCCAGCCGCGCGGGCGAACGAGCAGCGTGGCGGTCTTCTCGGCAAGCTTATATTGCTTGCCGTCGGGATTGCTGAATGAAATCGTCCGGCGCACCGCGTCGCGCAAGTTGATCTGGCCTTCGATGAGATTTTTCCAAGTCGGCGAAGTCGCGTCCTCGAAATCCGCCATGAAAACTTTCGCACCGGAATTGAGCGCGTTGATGACCATCTTGCGGTCCACCGGCCCGGTGATTTCCGTGCGCCGATCCAGCAAATCGGCGGGGATCGAAGCCACCCGCCATGATTTATCCTCGCGGATATGCTTCGTGTCAGCGGAAAAATCTGGCAACGCGCCGTTATCAATTTCCTTCTGCCGCTCAACGCGGCGAGCGAGAAGTTTCTGGCGCGTAGGTTCGAATTGGCGGGCGAGTTTTTCCAGAAACGCGAGTGCGTCAGGCGTTAAGATTTCAGCCGTCTGGCCGGAGACATTTGCTTTTAGTTCCATAGTTTTGAAATTGATCTTACAATCGCCTATAACTCGACTGTTTTGCCGTTCGGTGCAATCAGTTTCTACCATCAAAAATCATAAACCCCTTACGGCACGCGACGAAATCTGGTGTTAGCCAAAATCAATTCCACCGCCAGTAAGCCGAGCGCGGCGAGCAGCGGCCAGTAGAATAACGGCGCGTAAGTCGCAAACCGGCGCAGCTTCACTTCGGATTTTTCCAGGCGGTCAATCTGGTTGTAAATATTTTGCAGCTCACGCGCATTGGTCGCGCGGAAAAAATGGCCGCCGGATAATTCTGACATTTTTCCCAGCACAGAATAATTCGCTGGCTGCAACAATAGCGTGGGAATGATGTTGCCGTTCGCATCCAGTTTCAGAGTTCCCGTCGCTGGCTCGAACGCGGGCAGATTACACGGCGCTTCGATGCCGATACCGATGGTGTAAATTTTCACGCCCAGCGCGGCGGCGAGCTGCGCGGCGGGCAGCGGATCAATCTTGCCCATGTTGTTGTCGCCATCCGTCAGCAAAATCATGATGCGGCTCTTGCTGTTTGGCACCGCCTTCAATCGTTTCGCAGCCACGATCACGGCATCGCCGATGGCCGTGCCAAGTTCGTTGATGATGCCGATGTGCAGGCGCGAAATATTCTCATCCAGCCACGCGTGATTCAGCGTCAGCGGACTGGCGAGATACGGCACGCCGGAAAAAGCCACGAGACCAATGCGGTCGTTTTGACGCTTCGCCACAAAATCTTTTAGCACGCCCGACGCGGCGGCGAAGCGCGTGAGTTTTTCCACCGGTTTGCCCATATCAATCGCCATCATGGACCATGACAAATCCAGCACGAGCATGATGTCAATGCCCGGCGTCTCCGTCTCGACGTGATAATCCGCCAGCCTCGGCCCCGCGAGCGCGATGATGCCGAGCGCGACCACGAGCAGCCGGAGAAAAAATAAAAATCGCCCCGCCGCCGAACGCGCTTGTGCGCCAGCCGCGCGCGCAATGTCCGCGCTGGAAAACGTAAGTGCCGACAGCTTGCCAACCATCCCGCGTAGCAACGCATACACCGGCAGCAGGCCGAGCAGCGCCAGCACCCACGGAAATTGAAATTCAAATTCGCCAGTCATGCGGTAGTGGCACAGGCATCTTGCCTGAGAGTTTCTTTTTCAACCCGCGCCACAATTTCCAGCGCACGGTTCACGGCGTTAACCGAAGCGGCTCCGCCCGCCGGAGAAAATTTCCGCACATCGCATTCGCGGAGAAAACTGGTAATGGCCGACGCTAGTTCAGTTCTAATTTTTTCGTTTTGTGAAATGTTTGTGCAAAATTCCGCTGTGGTCATTTCTCCGCCCGGAAAATTAAAAGCCGCGCCAACGTAACGCCGCAAAATCTGCGAGACTTCGCTCAACACATTTCCGTCCTCCGGCTGCGCTTGCAGCCGCGCCAGCGCGTCACACGCAATTTTTTCCGGCGGCAAAACCGGCGCGGGCTTGGGGTTGAAAATTTTCCAAACGACAAACGATAACAGCGCGACGGCTAACAAAACGCCAATGATGACAATGGCTTTATGCTGCTCCAAAAACGTCGGCGCGATCTCGCCGTAGGCCGGAACGAGCGCGGTCAAGGCGTTTGTATCGGCGGTGGCCACGAATGGCAAAAGCAAGAAACTGGCGAGGCACAATTTCATCCGCGCCGCCTTCCCCGGCGAATTTCAAAAAACCGTTGCAGCACGGGCGCGAACGGTTCGGTGGTATTGAGTCTCAACGTATCCACGCCGGTGCGGATAAGCGCGCGATCCAGTTCCGCCAGACGTTCGGCATTAACGGCAGAAAATTTCTCGCGCACGGAGCTGCGGGTGGAATTGAGTTCGAGCAGTTCACCCGTCTCGGCGTCTTCAATCGTGACGAGGCCTGCGTCTGGCAAAACACTTTCACGCGGATCGTGCAGGTGCAGGCAGACGACATCATGCCGCGTGTTCGTGAGGCCGAGTTCTTGGATCACGTCGCGCCCCCTCATCCGTCCTTCGGACACCTTCTCCCCCACTGGGGGAGAAGGATGGGATGAGGGGGACGCGGTGCTGTGCAAAAAATCCGTCAGCAAAAAAACAATCGCGCGGCGGTTCAAAACATGATTCAAAAAAACCAATGCCCGCGAAATATCCGTGGCGCGCTTCTTCGGTTTGAACATCAGCATCTCCCGCACGAGTCGCAAAATATGCCG
>JANYCI010000032.1 GCA_025360325.1 Limisphaerales bacterium | reverse complement strand
TTGTTGCCACCAGCCCATTGATAAACCTCGGAAATGAGGCGGCGCGAGTGTTCCCGAACTGGATGCTGCTGTCGAGGCGGGGCTTTTGGGGGAAACTCAATCCTACGACGACGGCAACAAATTCAAATCGCCTTGAGTTGCGCTTGCTTCGCCCAGCCACAAGTTGTTTCATTTCCGCACAACAACTGCCATCACATCATGAACCATAATTTTGTTTTTCGCCCCCGTAACTTTCTCCGCAATTTTTTCGCCGTTGCATCCGGCGCATTGTTCGCGCTTAACACTTTTGCCGCACCCACTGACGACGTTTATCTCCTCGGCCCGGATTCGCAATCCCACACCAATGTGCCGCACGGCAAGATCATTGGCCCGCTCACGCTGGCCAGTGACGTGTTCACCAACACCACGCGGCACTATTGGATTTACGTCCCCGCGCAATACGATTCCGCCAAGCCCGCCAGCCTCATGATTTTTCAGGACGGTCACGCGTTCCTCAACACCAACGGCGATTATCGCGCACCGAATGTTTTCGACAATCTCATCTACCGTCGCGAAATGCCCGTGACCATTGGCGTTTTCATCAACCCCGGCCACACGCCCACACAGCCGGAATCGTCCTCGACGAATTGGGGTGACGGCGTCAACGGTCGCGCCACGGAATATAATGAGCTGAATGACAACTACGCCAAGCTCGTCATCAACGAACTTTTGCCCGCGCTGGAAAAAGATTTTAACATTTCCAAAAATCCTGATGACCGCGCTATTGCCGGTGCGAGCAGCGGCGCGATTTGCGCGTTCACCGTCGCGTGGCAACGCCCCGATCAATTTCACAAAGTTATCAGCACCATCGGCAGCTTCACCAACATTCGCGGTGGCCACGTTTATCCCGACCTCATCCGCGCCGCCGACCACAAGCCACTCCGCATTTATCTGCAAGACGGACTCAACGACAATCGCGGCCATCGTCGCAACAGCACCAATGCCTACGACGCAAAATGGGATTGGCACGCGCAAAATATAAAAATGGCCGCCGCGCTCACCGAGAAAAATTACGACCTGAATTATTGCTGGGGCATCGGCACGCACTCGAACAAACAGGGCGGCGCGATGCTTCCCGAAATGCTCCGCTGGCTCTGGCGCGATTACCCGCGCACTGACGACCCGCAGGACGACAGCAACCGGAAATTATTTGTGCCAGTGGAAAAATAGTTTGGTAGGGCGGTGCTGCCGCACCGCCGGGGGTCGCGGCAGCGACGCCCTACCACATTCAAATTGGAACACGGCCTTTGGCGCATCCCATTTGACTCGTCCGCGTTCACCGCTAGACTCCCCAAAATTATTTTTGCATGAATCGTAAACCTTCGCTGCTCGTTATTTTTCTTACGGTCTTCATTGACCTCGTTGGCTTCGGCATCGTCGTGCCGCTCACGCCGATTTTTGGGCG
This sequence comes from Limisphaerales bacterium, assembly GCA_025360325.1. Lineage (GTDB taxonomy): Bacteria > Verrucomicrobiota > Verrucomicrobiia > Limisphaerales > UBA11358 > UBA11358. Next base: position 21,991 of record JANYCI010000032.1, on the reverse strand, counting down.
CGACTTTGGCGCGAATGGCTGGCTGCTCGGCGTCATCCTCGCGTCGTATTCGGCGATGCAATTCGTCTTCTCGCCCATCTGGGGAAAACTTTCCGACCGCCACGGGCGGCGTCCGATTCTGCTCATCAGCACGGCGGGCGGGGCGATTTCGTATGTCATCTTCGCGCTGGCGTGCGGGCTGGTGAACCACACTGCCGCGCTCTGGCTGCTGCTCGGCGCGCGGATGTTTGCGGGCGCGTGCGGCGGCAACATCACCGTGGCGCAAGCCTACATCGCGGACATTTCCAAACCGGAGGAACGCTCAAAGCGCATGGGTCTCATCGGCATGGCGTTCGGTCTTGGTTTTATTTTCGGCCCGGCCATCGGCGGCGTGATGCTGAAATTTTTCGGTGCAACGGCTCCCGGCTGGGCGGCGGCGGCGTTGTGCGCGCTGAATTTCCTCCTCACGTTTTCCATCCTCGCGGAAAGTCGCAAGCCGGATTCCACGCCCGTCGCCAACCGTCCGCGTTTCACGCAATGGAGCCACACGTTGTCGCAGCCAAAAATCGGCGCGCTCGTGCTCGTATTTTTTATGGCGACGTTCGCGTTCAGTTGTTTTGAATGCACCTTGCCGCTGCTGGTGAACGATAGTTTCAATTTGCACTTCACGTCCGAATCCGCCCAGTCAGCGACAACGGTGGTTTCGCTGTTTGTTTTCTGCGGAGTAATCGGCGCGTTCGTCCAAGGCGGCTTGATTGGGCGTTTCGTGAAAATGCTCGGCGAGCCAAAATTAATTGCCATCAGCCTCGTGCTGACCGGCGTGAGTCTCGCGCTGTTGCCGCTGGTGAAAGGCGAGGGCGAACTCCATTGGCTCGCCGTCTTGAAACTCACCGACGTGTCGTGGTTGAAAATGCTCGGCGCGTTGGCGCTGCTGTCATTCGCATCGAGCCTGACACGCGCGCCGCTGTTCGGCCTGCTCTCCAATCTCACGCCCGCCAACGAGCAGGGTGCAACCATCGGCGTGGCGCAAAGCGCGGGCAGTCTCGCGCGAATTTTCGGGCCGCTCTTTGCGCTGCCGCTCTATATGCATCATGCCGGCTTGCCGTATTTCATCTGCGGCGGCATCGCCATCATCGCCGGGGCAATCGCCGCGCAACGGCTGCTGGCAAAATAAATTTCCGTCCTCGTTCGCGATAAATTTTTTCTGTCAATCAGGTAAATCGGAATGACCCTTGAAACCATCTTGACCCCGGCGGAGTTGCCTGCGCTTGTCCATCGTGATTGGCGTGGGACGGCGTGCGTGGTGTTCGATATTCTGCGCGCGACCAGCACGTTCGTCACGGCGTTGCATCGTGGTGCGGAGAAAATTATTCCGGTCGGCGACATCGCGGCGGCGGTCGCTTTGCAACAACAGCAGCCGTCCGCGCAGCTTGCGGGCGAGCGCGAGGGCGTGCGAATTCACGCGGCGCAATCCGGCGGAATAGATTTTGATTTCGGCAATTCACCGCGCGAGTTCACGGCAGAACGCGTGCGCGGCCAGACCATCGTGAGCACGACGACGAACGGCACGCGGGCCTTGCGCGCGTGCGCCGGGGCGGAGGCGGTGCTGGCGGGATCATTTCTAAATCTCGCGGCCACGGCGGAATTTTTGCGCGCGAAAAATTTTACGACGGTGCTGCTCGTGTGTGCGGGCACGGGCGAGGGCGTGGCGCTGGAGGATGTGCTGGCGGCTGGGGCTTTGGCGGAAATTTTAGTTGGGGAGATACCCATCACCCCGGCCCTCTCCCCTCAAACGGGCGAGGGAGAAAAGAATCGTGCGTCCGTTGAAATTGAAAGCGCGCATGGTAAATCCAGTTCTTATCAACCCTCGGATTCTTCCATGATTGCGCTGAAAACATTTACGGAAATGAAAACGGATTTGACCACCGCTCTCGGTAGTTCGCAGAACGGGCGGCGGTTGCTGGCGATTCCAGATTTGCGCGACGACGTGGCGTTCTGCGCGCAACGGGATGTTTTTAATCTGGTCGCGAGGATGGATGGGGCAGGGGCGTTGCGTGCAGTTTGAACCGGACAATTCACAAGTATTCGCACGGACGGCGATTACAAACAAAGTTCGGATTTACAACGCCAGAGTGCCAAAAATTTCTCGACTTGCCATCCCGCAGGTTTAACGTGGCGGCATGAGTGCCATCTTAATCGGTTCTTTCTTGGGCTTCGTCGTTTGGTTCCTCGCGCGGTATCTCGTGGGCGGACTTTACACTGTGGATCAAAACGAGCGCGCGGTGAAAACCAGCTTTGGCCGTGCTGATCGCGTGCCGGATATGACCACGTTGAGCGATCCCATTTCCGAGTCGCTCAATGAAGATGAAAAGCTCCGGTATATTTATCCGCAAGTGCGGGTGATTCCGCCGGGCGGACCGTATTTCAAATGGCCGTGGGAGAAAGTTTATAAAGTTTCCGTCGCCACGCAGACATTGAACATGGCGTTTGACCCCGATGATTATTCGGCTAATCAAGGCGGGCAGATTCTCGAAGCGGTGACGAAAGATCAGTTGAACACTGGCCTCACCGGGCAGATTCGCTATCGCATTTCCGAGCGGAATCTCTACGCGTATCTTTTCGGCGTGAAGCGGCCCATCAGCCATGTGATCGGTTATTTCGTTTCCATCTTGCGCGAACGCATCGCCAATTTTGAAGCGCCCAAAGCGCTCATCACCGATCCTGAAGCGAGCATCGTCACGGGCATTTCCATCAACGACCTTCGCAAAAATCTTCGCCAAATTAACGAAGGCATGGATCGCGAATGTGCGTCGTCCGCCGCGCGCTACGGAATTGTTTTGGACGCCACGCTCATCACCGGCATTGATCCGCCGCCGGAAGTGGAATCCGCGCTCGCCGCGATTAACACGGCGCACAACCAAGTTTCTTCTGACATCAGTCTCGCGCAGGCTTCGGCGGATCAGAACATCGAGCAATCCAAGCGCGCGGTGGAAATCAAGACGCTCAACGCGCAAGCGCAGGTCGAGCCGTTGCGCCAGATGGCCAAGCAGCTTGGCGATTTGCGGAAAGCCGGTGACGACGCGCTCGAATCCTATGTCCGCAACAAGCGACTGGAACTTTACAGCCGCGCCCAAAACGTAATCTTGGAGGCCAAATAATATGCCCGCACTATTTCACATCTCCGCATTTTTCACGGCGTTTTTCATCTCGCTCATCGCCAGCACTATTTTAGTTCCGCTCGCGCTGGCATTGGCGCGCACGTTCGGCATTTACACCGTCGTCCACGAAGGCCAGAGCAAAGTGTATGTGCTGTTCGGCAAAGTCATTGCCACGCTCAACGAACCCGGTTTTCATTTCCTGCCGGCGAAGCTCGGACTGCCTGCGTTCATCATCCACATCTTCGGCAAATGCTACGAACTGGATTTGCGCCTCGATCAAACGTATCTCCGCAGCCAGCCGGTGAATTCCGAGGAAGGCGCGCCGATGGGCATCGGCATCTGGTATGAGATGTATATCAGCGACCCGATTTCATTTCTCTTCAAGAACGCCGACCCGCGCGGCTCGCTCGGCGCGAACGTGAGCAATTCCACCGTGCGTTGCTTGAGCAATATGCCGCTCGATTCCATGCTCGAAAATCGTCACTCCATGAGCCAGACCGTGCGCGAAGAAGTGTCGCCCAAGTCGAATGAATGGGGTTATCAACTCGGCTCTGTCTATATCCGTAAAGTGCATTTCCGCGATGTGAACATGATCGCGCAGATCGAGGCGAAGGTCGTGAATCGTCTCCGCCAAGTCACTGCCGCCATCAAGCAGGCTGGTGCGAATCAAGTCAGCATCATCACCAGCACTGCCGAGCGCACCGCCGCGATTGAGCGCGCGAAAGCCGACGCCGTGCATCCGAAAATCGTGGGCGATGCGCTGATGGAAATTTCCAAAGACAAAGTTGTTTCCGCCGCACTGTTCAACGTGCTGGAAGTGAAACGCCTGCTCGAAAGCGACGGCAAACTCACGCTCATCCCGAAGAACAACGAACTCATCGCCGCGCTCGTGGCGGACGGGGCGCTGAAGGGGTGATAACTTTTTTTTCACCTATCGGAATGGCGGGCAATGAATAGGCGCATCCGCACAATCGCCGGTTTTGCAGGCTTATGTTTGATCGTGATATGGTCTTGTTCTAGCGAGCCGTTTACGCGTAGAGGGCTAGAGAATGAGTTCCAAGTGGAGTATGGTTTTCCACCACCTCCCCAAATTACTAGCTTACGTTGCAAAACTGTCGTGGTGGGTGATTCGTGGTCCAAGTGGATGTTGTTCACCTACGACAAGACTACGGTTGATAAGATTATCAGTTTAGGTTTCACCAATGCCACGGCGAAGGATCTCAAGGAACCGTGGTCGGCACTTTGGAGTCGGGACTTGACTGCATCCACACCGAATCCAAATGCGCCAAAGTGGTTTCAACTACCTGGCGATAGACCTGTTCAGGTTTTTTACAAGTTGGGCCACCCTAATGATTATGCCGGCTACAGATATATTTGGATAGATGACATAAAAAAAATTGTCTATGCAAAGAACGCTGCATGGCATTGATAGTTGAATAACCAGTCACCGGATTTTCGTGGTTGCCGATTTGCCGATGTTCGTTCTTCCCATTAACCATTCATTGAAAATAGCCCAGCCTTTCAAAGCTGGGTAACGGCGGCACAAAATATTTTTCACCGGCGCTCCAAAATTTCCCGCACCACCGCGCCGCCATCGGCATAATCTTTGCGCGCCTCGGGGCGGACGAGGAGGCGATGACCCAAGACCACCTCGGCCACGGTGACAATGTCTTCGGAAATAATCGTGTCGCGCCCGGCGATGGCCGCGAGCGCTTGCGCCATGTGAAATAATCCGAGCGAGCCGCGCGGACTCGCGCCGAGCCGCAGCGCCGGATGCTCGCGCGTGGCGCGCACGAGGCGGATGATTTGTTCGCACAACGCGGACGGCACTTTGATGTCGCGCACGCCTTGTTGGCATTTCAGGATTTGCTCCGCGTTGCTGATGGCTTGCAGCGACTCAATCGGATGCTGCGTCTGCACGCGCTCGCACATCTTTTTTTCTTCCGCCGCGTCGGGATAGCCAATACTCAAGCGCAGGAGAAAACGATCCATCTGCGCTTCGGGCAAACGAAAGGTGCCTTCGGATTCAATCGGATTTTGCGTGGCCATGACCATGAACGGACGCTCCAGCCGGTAGGTGGTTTTGTCCATGGAGACGGTGCCTTCGCCCATCGCTTCGAGCATCACGGCCTGCGTGCGCGGGCTGGCGCGGTTGATCTCGTCCACCAAAACCATCTGCGCGAAAATCGGGCCGAAGCGGATGTCGGGGCGTCCGGTCGTGGGATCGAGAATGTAATCGCCGATGACATTTTCCGGCTGCAAATCCGGCGTGCATTGGATGCGCTTGAAGGAACAGCCCACACTTTTCGCGACCGCGCGCGAGAGCATCGTCTTCGCCACGCCGGGAACGTCCTCGAACAAAATATGACCTTCGGCAAACAGTCCCGCGACGGTGAGCGTGACTTGCGGTTCCTTGCCGACAATGACGGTTTGCGTGTTGGCGATAATCTGCCGCGCGACTTCGGCGATGCGCGCCGCGTCCCAAATGTCCACGACCGGCGGCTCGACGGTGAGCTTAATTTTTTTGCGAAATAAAATTTCATCCGGCGGCACCATGATGTTTTTGCCGCAGACCGGGCAGGGGAAGTCTTCGCCGATGTTGGCATCGGGCATTTCAAACTGCACTCCGCAGTGGTGGCATTGGCGTTTGGGCATAAAATTATTTTACAACGGAGGAGACAAAACGCAGCGGCGCAAAGAACGCGGAGCAGCGCGGAGGGAAAAACCTCTGCGTCTCTTGGCGGCCTCTGCGTCTCTGCGTTTATTTTTCTTATCGGTGTCCATCCGTGGTTGAAAATGTTTTCCAGAATTAACAGCCAGCGCGCGAAAGGGAAATGGTTTTTTCGCTTTCTGGAATTATTCCGTTGCGGCACGATGGCGGGAACCGGAATGTATTTCCAAAAGAAAATCGTCGTCGTCATGCCCGCCTACAACGCGGCGCGCACCGTGATGCAAACCGTCGCCGAAGTCCAGCAGCAGGGCATCGTGGATGAAATTATTTTGGTGGACGACCGCAGCCGCGACAACACCGTGCAGGTCGCGTCGTCATTGCCCGGCGTGCGCGTTCATGTTCACGAAAAAAATACCGGCTACGGCGGCAACCAAAAAACTTGCTACCGCTTGGCGCTCGAAGCGGGCGCGGACATCGTCATCATGGTGCATCCTGATTATCAATACACGCCGAAGCTCATTCCCGCGATGGCCTCGATCATCGCGAATGATTTGCACGCGTGCGTGCTGGCGAGCCGGATTCTGGGCGGCTACTCGCTGCAAGGCGGAATGCCCACCTGGAAATATGTCGCGAACCGTTTTCTCACGGCGGCAGAAAATATTTTACTCGGCGCAAAACTTTCGGAATACCACACCGGCTACCGTGCGTTTTCGCGTGAATTGCTGTTGAAGCTCGAACCCTTCCTCGCGCGCAACTCGGATGATTTTGTGTTCGACAACCAAATGCTCGCGCAGATTTTGTGGCACGGTTTTACGATTGGCGAGGTGAGTTGCCCCACGAAGTATTTCAAGGAGGCGTCCTCCATCAATTTCAGCCGCAGTTGCAAATATGGTTTTGGCTGCCTCGGCACCGGCCTGAAATTTCGCCTCGCCAAAATGGGACTGGCGAAACCGAAACTGTTTTTCAAATAATCCAATCGGTGACTTGGTAGGGCGTCGCTGTCGCGACGCTGGCGTGAATCGCCGTTGGCGCGGGGAAGGCGTCGCGGCAGCGCCGCCCTACCGAATTTGCGCCAAATAAAAAACGCCGGAAGAAAAATTCTTCCGGCGTTTGAATTTCCAAAACTACTTCAGGTATTCAGGTAATACTTGTTGGTGTATTCCTTCACCATGCGGTCGGTGGTGAACTGGCTCACGAGCGTGGCCATGCTGCGGCGCATCCGCTGGAGCCATTCGCGCGGAATCCCGTTCGCATCACGATTGTAGAACATCGGCACGACCTGTTCGGTGAGCGTCTCATAGAGATTCGCACTGTCCACGCGATCTTGTTCCTCGATGTTGCTTGGATGCGAGTCGCCGCTGATGGCAAAACCATTTGTGCCGTCGTAGCCTTCGCGCCACCAGCCGTCGAGGATGCTGAAACCCATGCAGCCGTGGCAGCTCGCCTTCATGCCGCTGGTGCCAGAGGCTTCGAGCGGACGGCGCGGATTGTTCAACCAGATGTCACAGCCCGCGACCATTTGCCGCGCAACGTGGATGTCATAATTCTCCAGGAAAATCAGGTTGCCGGTGAGATCGCTGAACTTGCTCAAATGAATGATCTGTTGGATGAATCGCTTGCCTTCGTCGTCGCGCGGATGCGCTTTGCCAGCAAAAATAAATTGCACCGGGCGTTGCTTGTCGCGGCAGAGTTTCACGATGTTGTCGAACTGCTGGAAAATCAGCGGCGCGCGTTTGTAAGTGGCGAAGCGACGTGCAAAACCAATGGTCAGTGCGTCGGGATTCAGCAGCGAATCGAAGCGGATGAAATCGCCCTGCGTGACGACGTGGCTTTGCAAAAATAAACGGCGGCGAGAAAACTCGATGAGTTCGCGGCGCAGTTTGTAGCGCAACGCCCACAGCTCCTCGTCGGAAACGAACGCGGGGTTCAACATCTTTTCCCAAAATTCCGTGTGGTTCACCGCCGAGGCCCAGTCGGAGCCAAATTTTTCGCGGAAAAATTTCGCCTCGCCATTGCTGCTGTCGTTGAGCTTGCGTTTCCAAAACTGGCGCACGGTTCCCTTCATCCAGCCGAGCAAATGAATGCCGTTTGTGATGTGGCCGATGGGAACTTGCGCCACCGGCACGTTGTAAAGATGTTGCCACATCTCGCGGCTGATCTGGCCGTGGAGTTCGCTCACGCCGTTCGCGGCGCGGGAAAGTTTGAGTGCCAGCACGGTCATGCAGAATGGCTCGCGCGTGTCGTCGGGTTTCACGCGGCCAAGCGCCACGATTTCATTGAACGGCACGGATAGGCTCGCGAGATAACGCTGCATCGCATAGCTCATCAAGTCGGGCGTGAAACGGTCATGCCCCGCCTCGACCGGCGTGTGCGTGGTGAAGAGACATTCCTTTTTCGTCGCGGCCTGCGCATCGGTGAAATTTTTTCCCGTCGCCATTTTTTCGCGGATCAATTCCAGCGAGAGAAACGCCGCGTGGCCTTCGTTCATGTGGAAGGTGGACGGCGCGAGCTTGAGCGCGCGAAGCAACCGCACGCCACCGACGCCGAGCAAAATTTCCTGCATGATGCGCGTGGTGCTGTCGCCGCCATAAACGCGCGTCGTGAGATCGCGGAAATGCTGTTCGTTCGCGGGCAAGTTTGTATCGAGCAGATAAACGGGAACACGTCCGACATTCACGCGCCAGACCTGATAGCTCACCGCGCTCATGCCGATTTCTACGGACAAAATGATGCGTTTGCCTTCCGCGTCTAGCAGCGGTTCCACCGGCACATTGTTCGGGTCAACCGCGTTGTAGTATTCCGTCTGCCAGTTGTTGGAATCAATCGCCTGCTGGAAATAACCTTCGCGGTAAAACAAACCGACGCCGACAAAACCGAGGCCGAGGTCGCTCGCGGACTTCGCGTGGTCGCCCGCCAAAATTCCCAGACCGCCCGCCGAGATCGGCAGCGATTCGTGGAAACCAAATTCAGCAGAGAAATACGCCACGGGATTTTGGTGCAGCTTCGCCGCGTGCAAATGGCACCACGTTTTTGGGTCGCCGAGATAATTTTGGAAATCCGCCAGCACCGCGCGGGCGCGATTGGCGAACTGCACGTCCTGCAACCGCACGCGGAGTTCCTGCGCCGAAACTTCGTGCAGCACCGCCACGGGGTTGTGAAACATATTCTGCCAGCCGCGCGGCGACAGTTCCTGAAATAAGTCCTGCGCTTCTTGGTTCCAACACCACCAAAGATTGCGGGAAAGTTTTTTCAAGCCCGCCACCAGTTCGTCCAATTCTGCGCCCGTAAGAGGTTTGTTCATGTTTTGAAATACCTAGATAAATTGCCAAGGTTTCATCGGCTCATTTCGAGGTCGCTGAAGCTAAAGTTTCCCGGCGTCCGGTGCAAAATAAAAAAAACGCCGCCGCACAATCATGCGGCGGCGGAAAAACCGAATTTGATTTACTTCGCCGCGAGCGCTGCCTCGACGGCTTTCGTCAGCTCCTCGGAATCTGGCTTCACACCGGAGGCGAAGCGCTGTAAAATTTCCCCGTCGCGCCCCACGAGGAATTTCGTGAAGTTCCATTTGATGTCGCCCGCGACCGGCGAATTCGTGCCGGCCAGTGCGACGTAAAGCGGATGGCGATTTTTGCCATTCACTTCCAACTTATCAAACATCGGAAACGTCACGTCGTATTTCGAGGTGCAAAAAGATTTGATCTCCTCCGCCGTGCCCGGCTCCTGATGGCCGAACTGGTCACACGGAAATCCGCATACCACGAGACCTTGGACACCGTATTTTTTATAGAGCGATTCGAGGCCAGCGTATTGCGGCGTGTAACCGCACTTCGACGCCACGTTCACGACGAGCATCACCTGCCCCGTATAGGGCTTGAGCGTGGCGGCTTTGCCATCAATGTCTTTGAGCGGAATGTCGTAAAGCGAATCCGCCGCGTGCGTGGAAAACAGAAGCATTGTCGTCATAATCGAGAGAATGATTTTTTTCATGGGTGCAACTTTGCTACGGTTTTCGTGGTGTGTCAACTCCACCGATAGTGGGAGATTTGGTTTCATCAAATCGCCAGCAACAGCCGTTTGATTTCCTTTAACCGCGCTGTGGGATCTTTTTTCGTGAGGCGCGGAAACTTTCCGCCCACCATAACGAAATCATTGCGCCGCGTGACCTTCAATTTGCCGTCGTCTACCTCAATCGCCGTGACCGCTTTTTCGCTGGCGAGAATTTTCAAGTCGGCCACGGCCAGCAATAATTCCACCGGCGGCGGCAGCGGGCCAAAGCGGTCGCGCAATTCTTTTTGCAGAACATCGAGCGCCGATTTTTCGTTCGCCTGCGCGAGCTTGCGATAAATTTCAATGCGATGCAGCGGCTCGGTGACGTAGTTGTGGGGGAGTGATGCGTGATGCGCGATGCGTGATGTGTCATCCGCAATTTTCCCCTCACGCTTCACGTCATCGCGCATCACATTTTCCGTTCCCAAAAAATCCAACGCCACGCTCACCTCCACGCGCGGCTTCACTTTCTCGCCTTTCAACGCGCCGACGCTTTGCTTGAGCAGTTGGCAATACAGATCAAATCCCACCGCCGTGATGTGGCCGCTCTGTTCCGAGCCGAGCAAATTTCCCGCGCCGCGAATTTCCAGATCACGCATCGCAATCTTAAACCCGCTGCCAAGCGACGCGTATTGTTTCATCGCGCTGATCCGTTTCCGCACATCGGTCAACAGGTTCGCATGGCGCGGCAGCAGCAGATACGCGAACGCCTGATGCTTGTAGCGCCCGACGCGTCCGCGCAACTGATACAGCTCGCTCAAACCAAAACGGTCGGCGCGATCAATGATGATCGTGTTCGCGTTTGGAATGTCCAAACCACTTTCGATGATCGTCGTGGACAGCAGAACATCCGCGTCACCATTGATGAAAGTCGTCATCACTTCCTCTAGGTCATCCGCGTTCATTTGCCCGTGGCCGACCACGATGCGCGCGTCGGGAACGAGCGATTGCAATTTCGCGCGCATCGTTTCAATCGTCGTCACGCGGTTGTGCAGAAAAAAAGTTTGGCCACCGCGACTCATTTCACTTTTGATCGCGTCGCGAATTGTGCGCTCATCGTAAGGCGTCGCAATCGTCTCGACGGGCAGCCGGTCATGCGGCGGCGTCTGGATCGTGCTCATGTCACGCGCCCCGGTGAGCGCGAGATAGAGCGTGCGCGGAATCGGCGTGGCGCTCAACGTCAGCACGTCCACGAGCGTGCGGAGCCGTTTGAATTTTTCTTTGTGCAACACGCCGAAACGTTGCTCTTCATCAATCACCACGAGCCCCAAATCTTTGAACGCGATGTCGTCTTGCACGAGGCGATGCGTGCCGATGACGATGTCCACAGCGCCTGCCGCAAGATTTTCGATCACCGCGTCCTGCTCGCGCCGCGTGCGATACCGCGAGAGCAATTCGACGCGGATCGGATAATCCGCCATGCGCTCGCGAAAATTACTGAAATGTTGCTGCGCCAAAACCGTGGTCGGCACGAGAATCGCAACTTGCTTTCCATCCATCACGCACTTGAACGCCGCACGAATCGCGACTTCCGTTTTGCCAAAACCCACGTCGCCGCAGATCAAACGGTCCATCGGCTTCGCGCGTTCCTGATCCGCTTTCGTCGCGGCGATGGCGGTGATTTGATCGCGCGTCTCCTCGTAAATAAACGCGCTTTCAAATTCCCGCTGCCAGTGCGTATCCGGCTTGCACGCGTGTCCGGCTTGCGTTTCGCGCACGGCTTGGATGCGGAGCATTTCCGCCGCGACATCGCGCACGGCTTTTTCGGTTTGTTCTTTCGCCTTCGCCCAGCGCGTGCCGCCGAGCTGGTTGAGCGGCGGATTCGCCTTGCCCGCGCCGACGTATTTGCTGACGAGGTGCGCTTCAGAAACGGGGACGTAAAGTTTCGGCGGCTCCACGGCGTCGCCGCTCGCGGCGTATTCGAGGACTAAAAATTCAGCTTCCGGATTCGTGATTTGAGATTGGTGACGACTGGCGGTCACGGGCAAATGTTTCAGGCCAAGAAATTTTCCAATGCCATGCTGCAAATGCACCACGAGATCGCCTTCCTCTAAATCCGCGAAATCAATTTCCATCGCCGAACGCACGGCGGTGGCGTGGGGAGATTTATTTTGCCGTGCACGCTGAACTTTGTAGCGGCCAAAAATTTCCGCATCGGTGACAACTACAATTTTCGCCGCGTCACAAATAAAACCGCGTGTGAGCGAGCCGAGGTGAGTCCAAAGTCCGATGTGCAAAGTCCCAAGTTGCTCACGCCCGTCCGACTTTGGGCTTTGGACTTCAGGCTTTGGACTGGTTTCGTTCCAAACTTCGGTGAACCGTTCACGCTCGCCGTCGTTGTTGCAAAAAACGTGGACGGCGTAATCCTGTCGCAGCCAGCGATGAAGCTGCTGGAAAAATTCGCGCCGCTGAATCTCCGCAATCTGCGGCTCCTGCGCTCGCTCCGCCAGCGGACGAAACGCATCGAGCGACGCGAACAGCGGAACGCCGAACTTCGGTTCGGCCAGTTCAGTTTCATTGTTTGCTTCTCCCTCACCCTGACCCTCTCCCTCCGCCTTCCCTCCGCTACGGCGCGACAGGGCTGGGAGAGGGGACAGCCGTTGCTCGCTTTCGTTTTTTTGTAAATCTGTCGAGCAGAAGTCCGCCCCCGATTCGCCAAAAATCTGGGAGCGTTTCTCCCTCTCCCCGGGGGAGAGGGCAGGGGTGAGGGGGAACGAATCATCCAATAGCTCCACCACGGTAGAGCCCCGCGCTTGCATTTCACCCAGTAAATCCGGCCATGAAATGAAGAACGGATCATCCTTAGGAATCGGCTCCGCGTAAGTTTTTGCGTGTAAAGCGAGCGACTCCGGCTCGCACAAAATAAAAATAGTTTCACGCGGGAGATATTCGAGCAGCGTGGCCAAAGAGTTTTTATTCTGGCTCCTGACTTCTGACTTCTGACTTCTGCTTTTGAGAATCCCAATTTCCCCGGCGGGCGGAATCATCATGTCCGAAATCTCTCCGCGCGAGATTTGCGTGAGCGGATCAAACTCGCGCAGCGATTCCAGCTCGTCGCCAAAAAATTCCAGCCGCACGGGCCACGGACTTGTCGGCGGATAGACATCCACGATCCCGCCGCGCAACGCGATTTCGCCGCGTTGTGTCACCTGCGCTTCCGGCTCGTAACCCTGCGCCTCCAGCCATTCGATCAGATCGAGCGGAGAAATAGTTTCGCCGCGCTTCAGTTGCCGCGTGCGCGCTTGCAAATCATCCGGCGCAAATGTTTTTTGCAGCAGCGCGGTGACATTCGTGACGACGAGTTTTGAATTTTTAATTTTTAATTTTGAATTGTCCGAAAGCGCGCCGAGCGTTTGCAGACGGTCACTGATGACATCAGCGGTGGGCAGTTTATCTTCGTGCGGCAGGACTTCCCACGCGGGGTAAAATAAAACCGAGGATGGAGGATGGAGGATGGAGGATGGCGCGGCTTTTTTTTCACGCATCACGCCGCACGCATCACTCAACCACGTCTCCAAATCAGATTGAAAATTTTCCTGCGCCTTCAGATTTTCCGTGACGATGACGACGGTGCGTTGGGGAAAAATCTGTTGTAACAGCGCGGCGAAAAGCGGTTGGGCGCTCGCGGTGAGGCCAGAAAAAATCTGCGCTCCGCCCGACTCCACACGCCGCGCGAGGGCTTGCACGGCGGGAGTTTTGGCAATGTCAGCAAACAAACGGCTCGTCGCTGACGCTGGAGCTTCGGGCGGCAAGCGGACACAGAGTTGCATAGAAAAAATTCCAGTCAAGACAGGCGACTTGCGATGGTGGAAACAGGTGGGGCGAGCGTCCTCGCGAGCCTTGTTAGGCTTGTGGATTGCCACACTGTTTCGGCTCGCGAGGACGCTCGCCCCACCAACTCTGAAATTGAGCCGCCTAATTTGTTTGACCCACTGCCGTCCTGCCCTGATTTTTTGCGCGTGAACGCAACGGATCTTATTTTGATGCTGCCCTTCGCCCTGCTGCTCGGGGCGATGGCCGTCGCGCCCGTAGTCGCGGCGGGTTGGTGGGGGCGGCACTACGCCAAGATCGCGCTCGGTCTCGGCGCGGTCGTGACGATTTATTATTTTGCGCGGCATGATGCCGCTAGCCTCGGCCACGCGGCGCAAGAATACCTTGGTTTTATTTTGCTCATCGGTGCGCTGTTCGTGGTGGCGGGTGGAATTCATTTGGAAATTCCCGGTCGCGGCACGCCGAGTAAAAACGTCCTCTTTCTTTTCGTCGGTGCGCTCGCCGCGAATGTTCTTGGCACAACCGGCGCGGCGATGTTGCTCATCCGTCCGTGGCTGCGGCTGAATGAAAATCGCGTCGCCGCGCATCACGTCGTTTTTTTTATTTTCCTCGTCGCTAACATCGGCGGTTGCCTTACGCCTATTGGCGATCCGCCGTTGTTCCTCGGATTTTTGCAAGGCATCCCGTTCGGTTGGGTCGCGAACAATTGTTGGCCGATGTGGGCGGTGGCCGTGGGCGCGTTGCTCGCCATTTTTTATGTCGTGGATAAGGTTCATTTTGCCCGCGCCGCAAAAAATGTCGCGCCGCCGAACGGAAGTGCTCAATGGAAATTGAGCGGCTTGACCAATCTATTTTTTCTCGCCGTCATCCTCGGGGCAGTGTTCGTGACGCAACCGATCTTTCTGCGCGAAAGTTTGTTGCTCGCGGCAGCGGCGGGTTCTTATTTCACCACTAAAAAATCCGTTCACGCGGCGAACCGTTTTGATTTTCATCCGATTCAGGAAGTCGCGATTTTGTTCGCCGGAATTTTTGTGACGATGATTCCCGCGTTGGCTTGGCTCGATACTAATGCCGCCACGTTGCTCGGAAAAAATCCATCGGCGGGAGTTTTCTTTTGGGGCACGGGGGCGCTGTCGAGCGTGCTGGACAATGCGCCGACATATCTTGGTTTTCTCGGCGCGCTGTTCGGCGTGACGGACGCGGCGGATATGCCCGCCCTGCTCGCCGGTCATTCGGCCCGCGTCATCGCCATCAGCGTCGGCGCGGTGTTTTTTGGCGCGGCCACTTACATCGGCAACGGTCCGAATTTCATGGTGAAATCTTTGGCCGAACAGAACGGAGCCGCCCCGCCGTCGTTCATGGGTTTCATCCTGAAATTTTCCCTGCCATTCCTGCTGC
Organism: Limisphaerales bacterium; assembly: GCA_025360325.1. GTDB lineage: Bacteria > Verrucomicrobiota > Verrucomicrobiia > Limisphaerales > UBA11358 > UBA11358. The sequence goes on along the minus strand of JANYCI010000032.1, from coordinate 6,967 downwards.
CGGTTTTGATTTTCATCTGGTGGCTATTTTTCCGTGGTTGAAATTTGGAACATTTGTGTGACTATTTGCTCACACAGTAAATGCCAAGTAACCGATCATTTACCAACTCACCTGGGTTCCAGCAGAAATTACGAACAGTCTATAACATCCTGTTCGCGATTTTTTTTGTCTTGGCGTCACCGTATTATTTTTGGCGGCTGCGGCGGCGCGGCGACTGGCAGCGCGGCTTCGCCCAGCGGTTTGGAAAATATGACGCACCCGTCAAACAATCGCTCACCAACCGCCATATCCTGTGGATTCACGCGGTCAGCGTAGGCGAGGTGAATCTTTGCACGCAGCTCATCAATGCGCTGGAGCCGCGCGTGCCGAACATCAAGTTCGTGGTCTCTTGCACCACGACCACTGGCATGAAGGAATTGCAACGCCGTTTGCCGACGCGCGTCACGCGGATTTATTACCCGATTGACCTCGAACGGTTCGTGCGCCGTGCGGTGGCCACCATCAATCCGCAGGCCATCGTTTTGATCGAGGCGGAAATCTGGCCGAATTTTCTCTGGCGCGCGGATACTCTCGGCTTGCCGGTTTTGCTGGCGAACGCCCGTTTATCGCCGCGTTCGTTTCCGCGCTATAAACGCTTCGGCTGGATTTTCCGCCCGCTGTTCCGCGCGTTTGTCGGCGTTAGTTGCCACAACGAGGAGGACGCGCAGGGCTTGATCGCGGTCGGCTGCAAACCTGAATCCGTGCGCGTCGTGGGCAACATGAAGTTCGATGCGGCGGCAAATTTTTCTGAATTAAAATCGCTCGACGTGCATAAAATTCTGCTCCAAGCCGGTTGGATTGAAGGCGCGCCCGTCATCGTCGCGGGCAGCACCCACGACGGCGAAGAACTACTGCTGGTCGAGATGGCGCGACGTTTGCGCGTGAAATTTCCAACTCTGTTTCTGGTCATTATTCCGCGCCACTTCGAGCGTTGCAAAGAACTTGTCAAAAAATTCAAGGCGCAAGGCATCAAGTCCTACAACCGCACTGACATTTTTCGCAACGTGCAACTCCAGCCCGGCGAAATTGAATGTCTGTTGGTCAACACGACGGGCGAGTTGAAATTTTTCTACGAATTGGCGGACGTGGTTTTTGTGGGCAAAAGTCTGACGGCGGAAGGCGGGCAAAATCCGATTGAACCGGCGGCGCGCGGCAAGGCCGTGGTCTTTGGGCCGCACATGGAAAATTTCGCCGACATTGCGCGGACCTTCGTTGCCGCTGATGCCGCCGTTCAAGTTGCCGATGCGAATGAACTCGAACGCGCCGTCGGTGATTTGCTGGCCGATCCCGCGCGCCGCGCCGCGCTGGGGCAAACGGCCAAGGCGGTCGTTGCCGAAAACTTGGGTGCCGTCACCCGCACCGTGGAAATGATCTTGCCGTATCTCGAAGAACGCGGGATGCACATCGTGCCGCTGGCGGCCAACGAATAGCTGTCCGGTTTTTCACCCAATTCCTTTGTCCCCGCACCGGTTCGTGGTAGAGTTCGGGCGTTTATGAAACGCAGTTTTATTTTCGGCATCGTCACCGTGGCGCTGCTGCTCAATCTGGCGGTGGGCGCTGGCATTTATCACAAATTGTCGCGGGCGACGAATGAGGATGACAACGCCCGCGCCAACTTCGCGGTCTTGTCCGAGGCGCTCGCAAAAGTCCGCAACGAATATGTGGATGGAAAAAACCTGACGTATCAGCAACTGGTTTATGCGGCGATGAAGGGCATGGTCGGCAAGCTCGACCCGCACAGTGAATTTCTCGATGCCAGTTCGTTCCAGCAGTTGCAGGACGATACCGAGGGGCAGTTCGGCGGCCTTGGTCTCGTCGTGGCGTTGCGTGACGGACACATCACCGTCGTTTCGCCGGTGGATGACACGCCGGGATTTCGCGCGGGCATCCTCGCTGGCGACCGCATCATGAAAGTGGATAGCCGCGATGTGGAACATTCCTCATTGCCGCAAGTGGTGAAGTTGCTGCGCGGCGAACCTGGCTCCAGCGTGGGTCTCACCGTGGCGCGCGGGGCGGACAGCGCGCTGAAAAATTTCAAACTCGAACGCGCCATCATCCAGATGCCGATGGTTAAAGATCTCAATGGCAAAAAACAATTTCCGCTTGGTGAAAATAAAATCGGCTACGTTCACATCACGCAGTTCGGCGAAAAAACCGGCGAAGAACTGGAGGCCGCGCTTGATAAATTAAAAGCGCAAGGCATGAAAGGATTGGTTTTGGATTTGCGCTGGAATCCGGGTGGGTTGCTCGAAGAAGCCGTGGAGGTCTGCCAGAAATTTCTGCCGAGCGGCCAGTTGGTCGTCTCCACCGAAGGTCGGCGCGGCGTGATGGAAAAATTTATTGCCAAAGGCGGCGACGAATTACCCGGCGTGCCCGTGGCGATTCTGGTGAACCTGGGCACGGCGAGCGCGGCGGAAATTGTCTCCGGTTGTTTGCAGGACTTGCATCGCGGCTATGTGCTCGGCGAGAAAACATTCGGCAAAGGTTCTGTGCAAACTGTGTTTCCGCTCGACGACGGCTCCGCGCTCAAGCTCACCATCGCGAAGTATTACACGCCGAGCCACAAGGTCATTCATCAGCACGGCATCACGCCGGACAGCCTCGTGCCATTGACTGATAATGAGGAGGCCATGCTCATTCTCAAACGCTCGCCGGGCGGTGCCTACTCGCTGCCGGAGCGTGAACGTCAGCTCGTGGAAAATTTTCGCGACGAACAACTCGCTCGCGCCGAGGACTTGCTCCAGTCGCTGTTGGCCTACGAAACGCTCAACGGCTCCGCGAAACCATGACCTTGCTCGCGCTCGAAACTTCCTGTGATGAAACTAGCGCGGCGGTCGTGCGCGATGGAAAAATTCTTTCCAACATCGTCTCCTCGCAAATCGAACTGCACGCAGAATACGGCGGCGTGGTGCCGGAACTCGCGGCGCGCGAGCATCTGAAAAATTTGACACCGGTGGCGCAATCAGCGTTGCGCGACGCGGGAATTGCTGCGGACGAACTGGAGGCCGTGGCCGCCACGCAAGGGCCGGGACTGGCCATCGCGCTGATCGTCGGCTTCAAGGCCGCGCAGTCGCTCGCCTTCGCGCTGGGCAAACCATTCATCGGCATCAATCATCACGAAGCGCATTTGTATTCGCCGTGGATTTCTTCTCCCTCGTCCCTCGGCGAGAAGCCCGCTGCGCTGATCGCTGATTTCAAAAATTTCCAACCCAACCTGTCGCTCATTGTCAGCGGTGGCCACACGTTGCTCGTGTTGGTTGAATCCGAACTGAAACATCGCGTTCTCGGCGGCACGATTGATGATGCGGCGGGCGAATGTTTTGACAAGACCGGCAAGCTCATGGGCCTCGCGTATCCCGCTGGCCCGGTGATTGACCGCTTGGCTGCCGAGGGCAATCCGCGCGCCTACGTTTTCCCCCGCCCGCTGTTGTATGATGCGAATGACGATTTCAGTTTCAGCGGCTTGAAAACTTCCGTGCGCTATTTTATTCGCGACCATCCCGAACTGCTCGACGACCCGCAAAAAATTCGCGACCTCTGCGCCAGCGTGCAAGCCGCCATCGTCGAAGTGCTAGTCGTGAAAACCATCCGCGCTGCGAAGCGGAATGGCGTCCGCTGCGTCACCACGTCCGGCGGCGTGACGTGCAACCGCGCGTTGCGAAATGAACTTGAACGCGCCTGTCAAAAAAATGGTTTCACCCTACGCCTCGCAGAAAAAAATCTTTGCACCGACAACGCCGGGATGATCGGAATTCTTGCCGAAAGAAAACTGCTTGCCCACGCCGCCCCGACTCCATTCGATGAAGAAATCAAGCCGGGTTGGGCGTTGGAATAATCACCGGCATTTTCAAAAAGAAATTCGGCGGGTGGTTGGCAGAACTAAATGGCATCTGCACTTTTGACTTTGCGCGCGGCGGCCCGTAGTTTGGGCGCGTGAAAATTTCCGTCATCGTCCCCGCGTTCAATGAAGAAAAACTTCTGGGCGCGTCACTCGTTCAAATCAAGACGGCGGCGGCGGCGTTTGCCGCGCGCGGCTGGGAATTTGAACTCGTGGTGTGCGACAATAATTCCACCGACCGCACGAGCGAGATTGCGCGGGCTGCGGGCGCGAAGGTGGTGTTCGAGCCATTCAACCAGATTGGTAGGGCGCGAAATTCTGGCGCGGCGGCGGCCACGGGCGACTGGTTCGTTTTTGTGGACGCGGATTCGCATCCGAGCGCGGAACTTTTTTCGGATGTTGCCGAGGCGATTGTATCAAAAAAGTTTTTAGCGGGCGGTTCAACGATGCGGCTGGACGTAAAATTGTTGGCGGCGAATCTCGTCACGCAGGCTTGGAACTGGACGAGCCGGTTCAAAAAATGGCTGGCGGGTTCGTTTATTTTCATCGAGGCGGCGGCGTTCCGCGAACTGGGCGGCTTCAACCAGAAATATTTTGCAGCGGAAGAATTGGAATTGAGTCAGCGGCTAAAATCGTTGGCGAAGGCGAAGGGTAAAAAAATTGTGATCCTACACAAGCATCCGTTGATCACTTCGGCGCGGAAAATGAAACTATATTCGGGCCGCGAGATGGGGAGTTTTTTTCTCCGGTCAATTTTCAGCCACAAGCGCACAATGACCAGCCGGGAGGCAAGTTATCTGTGGTATGACGGACGGCGGTGACTTTAGGATTTTTTTTCACTGCCGGGTGGATTTTTTCCTGTTGGCGTTGGACAAAACAGCCGATTCATAGCAGAATACTTTTAATATGAGTGACGAAGCGATGAGCAATTTTACCCCGCGCGCGCAGCAGGTGTTGGCGTTGGCGCGGAAAGAGGCCGACCGCCTGAACCATAACTTTCTGGGCACGGAGCATTTGCTTCTGGGCCTGATCAAACTGGGTCAGGGCGTGGCCGTCAACGTGCTGCAAGGCATGGGCATTGACCTCGAAACCGTCCGCATGGAGGTCGAGAAACAGGTCGGCACCGGGCCAGATCAAAAGATGGTCGGCAACATTCCTTACACGCCGCGCGTGAAAAAAGTCATCGCGCTCGCACAAAAGGAAGCGAAAAATCTCAACCACACTTACGTCGGCACGGAGCATTTGCTGCTCGGTTTGCTGCGTGAGGCGGATGGCGTGGCGGCAAAAGTTTTGCGCGCGCTGGACGTGGACATCGAAGAAGCGCGGCAACGCGTATTGAAAGAGCTGGATCCGAATTTTGCCCAGCAGCCCGGTGAGGAATCGCCGCCGCCGAGCGAATCTGGTTCTTCGGAAAAACAACCGGCGGGTGCTGGTGACAAAAAGACCGACACCAAAACACCCGCGTTGAAAGCGTTTGGCCGCGACCTCACGGAGATTGCGCGCAAGGGCGACATGGATCCCGTCATCGGTCGCAAAAATGAAATCGAGCGCGTCATCCAGATTCTTTGCCGTCGCACAAAAAATAATCCGGTGCTCCTTGGTGAAGCTGGCGTGGGCAAGACGGCCATTGTCGAAGGTCTCGCGCAGGAAATCGTGAAGGGCAACGTGCCGGAAATTTTGATCCACAAACGCGTCATCACGCTCGATCTCGCGTTGATGGTCGCGGGCACGAAGTATCGCGGACAATTCGAGGAGCGCATCAAGGCGGTGATGGATGAAATTCGTCGCGCAAAAAATATTATTTTATTCATTGATGAGTTGCACACCATCGTCGGCGCCGGTTCTGCCGAAGGCACAATGGACGCGAGCAACATCATCAAACCCGCGCTGTCACGCGGTGAAATGCAATGTGTCGGCGCGACGACGCTCAACGAGTATCGCAAATACATCGAGAAGGATGCTGCGCTCGAACGCCGTTTCCAATCGGTGAAAGTCGAAGCGCCTTCGGTGGACGACGCGATAGAAATTTTGAAAGGCTTGCGTCACAAATACGAGGAACATCACAAGGCGGAGTTCACGGATTTGGCGGTGGAGCAGGCCGTGAAACTTTCTGACCGCTATATCACGGATCGTTTTTTGCCGGACAAGGCGATTGATGTTTTGGATGAGGCCGGTTCGCGCGCGCGTATCAGCACGATGACGCGTCCGCCGGAAATTAAAGCGATGGAAGCCGAGATCGAAGTCATCAAAGGCAAAAAAGAAGGCGCGATCAAGAACCAGGATTTTGAAGGCGCGGCCAAAATGCGCGATCAGGAAAAACAGGCGAAGGATAAACTGGAAAATCTGTTGAAAGAATGGCGCGCGAAGGGCGATGAAAAACGCGTCGTCGTGGGCGAAGAAGAAATTTTGCACGTCGTCTCGAAATGGACGGGCATTCCGTTGCAACGCATGGGGCAGGGCGAGATGCAGCGGTTGCTCACCGTCGAGACCGAGATGGAAAAAGTCGTCGTCGGCCAACGCGAGGCGGTTTCCGCGCTATGCAAAGCGCTCAAACGTTCGCGCGCAGATTTGAAAGACCCGCGCCGTCCGATTGGTGCATTCCTGTTGCTGGGACCGACCGGCGTTGGAAAAACGTTGCTCGCGAAGACCCTCGCGGAACAGATGTTTGGCGACAAGAAATCGCTGATCCATCTCGACATGAGCGAATATTCGGAGAAGCACAACGTCTCGCGGATGCTCGGTGCGCCTCCCGGCTACATTGGTTTTGAAGAAGGCGGACAGCTCACCGAAAAAGTGCGGCGCAATCCGTATTCCGTCGTGCTGTTCGACGAAATCGAGAAGGCGCATCCTGACGTGTGGAATATGCTGTTGCAGATTTTGGAAGAAGGAAAACTCACGGATAGCATGGGTCGCATCGTGAATTTCCGTAACACGATCATTCTGATGACGTCGAACGTCGGCAGCGACACGCTCAAGAAATCTTCGACGATGGGCTTCGCGCCGATTACGGACGAGAGCAGCTACGAGAAGGCGCGCGAACGTGTGCTTGAAGAAGCGAAGAAGACGTTCCGCCCGGAATTTTTGAACCGG
>JANYCI010000317.1 GCA_025360325.1 Limisphaerales bacterium | reverse complement strand
CATCGTCTGAAAATTCAGCAGCGCTTCGAGGCGACCCTGCGAAATCTCGGCCTGATACGGCGTGTATTGCGTATACCAGCCAGGATTTTCCAGCACGCTGCGCTGGATGACCGGCGGCGTGATGGTGTCGTAATACCCCTGCCCGATGAACGAGCGAAAAACTTTCGTTTCACTGGCGATGCGGCGAAGTTCCGCGAGCGCGTTGGACTCGCTGCGCGCGGCGGGCAGGTTTAATTTTTTGCCGAGGCGGATTTTTTTCGGGACGGCGGCATCAATCAGTTCGTCCAAATTTTTGTGGCCAAGGAGCGCGAGCATTGCGGCCGTTTCCTTGGTGTCCGGGCCGATGTGGCGGCGGACAAATTGGTCGGGATGCGCGAGCTGATTTTCAGTCAAAGTCATTAGGCGAAAATATATTTTGCGGGTGGAAAAAGCGAGTTGGAATTCTGGCGTTAAATGTCGGCAGTGCAGCTTGCCGTGGTGTCCAGAGCGCGGCTGCGTCGAAGACTAGCCGCAGCAATATGGCAACGAGCCACGTCTGAAATCACCTAATGTTAACTGGCTTTTCGACCTGCTGCGGCTGGTCGAGGACGACACAGCAGTGCTCCGGCCGCACGATACGTTTTGATGTGACAGCTCTCCCTCACCCCGACCCTCTCCCGCTGGGAGAGGGAGAAACGCTCCCAGCGTCTTGGAGAATCTACGGCTGACTTCTGCTCAATCAACATCAGAATTATTTGAACCAAACTACGGCGGTTCCCTCTCCCCCTCGGGGGAGAGGGTTAGGGTGAGGGGGGCCACTTACTGGCACAAGCGCATCCATTATTGCCACGCCATCCACCTCATCCCAGCCTTCTCCCCAAGGGGGAGAAGGAGTCCGAAATTTCGTGGAGAGAGCGCATATCAGTTTCGTTGCTCCCGTTTTTTTCAACCACAAACCAAATCAAAAAGTTTGGCCGTCCATCCCGCCGACGCTAAACTCCGCGCGACGTGGAAAGTTTTCACATGATCGAGTGGTGGCAGATCGCGCTGCTGTTCGCGACCGGTTTCACCGCTGGTTTCGTGGACACCATCGCGGGCGGCGGCGGACTACTCACGCTGCCGATGTTGATGAATCTTTGTTCCGACCCATTGGTCGCGCTCGGCACCAACAAATTTCAATCCACCTTTGGCTCCACCAGCGCGACGTTTCATTTCGCCCGCGCCGGAACGTTGAACCTACGGGAAGTTCGCCGCGCTTGTCTGCTCGCATTTCTTGGCGCACTCGTCGGCACACTGCTCGTGCAACAATTTGACTCGCATCGGCTCAAACAAATCATTCCCCTGCTCCTGTTTGCCGTCGCCATTTTTGTGTGGCTCCGTCCGCAACTCGGCGAGAAGGATATTCACCCGCGCCTTTCACGAATCAAATTTGATTTCATTTTTGCGTTCAGCATTGGCGTGTATGACGGATTTCTCGGCCCCGGCACGGGAACGTTTCTCGCACTTGCTTTCATGCTCGGTCTTGGCTTCAACCTGACTAAATCCACCGCCAATACGAAGGCGCTTAATTGGGCGAGCAATGTCGCGTCGCTCCTCGTTTTTCTCATCGCGCAAAAAGTCTGGTTCGCCGCTGGCCTGATCATGGGCGGCGGACAAATGTTCGGCGCGCGCCTCGGCAGCCACATGGTCATCACGCGCGGCACGAAATTCATCCGCCCGATTTTTCTGACGATGGTTTTGCTCATCACGCTGAAGATGATTTGGGAAAATTGGTTGAAGAGTTGAAAGGTTGAGTGGTTGAGATGTTTTTTTGCGGCCACATTTTTCAACGTTTCAACTTCTCAACTCCTCAACTTTTTGTTTATTCTCCCCGCGTGCCGTTTCAGAAAATTTCCATCATTGGCGTTGGCTTGCTCGGTGGCTCCATCGGGCTGGCCACGCGGCAACACCGTCTCGCCCGCGAAGTCGCCGGGTTCGTGCGGCGCCAATCCAGTCTGAAAGATTGTGAAAAAATTGGCGCAGTGGATTACGCCACGACCGATCTGCTGGCCGCTGTTTCCAATGCTGATTTGATTATTCTCTGCACGCCACTCGCGCAAATGCGTTCGCTCGCCGAACAATTTCTCCCCGCGCTCAAACGCGGCGCAATCGTCACCGACGTGGGCAGCGTGAAAAGTGAAGTCGTGCGCGAACTCGCTGCGCTGCTCAAAAAATCCGGCGCGCATTTCATTGGCAGTCATCCGATGGCCGGTGCGGAAAAAACTGGCGTGCTGGCGGCGCGGAAAAATTTATTCGAGAACGCCGTCTGCGTGCTCACGCCTACCAAAAAATCCAACGCCGCCGCCGTTCGCAAACTGGAGCAATTTTGGAAATCGCTAGGTGCCCGCGTTTTGAAAATGGACGCCGCGCAGCACGATTTGCTCGTGAGCCGTTCAAGTCATTTGCCGCACGTCGTCGCGGCGACGCTCGCGGGCTTGGTCTTGCACCCGGCACAACCGAAGGCGCTGTCCGCCTTGTGCGCTACCGGTTTTCGCGACACCACGCGCATCGCGTCCGGCTCGCCGGAAATGTGGCGCGACATCGCACTGGCCAACCGCAAGAATGTTTCCCAATCCATGGACGCGTTTTTGGGCGAATTGAAAAAATTTCAAACCGCGTTGAAAAAGTCCGACGCGGACGCAGTTGAACAATTTTTTGCAACCGCAAAAACGCGCCGCGATAATTGGTGCGCCCAAGCCAAAATTATTTCATCCGAATAAATGAGCCACAGATGCCCACAGATGAAACACAGATGGAAAAACATTTTATCCGCAGATGACACAGATTTTCGCGGATTTAATTTTAATCTGCGTGCATCTGCGAAATCTGCGGACGCTCTGCTTATCTGTGTTTCATCTGTGCCCATCTGTGGCTAAATAAAATGGCACTACCCGACCTCATCGAAATCGTCCCGCTTACGGCACCCGTGCGCGCGGAGATCACCGTGCCCGGTTCCAAGAGCATCACGAACCGCGCGCTCATTCTCGCCGCGCTTGCCGATGGCGAGGTGACGCTCAAGGGCGCGCTCTGGAGCGAGGACACTCAGATCATGACCGAGTGCCTGAAGGAACTCGGCTTTGTGATTCACGTCACGCAAGACCCGGATGAATTGTGCAATCGCACCATCACCGTCGTGGGCGGAGGCGGACTCGTTCCCGCTGGCGGTTCGGAGACGGAGCCGCTGGAATTATTCGTGGGCAACGCTGGAACTGCCGCGCGTTTTCTCGCGCCGTTTCTCTGTCTCGGCAGCGGCGTGTATCGGCTGCACGGCGTGGCGCGAATGCACGAACGTCCGCAAGCCGCGCTGTTCTCGGCGTTGCGCGAACTCGGCTATCGCGTGGAATGTGAATTTGAGAATGACAAGTTACCCGCGCGGATTGGCCACAGAGCCACAGAGCGCACAGAGGAAAGTATTCAATCAAGCTCTGTGTCCTCTGTGCCTCTGTGGCAGAAAAAAAAATGTAAAGTAAGCATTGAGGAAAGCTCGCAGTTCGCGTCGGCGCTGCTGCTCTCGGCGAAAGTGGGCGGATGGGAAATTGAAATCGTCGGTGAGAACGCGGATGAATCGCCGTATGTGGCGATGACTTCCAAATTGATGGAAGCGTTTCCGAAAAACGGCGGCACGTTTCAAATCGAGCCGGACGCGAGCAGCGGGAGTTATTTTTGGGGAGCAGATTTTTTAATTCCTAATTCATCCGTCATGGTAAGAAATTGGCCAACGACTGGATGGCAAATTGACGGTCAATTTTTTCATTTCTGGCCTCCAAGTAGTGTTCTCTCAAGAAAAGATCATCTCGGCGATGGAATTATGACGGCTATTGTTCTCGCACCCTTTCTGAAACAACCTGCTAGTTTTGTTGATTTAGGAAGACTTCGACTCCAAGAAACCGAGCGCGTGGTTGCCTTGCGAGATGAGTTAAGAAAATGTGGTGCAAAAGTTGATGAAGAAGGCGATACGCTGACGGTTTATCCGTCGCAACTGCACGGCGCGGAGATCGAGACCTACAACGATCATCGCATGGCGATGTGTTTTGCCGTTTTGGGATTGAAAGTTCTAGGCATAAAAATTAAAAATCCTGCCTGTGTGAAGAAGACGTTCCCGAATTTTTTCCAAAAGCTCGCCGCCGCGCCGCCGCTCGGCTTGGGCGCGGAGATTTGGGAAATCCAAAACGGCCAGCGCACGCGGAAATTAAGCGGCGACGATTTGTTTGCGGACTGA
>JANYCI010000312.1 GCA_025360325.1 Limisphaerales bacterium | reverse complement strand
TTTGGCGCGACGATTGCCGCGCTCGGCCAGCGACGCCAGTTGCGTCTCGCGGATGCGCACGAGCGCGAGTTCCGCGCCGACAAAAAAAGCGTTGAACAAAACCAACAGCAACACGCCGAAAATTTTCAGGCCGATGCTGGTAAGCGCGTCGAAACTCACAATTTCACCTCACCGAACATGAGTTTCAAAATGTCTTCGAGCGACACGATGCCTGCTTCCTGACGATCTGGCGTGAGCACAATCGCCAGCCGCTGACCGGCGCGTTGCATCCGGCGCAGCGCCACTTCCAGCCGCGTGTCCGCCTCCAAAAAAACAGCGGGCGACATGAATTCGGCGACCATTTTATTCTCTTCCAGATTTTCCACGAACAGCAACGCCGTCACATCGAGCAAGCCCGCGATGCGTTTTTTGCCGTCGCGCAGTTCCCAAACCGGCAGGCGCGAAAGATTTTTTTCACGCGCCAGGACCACGGCTTCACGCAAGGTTTTATGGGCGTCGGTGGCAATCGTTTTTTCCAGCGGCACGGAAATTTGTTCCACTTTGAAATGCTGCAAGTCGAGCACGCGGTTGACCATCGCGTGTTCTTCGCTGGTCAAGGCTTGCGCGGCTTCGGCCATCACCGCGCGCAATTCTTCGCGATTGCCAAACAGCCGTCCAGTGAACGACCGCGCACCCGTCCAGCGCAGCGCGAGATTGGAAACGCCCTCGGCCACGGCGACGAACGGTCGCAGCAACAAATAGACAATGCGGAAAATCCGCGCCGCGCGCAGGCACAACCGGTTCGGATAAGTGCGGAATAACATTTTCGGCAGCAGATCAAAAAAGGAGTAGAACAGAAAAACCACCGCGACAAACAGACCGAAGATCAAAACCCACTGCCCGGAAAAATTCGCGTGCAGCCGGGCGATGAACCAGCCGAGAAAAATAAAATTCACCAGCGTGTTGCCGACGAGGATCGTCCACAAAAATTCTTCGGGTTTTTCGAGAAAACGATTCAGCACTTGTGCGGAAACATTGCCCGTCCGCGCCATCCGCCGCACGCGCAGCCGGTTGAGCGCGAACACGCCCGCCTCCATGCCGGAGAGCAGGAACGACAGCAGCAGGCATAGGCCGAGCGCAAAATAATTTAGCAGGTCGCTCATTTAATTTGTTGCACCAACACTTCGCGCACGCGGCGTTCGTCCACCGATTGCGCGGTTAATTTTAAGCCCGAAAACGCCGCCGATTCGCCCGCGTCCGGCACGACACCGAGGAGGTGCGTGAGCAAGCCGCCCATCGTTTCCACTTCGGCGAATTGCGGGAGCGCGGGAAATTCGCGGCGAAAATCTGCGAGGCGCATCGTGCCATTCACGCGCCACTTACCGTAAGAAATTTTCTCCATCACAAATCCTTGCGGCTCCGTGACGGCGTGGATTTTGCCGACGATGCCGCCAAGAATGTCCTCCATCGTCACGATGCCAGCGGTCGCGCCAAATTCATCCAGCACAATGGCCACGCCACGCTGTTGTTTTTGGAGCGCACGAAAAAGGAGCAATAGATTCATAGACTCCGGCACGAAAGATGGAAAATCCATGACCTCCCACAAATCTACTTTCGGATCGAGCAGCAACGCGCGTGTGTTCAAAATGCCGACGATGGTATCGGGCGTTTCATCGAACATCGGCAAGTGGCGCAGCTTGAATTTTTTGGCGGCGACGATCATTTCTTCCACCGTCGAGTCGTCGGAAATCGCGGCCATGCTCGCACGCGGACGCATCACGTCGCGCGCCGTGCGCCGGTCGAGACTGATGATCTGCAAAATGATTTCGCGCTCGGATTCTTCGAGTGTGCCTTGCCGCCACGCAAGTTCGAGCAATTCCTGATACTCCGCTTCGGTGACGGCGGCGGGCGGCGCAGCTTTGGCGGCGGCTTGTTTGAGAATGGCCGCGTTCGTCCATTGTGCTGCGCGGTAAAATGGTTTGGTAAGTTTACGAAAAATGAGCAGCGGCCACGCGACGCGTAACGCCCAACGCGTCGGTTGCCGCACCGCGAGAGTTTTCGGCAACACTTCGCCGACGAGCAGAACGATGACCGCGAGCACGAGCATCGTGAGTGCAAAACCCCATTGCGCATTCAGCACCATCCGCAGCGCGGCGGCAAGGATCGCGGCGTTCGCAAACGTGTTTCCCAAAACCAGCGTGGCCAGCAAATCATGCGGACGTTCCAGCAGCTCCGCGACAACTCCGCCCGCGCCGGGATTTTTTTCCACTAACTGTTTCACCTGCCATTCGCTCAAGGAAAACAAGGCGGTTTCCGCCAGCGCAAAGAAAAAACTCGCGCCCGCGAAAACCAAAATCGCCAATCCCATCGCCGTTTCCATGCGCGCAGTGTGCTGGAACCGGGAGCGGGAAAAAAGGAGAAAGCGTGGCTAGGAACGGCGGCGCAAGCGGGCAATCAGTTCCTGCGGCCAACGCGGGTTCATGCACGGACGCTCCAGCACGATGTAGAAAATAATTCCGATGACTAGCGCGAACGGCAGTCCCGCCAAGGCGACGGTGCAGTAGGCGTGAAAAACCGTTTGCCCGTTGTGAACCAGATGCGCGGCGGTGAAGGCCAGCAGCGGATAGTGGATCAAATAAATTGAGTAACACATCCCGCCGAGCACGGTGAGCCAGGAAATTTGCAGGATTTTTTTGAGCCAGTCGCCGCGCAACGCAGCGAGAAATAGCAGCGCCAGCAGCCAAGGGAAAAACAGAAAGAAATAATTTTTGTCCGGCAAAAAAATCAGCGCGAGCAGGCTGGCTAGACCAATGACATCAAAGATTTTTGACGGCACCCGCCCGGCCCCGCTGCGCGTCAGGTGCAAATCCGCGAGTAATAATCCCATCAGAAAAAATGCGCCGAAGAACAGACACGTCCAGTGCGCCCACGGCATGAATCGTCCCGCAAACGGCAGACCGATGATCAGCGCGCCCAGCAACAATCTTCGCGCCACGAGCGGCAGCCTGAAAACTTGCGCGAGCAGTGGCGCGAGGAGATAAAATTGAATTTCAATTTCCAACGTCCATGTCACGCCGTTCAGCAGCGGCGAGAATCCACGCACGAGGTCGTGGAGATAAAACAGCCGCAGAAAAAAATCTGGGATGAAGCTGGGGCTGGACGCATCAGGCGTTCGCAGCGCAACGGCGGCGGCATAAAATCCAACCAGCGCGACCAAGTAAGGAAGTTCGAGCCGCGTGACGCGCCGGAGATAATAGCGACTTACGGAAACCGCCGGTCCGCCGACGAGATGGTGCGCGGCAAACGGCAGCGCGAGAATGAAACCGCTGATGACAAAAAAAAGTTCCACGCCACGATGTCCTTCCTGAAATGGTCGCAGCCAAAAATCCAGCGCAGACGTTTGCAGCGTGACACCGGAAACATTGGTGGCGGAATAGATGACGTGAAAAAAAAGCACGCCAAAAATTGCGAGGAAACGCAGTCCGTCCACTTCCGGCAGGTAACGGTGGTCGCCCGAAGTGACGCGCCGGAGCCGCAAAATGTTCCAGCTGGAATGTTCCGAAGATTTCACGTTGGCAGAGGAAGGTTCAGATTTCCGATAATGTTTTCAAGTGCATCATCGCGTTTTATTTCCAGCCACTCACAATTTCCGTGACGGCGGAACCACGTCAGTTGCCGTTTGGCGAACTGGCGCGTCTTGATTTTTACGAGTTCAATCGTCTCGGCCAAATTTCTTTCGCCGCGCAGATGTTCGACGACTTGCCGGTAGCCGATAGCTTGCATGGCGAATTTATTTTCCGCGAGGCCATGCTTCAAAAGCTCACGCGTCTCGTCCACCAAGCCGCGTGAAAACATTTCGTCCGCGCGGCGGGTGATGCGGAAATGCAAATCTTCTGATTGGCGTGTTAGACAAAAAATTCTGCCTTCTGACTTCTGACTCCTGACTTCCGCCCCCCACTCCGCGCGCTGTTCAGAAAATTTTTTACCGGTCAGCCGGATCACTTCGACGGCGCGGATGACACGGCGCGGATTTTGCCGGTCAATTTTTTCGTAAGCCGCCGGGTCGCGTTCGCGAAGTTCTTCCAGCAAGGATTCCAGCGAAGTTTTTTCCAGTTCGGCGCGGAGGGTTTCATCGGATGGCGGAGCTTCGCCGAGACCTTCGAGATAAGCTTTGAAATACAGTCCGGTGCCGCCGCAAAAAATCGGGACGTGTCCGCGCGACTGAATTTCAGACACAGCGGTTTGGGCGTGGCGGATGAATTGCGCGGCGTCAAAGGCTTCGTGTAAATCGCAAATGTTTATGAGGTGATGCGGGATTTTTTTTTGCTCGGCGGCGCTGGGTTTCGCCGTGCCGAGATCGAGGCCGCGATACGCTTGCATCGAATCCACGGAAATAATTTCGCCGCCGATACGTTCCGCGAGCGCGAGTGCCACGGCGGATTTGCCAACGGCGGTCGGACCGGCAAGGAAGACGGGACGAAGATGGAGTCCGCCTTCGCTTTGCTTCGGCGCGACGGGGATGGAAGATGGAGGATGGAGCGACGATGTGTTTACCATCTTCAATCCTCTATTTTCTATCCTCGGTCTTACGCGCCGCGCGCGAACGCCAAACCCATAAAGCCGCGCCCGCGCTGAATATAATCACGCTCAAAACCTGGGCCGAAGTCAGGCCGCCGTGGATGTGATCCGCCGGATAATCACCGCGAAAATGTTCGGCGATGGATCGGAAAATCGCGTAGCCCATGAGATACACGGCGAAAATTTGCCCGTCAAATTGTTTGCGGCGGAACCACCACGCGAGCGCGAAATACAAAATCAGGTTTAGCAACGAGTCGTAAATTTGCACGGGATGCACGGCGGCTCCAGCCGTTTCGTGGTCGGCGGGAAAATGAATCGCCCACGGCAGATCGCATTTATAGCCATAGCAGCAGCCGTTCATCAGGCAACCGATGCGTCCAAAGACGCTGCCGAGTGCGATGCTGGGCGCGAGCACGTCGGCGATTTTCCACAGCGGTTGTTTTTTTCGCGAGAGATAAATAATTCCCGCGAGGCTCGCACCAATTAGTCCGCCATAAAAAACGAGGCCACCGTGTTGCACCATGAAAACTTCGCGGAAAGGTTTGTCGGCAAATTCCTGTTTCCAGTAAGTCGTCACATACACGAACCGCGCGCCGACGATGCTGCCGAGCATCAGCCAGAGCGTCACGTCGGCGATGAGATCGCCGGAAATATTCACGCGGCGGGCGCGGCGCGTGGCTGTCCACAGACCCGCGAAAAAGCCCAGCGCCATCATCACGCCATACCAGCGGACGGGCAGCGAGCCGAGATGAAATGCGATCGGATGCACGACGGGAAGTTAGCGAGACGCGGCTGAAATGGAAAATTTAATCCGTGGCACGAAACGCAGAAATTTAATTCGTCGCCACGCCCGGGCGCGAAGATTTCACGGTCGGCGGAATCAGATTAGCCGGCACACCCGCTGACGGCAGCGGCGGCCACAGCGGGACGTGCGCCACGAGATCGCGCCAAGACTGCCGTTCTTGCGGCGACATCTTGGCCCAACGTTCGGCGTCCTTCAAAAATTCGGTGCGTTCGGTTCCCGTCATGCCTGCGAACTTGGCATAATTTCGCACGCACTGTTGGCGTTGCTGCGCTGGCATTGACTCAAATGACTGTAGCGTTTTTTCCATCTGCGCGCGCTCGGCCGCCGACAGCGTGCCTAGCACCTGCGTTTTTTCGTCCGCCGTGAATTCAAAAAACTGCTGAAATTGTTCGGAAATTTTCTGCTGCTCGGGATTGATTGCCAGCCGGTTCGTCACCTCGATGTGCGCGAAATAATGCACGGCGTGGTCGCTGTCCAAAAATTCTTTTTGCAGCGGCGGTGGCAACAGATCCCATTGCGTGAGGCGCGATTTTACAATCTCGCGCAAATCTTCCGGCACTTGCGCGAGGCGCGTTTCCCGCTCGTCGGCGCGGAATAACGGCGTGAGATACCAGCGCAATTCCGTCGCGCGCAGCCGCAACTCCCGTTCGTCCGGCGCGAGCAGCAGATACTCATGCACCTTGGCCTGAATGCGGGCGCGGGTTTCCGGCGGACGGTTTGTGAGCGAATGATTGCGTTCGGCGGGCGTCATCGCGAGTAACTGGCGGAAAAAATTCACCGGCGATGGCGTCTGCGGTGGTGGCAGTGGCGGCAGATTTGTATTGGAAATTTTTTGCCCCGGCAACGGCGGTAAAACTTGTGCGTGAAGGGAAATGACCGTGAGCACGGTCAGGCCGAAAAAAGTCTGGCGCAGGTGGCTCATTGCAACACCGCGAGCAGTTCGCCGTCCGCGTGCGCCGATTGGCTCATGCGCTGGATGGCATCGAGATTTTCCAGCGCGTCCACGCTGGGCAACGCCTCGGCGCGCGCCACCATCGCCACGCTGCGGGCAATTTCCTGCCGGTGCGAACTGGCTTCGTAACGCTGAACCGTCACGCCGATAAAAACCAACAGTGCCGTCGCCACCGCAAGCCGGGGGAAAAGCGAACGCCAGTTCCAGCCTTGTGGCGAACGCGCGGCGGATTTTTCCTCTCGTTCAATCGCGGCGAGAACGCGGGCGGTGAAATTGGAGGCGACGGGCGCGTCAGAAATTTTTCCCAGCGCAGCGGTGAGCCGCGCCTCGGTTTGCAACTCGGGTTGGGCGCGCAATTCATCCTCTGTCGGTGGCCGCCGCCAGAGCGATTCGCGCAGGTTTGAAGAATTGTTTTCCATCGCTCCCAATCAAAAACCGGTGGCCTAGCAAAGTTGCAAAAAAACTTTTTTTTGGTTTAAGTCATTCACAAATTTTGTCCGCAGATTTCACCGATTTACGCAGATTAAATACTTTCTTATCCGCGTAAATCAGCGAAATCTGCGGACAAAATCAGTTCGGTTTGCCCGGCACATCATCCGATTTTTTTTAGAGAAGATCTCATTCGATTTGGCCAGTTTCACCGATACAATTTTGGTAAAGTCGCTATCCATTGCCACTCATTTGTGCTATTAAAACGGCACATTTGATGAACCCGACCGCCGTTCCCCTCACCGCCCGCGAACGTTTCGCCCGCGCCGCCCGCTGCTTGCCCGTGGATCGCCCGCCCGTGTGGCTGATGCGCCAAGCCGGTCGCTCACTGCCCGAATACCGCAAGTTCAAGGAGACTTACACCTTCGTCCAGCTCGTGCAAAATCCCGAACTCGCCGTCGAGGTGACGCTCCAACCGGTGCGCCGCTTCGGCTTCGACGCCGCGATTTTGTTCAGCGACATCCTTGTGATTCCCGAAGCGCTGGGTCAGACCTATCACTTCAAGGAAACCGGCGGCGTGCAGATGGACTTCGCCGTGACGAGCCAGGCGGACATTGAAAAACTTTCCGTCGAGCGCGTCGTGGAAAAATTAAATTACGTTGACCGCGCGCTAAAAATGTTGCGGCAAGAACTGGGCGATCAAACCGCGCTCATCGGCTTCAGCGGTTCGCCATGGACGCTGGCGACGTTTATGATGGAAGGTGCCAGCGTGCCGAAATACAGCCGCGCGCTGCAACTGTTCCGCGAGGATCCGAAAACATATTCTTTGCTCGCGGAAAAATTGACCCTCGCCGTCACCGCGTATTTGCAGATGCAAATTGCTGCGGGCGTGGATGCCGTGCAGCTTTTCGATAGCCACGGCGGGCATCTTTTGCCGACAGAATTTCAGGAAGCGAGCGGACGTTGGATGAAGAAAATCATTTCCAATCTCGGCGGCAAAGTTCCCGTCATCGCCTTCTCGCTCGGCACGCATGGAAATTGGGATGATTTAATTGCCACCGGCGCGAATGTCCTCGGCATTGACTGGCAAACTTCCATGGCCGACGCGCGGAAAATCATTCCCGCGCACATCGCCATGCAGGGAAATTTATCGCCGACACTGATCGCAGAAGCCACGCCGGAAGTGGTCGCGCGCGAAACCAAAATAATTTTGGAAGCCATGCGCGGACGCCCCGGACACATTTTCAACCTCGGCCACGGTTTGACGCCCGGCGCAAAACTGGAAAACATCGCCGCGCTGGTGGAAACCGTTAAAAACTTTGCGTGAAAAAATTTATTCAGTGACGTTCCGCCTTCGTCTTGCCACAGCGCGGCGGACGACGTAATCTTGCCGCACAAAATTTATGAGTAACATTCCCTCCGATTTGAAATACGCAAAATCACACGAATGGGTGCGCGTCAGCGGCGACACCGCCACCGTGGGCATCACCGACCACGCGCAGCACGAATTGACTGACATCGTGTTCGTGGAACTTCCCGCCGTGGGCCGCCAAGTGAAAGCCGGCGAAGCCTGCGCCGTGGTGGAATCCGTCAAAACCGCGAGCGACATTTATTCGCCCATCAGCGGCGAGATCACCGCCGTCAATTCCGCCGTGGTGGACAATCCCGCACTCGTCAACACCGCCCCCGACACCGACGGCTGGTTTTACAAAATCAAATTGAGCAACCCCGCCGAAGCGACCGCCCTGCTCTCGCCGGAGGATTACAAAAAGCAGATTGGGGGGTAAGTTTATGCAGAAAATAGTTCTGCTTTTTTGTTTAATATTGCTTGGAGTTGCTGGTTGCGATGCTCAACGCGGGAAATTTGTCACAACGTCTGGGAATTCCAACGAGTTTTCATTCCCTGTTGGAAGTATTGATATTATCAGCGGCTATGAAAAGAAACCGACTAAAGATGGCGGGGATTTGAATGAACAAAATCTTCTTTACGTCGTCATTCTTACTCCAGCGACTAACGCGCATAGTTCAACAAGTCAGAATGATTACGGGAAGTATGTCACCACCTTAACTCATTCGTGGAATACAGAAAAAGGAAGTTTCGCTGTTTCAATCCCGTGGAACAGGGAAACAGATGTCGTCACGATCGGGAAAAAAGAATTTGTCCGTGAACAAGGAAATGTTTTTGTTGTTCGACTGGATACCGATGGAAAAATATCTACGCGACAGTTAAGCAGTCTTAGGGCACACGTTCATTTCCAAAAAGTCCTCGAATACGTTCAGCAACAGTTGCTAGATGACAAGCTCATCTCTTCGGTAAAATTGTATGAATGAAAATCCGCCTCTTCACTAAGCCGCATTGCGGTTGGCATAGCAAGGCCATGAGCTGGCTTCGCTAGACACTCGCATCCTTTGCGGTTGCAAAGCGACGACCGGAAATTAGCCAGTGACGACAGTCACTGGTCGGCATCCGCCAAAAATCTGTCCTGAAGGGACAATGAAAAACGGAATTGTTCCGCCGTCTTTTCAGGACGCAATCGTTCGGCGCGGTGTTCCAGCCACTTCGTAGCTGGCTAATTTCCGCTGTTCCTTCGGAACAAAAACTCGGCCACATTCGTGTCCATCAGTGGCCGACAAAAAATCATTCAATCATTAAGCCAAATCGCGTTTGATGGCACAAGCGGCGACACTGGCTCGCGGGTAAAAAGTGTGAACAGATTTATTTTCTTCGTGTCTATTGGGGTGAATTCGTGGTTTAATTTTGCAAAATGAAGCTGTCCTTTTTATCTCTGTTGCTCGGCTGCGGTCTGGCCGTGCCGCAAATCTACGGCCTCGCCCGACCCAAGGCATTTGCGGCGACTGCCAAAAAATTTCCGCGCAACTTCGCCATCGGCGTCGTCCTCATGCTGCTCGGCACCGCGTGGTTCGTGTGGAATGTGAGTAACGAACCCATCGCCGATTTTTCCGCATTTAAGAAACCGATGATGTTCGGCTTCGCGGCGGTGGGAATTTTGTCCTGCGTCTTCATCCCGGATTTTCTCGCCGTGCGCGGTCTGGCGGTCGTGCTGTTGCTGCTCGGAAAATTGATGGTGGACACGGGCCGTCCGCATCTGGGCGAATCGCCGTTTGTGCTAGTATTTCAAGGCTGGGCATACGTTTTCATCGTCGCGGGAATTTATTTTACCATCGCTCCCTGGCGTTTGCGTGACGCGCTGAATTTCGCCACCGCCACCGAAACCCGCGTGCGCATCGGCAGCGCGTTACGACTTGCCTTCGCTATCTTCATCGTAATTCTAAGTCTCACCACCTTCCACGAGATGTGACATGAACTTGTCTGATTTTCGCGAAGATTACCGCCAAGATTCGCTCGACCGCGCGCAACTGCAAGCGAATCCATTGGCACAATTTGAAACCTGGTTTCAACAGGCCACCGGTGATAAATCCCAGAGCCGTTGGCGAAAAATTGGCGTGGCCCTCGTAAAATTATGGAGCGCGATCTGCAATCATCGCCCGGCCGACATCAACGCGATGACGCTCTCAACGGTGGACAAAAACGGAACGCCCTCCTCGCGCACGGTCTTGTTGAAAACGGTGGACGAACGCGGCTTCATTTTTTTTACGAACTACGATAGCCGCAAAGGCCGTGAATTGACGGAAAATCCCCGCGCCGCGCTCACATTTTTCTGGCCGGAACTGGAGCGGCAGGTGTGCATCGCGGGCGCGGTGAAAAAAATCCCAGTAGTAGAATCAGAAAAATATTTTCAAAGCCGACCACGCGGCAGTCAGATCGGCGCTTGGGCGTCAGAGCAAAGTGAAGTGGTTCCCGACCGGGCGTTTCTAGAAAAAAAATGGCGCGAGTTGGAGCAAAAATTTCCCAACGCCGTTCCCCTGCCCCCGCATTGGGGCGGGTTTGTCCTAGCACCGGAGCGGATTGAATTTTGGCAGGGGCGGTCAAGCCGTTTGCACGACCGGTTTTGCTATTTCCGACAACCGGATGGCGCGTGGAAAATTGAACGTTTATCGCCCTAATAAAGTTTAAAATAAAAAAGCGGCCTTGGAAAAAATCCAAGGCCGCTTTGATTTTTTATTAAATCAAAATTTGTAACCGACAGCCGCGACGATCTGGATGTCGTTTTTCTTTTTTCCCGCCGACGGACGGTTCTGGTAGCTGTCGAGCAAATAGGTCTTAAGCGTGAATGATTTCGTCACTGCGGTCTCAACGCCGATTTCACAATTGACGACGTAGTTGTCAAACTCGTCAACCTGCGGCACAAATTCCGCGCTCTGCCAGAGGCGGGCATGGTCGTTAAACTTGTGTTCAAAACGGTCGGCCAGACGCGCGGTGGCGAAGGTGTCGCTTTTTTTGCCCAAGTGCTGCGCTTCGAACGCCGCACCGGCTTCACCCGCGAGATAGGTCATCTTGTCCTTGATGAAATAATAACCGACGCCAGGACCGATGGTGAAACGATAGTCGAGATCCGCGATCCGGTCGCGCAAGGCGTCGGCGCGAAGATAGCCGTAAAGCCGTTTGTTGAACAAATGGTTCCACTGGCCGAACGCCTTGTAATTATTGACGGTTTCAACGGACTTGTTGTTGCCATAAGCACCCGCGAGACCGAAGGAGTATTCGTTCACGGGCGTTTTCTTCGTGGCGAGAAAATCGGCTGTGAACAGCGCGGTTTCGCTGTTGCCGCGCGTCAGGGTCACGCCTGCGGAAACGCTGTGTTCCCACGGATACTTGGTTTCAGTGGTCAGCCCGGACTTGCCGGTGTTGACCGAAGTTTCAGCGAAAGCCGCCGAAAGTCCGGCGACCGTCAGAATGGTTGCAATAGGTTTATTCATTAGGAGAGACGATGCTAATAAAGCTTTTTTAAAGGGCAATTTATTTTGCCGGCTCTTCCGGGATGGCAACTTCCGCGCCTTCTTCGCTAATCACTTGCGCAATGGCTTGTAATTTATCATTGGCATCGAGGTTCACGAGTTTCACGCCCATCGTGTTGCGACCGGCCTCGCGGATGCCGCCAACGCCGATGCGAACCATCTGGCCACCAACGGTGATCAACATGATTTCATCCGTGTCCTTCACCGTGAGCGCGCCGACCACGCCGCCGGTTTTGTCGCCGGTTTTCATGGTGATAATTCCTTTGCCGCCGCGCGATTGAATCCGGTATTCGTCGAAGCCGGTGCGTTTGCCAATGCCGTTTTCACCTGCGACCAGCAACGCAGAATCGGTTACAACAATCGCCGCCGCAATCAGCGCATCGGTTGGTTCCAGACTGATGCCGCGAACTCCGCCTGCCGCGCGTCCCATCGAACGCACATCGGTTTCGTGAAAACGAATGCTCATGCCTTCCTTGGTGATGAGCACCACGTCGTCACCGTGGTCGCCTTCGCCCGTGCTGCCACGCGTGAGCTTAACGTCAATCAACGTGTCGCCCGGTTCAATCCCGATGGCGATGATTCCGCCCTTGCGGACGTTCGAGAATTCATTGAGCGACGTCTTTTTCACCGTTCCCTGCTGCGTCGCGAAAAATAATTCACCGGACTGTGTCCACGTTACATCTTTCCGATCCGCATCGGTCTTGGACAAAATGCGGATGAGCGCGGCCACCTTTTCGTCGGCCTTCAGCTCCAGCAAGTTCGCAATGCTTCGGCCCTTCGCAGCGCGGCCCATGTCAGGAATTTCATGCACGCGCTCGACATACACACGACCGGTGTTCGTGAAGAACATCAGGTAGTCGTGCGTGCTCGCGGTGAAAAGATGCTCCACAAAATCATTATCTGCCTCGGTCTCGCCTTCGCGCGTGGTCATGCCGATAACGCCCTTACCGCCGCGTCGTTGCGCGCGATACTGGCTGACATTCGTGCGCTTGAGCAGGCCGTTATGCGTGAGCGTGATGATGACGCCTTCGTTCACGATCAGGTCTTCGATGGCGATCTCGCCTTCGTCCGGCACGATCTCGCTCTTGCGCGGTGTGGCGTGCTTTTCCCTGATGGCCAGCAGCTCCGCCTTGATGATTTCCATCACGCGCGATTCCTTTGCGAGAATGTCGAGGAGGTCCTTGATGACTTCGAGCAGCGCCTTGTATTCCTTGTCGAGCTTGTCAATTTCCAGGCCCGTCAATTGGTACAGGCGCAATTCAAGAATCGCGTCCACCTGTCGTTCGGTCAGCGCATAGCGGCCGGCGACGAGGCGCGACTCGTCGCGCAGGAAAATGCCCCACTTCTCCACCTGCGCCCGCGACCACTCGAAGGCGAGCAGCTTCACGCGCGCTTCATCGCGGGTCTTGCTGGAGCGGATGATGTGGATGAACTCGTCGAGGTTCGCGAGCGCAATGAGGTAGCCTTCGAGCAACTCGGCGCGCTCCTCGGCCTTGCGCAACTCGAAGCGTGTCCGCCGTAGAATGACCTCGCGCCGGTGCTCGATGTAGCACTGGATGATCTGCTTGAGATTGAGCGTCTTGGGGCGGCCATGGTCAATCGCCAGTGCGTTGACGCTGAAAGAGACTTCGAGCTGCGTGTGCTTGAAAAGATTGGCGATGACGACCTTGGGATTGCCGTCGCGCTTC
>JANYCI010000296.1 GCA_025360325.1 Limisphaerales bacterium | reverse complement strand
GTGTTTCAATCAATAAAGACAGGGATTTAGTCAGCACAAGAAATCATGTCTAATCAGGACAAAAGGACGTTTTACACTTTCCAGGCGTGTGCCTTAAACCACTCAGCCATCTCTCCCGCCGTCTGTTTGCAAGCACTGGCTGGCTCGCAAAAATTTCAAAAATTGTAAATCGGAGGCTGCCCGAGTGTGAATGGGCAAATCCAACGCTACCAACGACCGATCTAGTCAGACTCGATTCGTCGAACCGGGCATATTGTTTGCCCGAATCTGGTTCAAGGGCAAGCTCATTCGGGCAGCGTCTTCATTTGCATGAGTTGCTTGGCGACGGTGACTCCTAGCGGCGCGGCGGCACTGCCCGGCCAAATTGAAATACTTTTCGCCGCGACGTTGTAGGCCTAAAAAAGCCGCGATGACCTAATCTTTCCGATGATAAATCGAACGCCAGTATAAATATAGAATTTACTCGGCTACGGATTTTGTCTCAAGCCGCCCGGCAAACCGTCGAAACGCATCTTGATAGACACGCCGGATTTTTTGTGTATCGTCGCGGCAACTGTCCGACATTTTATTATGAGCATGGAAACTACGGAAAAATTGAGCACGGGCCAGAAGGCGCTCCAGATCAACCTCGATGCAAAAAAATACGGCACCTTTGCCGAGATCGGTGCGGGGCAAGAAGTCGCGCGCTGGTTCTTCCATGTGGGCAAGGCGTCCGGCACGGTGGCCAAAACTATTTCCGCCTACGACATGACGGTGAGTGATGCGATTTACGGCAAGGCCGCGCGCTACGTCAGCCGCGAACGGTTGGCGGCGATGTTGGATCTGGAATTTAATCTGCTCGTGGAACGCCTCGATAAAACGCGCGGCGACAAATGCACTTTCTTCGCCTTCGCCGACACGGTGACGACGAAACACATTGCCAAAGCGGGCGATGACGGCGGGCAAGGCTGGCTCGGCGTGAAATTCCAAACCGTGCCGCAGGCCGAACCTTCCACCATCATCATCCACATCCGCACGCTCGATTGGGAAACGGCGCGGCAGCAGGAAGCCATCGGCATGGTGGGCGTGAATTTGCTGCACGGCGCATTTTATTTGAACCACGATCCAGTGCGGCTCATCGGCTCGCTGCTGGACGGCCTCACGAACCAGCGCATCGAGGTGGACATGATCAAATTTTCCGGCCCCGCATTTTTCCGCGTGGACAACCGGCTCATGGCGTTGCAGCTCGTGCAGCAGTGGCTCACCGAGGCCGCGATGTTCACCGCGAATGGCGAGAGCATCATCCCCAGCGAACTGCTCTGGAAAAAAGCCGTGCTGCTCGAACGCGGCAGTTTCCGTCCGCTCACCAACCCGATGCTCGACATGATGGATCGCGCCCACGAAATGTTCATCAAAGAACCCGCGCTCGGCGGCGAGGAACCGGTGACGATGTTCGAGATGACGCTGCGCCAGTTGCAGGTGGATAATGCAATTGATCACCGCGATTTTCTGGATCGCGTGGACACACTCGGCGCGCTCGGCAAGCCGGTGCTCATCTCGAATTTTCTCCGCTACCATCGCCTCGTCACTTATCTCTCTCGCCAGACGCAGAAACCCATCGGCCTGCCGCTCGGCCTCGTGCGGTTGCGCGATGTGCTGGACGAAAAATTTTATACCGACCTCCCCGGCGGCCTGCTCGAATCACTCGGACAGCTTTTCAAAAACGGTGCGAAACTTTACGTCTATCCTTCGCTCGACAAAAAAACTGGCCAGCTCACCACCGCAGAAAATCTCGAAGTGCCGAACCACTTGCGCCACCTTTTTTCGCACCTCAAGGAAAATAAATTCATCGAGGACATCACCAACTACAATCCCGAAGGGTTGAAAATTTATTCGGGCGTCGTGCTATCAAAAATTCATTCCGCCGATGAAAGCCTTTCCAAGCTCATCCCGCCGCAGATTTTTGAACTCATCCGCGCCAAGAAATTATTCGGTTGGGGCAAGGGCGCACCGGCGGCAAAGTGAGCCATGACCCAGCGGCCTCGCTTTTCTATCGGGGCTAAAGTTCGGTGGAAATTTTCCGATGACGAAAGTATCCGATGCAAAAAAAATTCCCGCTGCTGCTGTTTGGTCTAGTTTTAATTCTGCTCCTCACCAGTTGCGACCGGCCCGCCATTGAGCCGTCACCGACTGCGAATAATCCACCGGCAACCGCAGCCTTCGCAACGGCGGATGAAAAACTATGTTTCGCCTGCAACGGCTCCGGGGATGTTGCCTGCACAAACTGCGTCGAGGGAAAAATGGATTGTCCCGGGACGTGCCTCCGGTTGAATCGCGGCTCTTGGGTGCACATGGAAGTCGCCGGTCATCCGCCCACTGACCTGTGGCAGAAGTTTGATCTCGGCAACGGTGGCTACTCGGCCTTGGGCCAAAATCATGTGGGTCATGTGGTGGTGTTTCAAAACGGCAAGGCGACGGACGGCGGCCCTTGCCCGATTTGCCTCGGTAAGACCAAAATACTCTGCAAAGTTTGTGCCGGAACCGGCCGCCATGCGTGTCTCGTTTGCGGTGGAAAAAAATCTGTGCCGACCGCTTGGACGCCCACCGACAATCCGTGGTTCAATGCCCAACCCGATTTGCTGCGGCTCAAGGACGGGCGGATTTTGTTGGGCAAGGTGGTTAGTAGCATCGGCGACGACCTCACGGTCAAGACGCGTGACGGAAAATCGCAGAACCTCAAGGCATCTGATCTCCTGCCCAAACCGGGCAAGTAAAAACAAATTTTTTTTGCGCTGCCAGCAAAGTAGGGCGGGCGTCTCGCCTGCCCAGCCGCAAGCATAGGGTCAAACTACCACTACCATTTGACACGGCGAAAATTTTTTGCGCGCACGGATTGCGGCGGGAAAAAATTTAATGAGGAAAGCAGGCAAGCAGGCAAGCAGGAACGCCGCGCAAATACTTTTCCCCCTTCGCCGCCTTCGCGTTCTTCGCGCGACATCATTTTATTTTTCTGCCAGACATCATTCGGCACACATTCAACCCCGCTCGACAAAACGTTTTTTCCGCGCCAAACTGCGCGCATGGCTTTTGAACCCGAGGCTCCGCTCGACGCGTTGTGGAAACAATACCGCAGCGTGTTCCGCGATTGGGACGACCTCACGCTGGGTCGCTGGCTCGCGCAGACGCTCGGCCAGTTGCAAGGGCGCGTGTGGCGGTTGTCGCATCCGCTCGTCGGCTCCTACCGGCTGGCGGCGCAAGTGGCGCATGAGAAACAAATCTGGCACAAGCGCGTGGTGTCCATGCCGGCGGGCTACATGGAATCACCGTGCTGCCGCGCACCGTTTCTGCCGCTACTCACGCGGGATGTCCACACGGAAGGTTTGATCTGCCAGCATTGCAACGAAATTCTCGTGCCCGCGGAGGAAGTTCCCGAAAGCGTGCGCGCCGAGCTGGATTTTTGGGCGAAAGAATACGCGCCCATCCATGCCGTCGCCCATTGGGACGACCGGCAGCGGAAGGGTTCGGGCAACTACGATGCTGCCTTCGAGCAAGCAGCGCAGGCAGCCGAAAAAATGCTCGTGCAGGTAGGGCAGGGCATCGCGCCGAAATTGCTGGAGCACTACGCGGCGGTCGTGTGGGAAGATCAAGACGAGTGCCTCGAAGTGAGACCGGAAGATGTGCTGGTGTAATGTGATTTACGATTTGCGATCTACGATTTACGCGCCTCAAAATATTTTCACGCCGATAAAATTATTCGCACACCCGTCGCATCGTAAATCGTAAATCGCATATCAAAAACCCAATGAAACGTTTTCTCAAATGGCTGTTGATTTCCCTAGCCGTGTTGTTCGTGCTGGCCATCGTGGGCTTGGTGATCCTGTATCAATCGCGCGACGCCATCATGGGACGGCTCGTGGCGCGCACCATCCGCGAACAGACTGGCATGGAGGCAGAAATCGGGAGCTTTCACTTCGGTTTGCGCGAGCCGGTGGTGAGCATCAAAGATTTCAAGCTCCGCAATCCCGCAGGCTTCGGCGACACCCCATTCCTCGTCATCCCAGAAGTCCTCGTGGAATACGACCCAGTGGCGCTCCAACAAAAAAAAATTCACCTGATCCGCGTGCGATTTAATCTCGGCGAACTCGACATCGTAAAAAACGCGGCGGGCAAAACCAACCTCCTCGAATTTGGCCTAGCGCTACCCAACAAAGAATCGAAGGAAAAAAAAGATTCCGGGCTGGCAGAAATAAAAAAACGCACCGGCCAGGATTTTGAAGGCGTGGACGAACTGACGGTCAGCATTGGCACCGCGAGATTCATTGACCTAAAAAATCCGCAGAACAACCGCGAGCAAAAAATCGGCATCGAAAACTGGAAGCTGAAGAATGTTAAAACGCTGTATGATTTAGGCGCGCTGGCTCTGCTACTTTCCCTTCGCAGCGACGGTTTTTTCAAGGACGTCTTTGGAGCCAGTGTCCTCGACGGCTGGAAGTGAGCGGGCGAACGTCACCGGCCATTTTGCAATAATTCCGCGCCGCCATCTTGCGAACGGAAGGTTCAATGCCATACTGGTTCCCATGCGAAAGCGAATCGTCCTATTAGTTGCGATGCTGGGTCTGCTGTTGCGGCCAGCCTTGGGTCAGACCGAATTGATCGTCAATAGCGGGTTTGAAGCCAGCGTCGCGAGCATTGCGCCATGGCAAATTGCGGCCAATCCCGCCGCCGCCCTCAATGCGCTGGCGTCCGCCGGTGCTTATGGTGGCAGCAGTCAATGTCTTTTGCTAGGCGGCGGCAACAGTTACACCCAAGATGTCTATCAGATAATTACTTTTCCGAGTAACTTGATAAGTGCAACGTTGAGTTTCTATTACAACGTCATTACGACCGATCTGAATAACAGCATAGATGCAACCCTTTATCTTCAATTCAAGGACGCTAGTCAAAGTGTGATCGATCAAGTCGGACTGGCTTCTAACCGAACATACACGGGAGGTTACACACAGTTTTCAGCGCAAATCGTCAGTGGCCCCGGTTCCAAATATGCAGGCAAGACTGTAACTTTCCATTTCGTCGCTGCTACCGCGAACGTATTCGCCGCTTATACTGATTTTATTATTGATAACGTCAGTATTCAGATCGCAACCACGGCAGATATTCCGGCCAATGATAATTTCACTAACGCGACTGTAATCACCGGCGCATCCGCCGTCTTGTTCGCAAACAATGCCTATGCCTCGAAAGAAACCAATGAGCCTGTTCACGCTGGCATCGCCGGTGGACACTCCGTTTGGTGGCGCTGGGTGGCGCCCTCGAACGGAATTGTAGCGATCAAGGCCACCGGCAGTTCGTTTCAACCGTTGCTGGCGGCCTACACTGGCAACACGGTTAGTCAACTGACTCAAGTCGCGGCTAACACCGCCAATCCCGCCCAGATTTCATTCAAGGCCGCCGCTGGAACAGCGTATGCCATCGCCGTGGATGGCTACGGCGAAACCACCGGTGGAATTGTCTTGAGCCTAGGTTTCGCCAGCGACGTGACCGCGCCCGCCGTGGCCATCTCTACGCCTCTAGCCGGAGCCAATGTTACCAACGCATTTGTGCCGTTGAAGGGCGTGGCCAGCGACAATATAGCCGTGGCTCAAGTGCAATTTCGCCTAGAGAACCGCACTGGCACTAATGACTACCAAACCGCGCTGGGAACGAATAGTTGGTCGGCCACCGTCAGTAATTTGGTTCCTGGTGTGAACACTGTGCGCGTTCGAGCCATTGACACCAGTAGTAATTACTCTGCAAACGTCACGCGAATCATTAACTATCTCGCTGGCAGTCCGATTACCTTGGCCACCAACGGACGCGGTAACATTTCTGGAGCCACTAACGAACAGAAGCTAAATCTAGGATACACTTATCTACTAACCGCTTTACCCGCCGTGGGCTTTGCGTTCACAAACTGGACGGACGGCAGCCATGCCTTCGTCACCAACAAACCCGCGCTGACCTTTCAGATGGCTTCCAACTTATCCTTCATTGCCAATTTTGTGGACGTGCAGAAACCGACCGTGGCGATTACTAACCTTCCCTTGAACGGCAACGTGAGTAACGAACTATTCACTGTTCGCGGCAAGGCGGGCGACAACGTGGCGGTGACCAATGTGTTCTATAACCTGAATCACTACGGCTGGAACGAAGCCAGCCCCAGCAATAACTGGAACAATTGGTTTGCTGATCTTGACCTCACGCCAGGGACTAACACCTTATCCACCTACGCGGTGGACTCGACCGGCAACTTATCGCTTAC
The DNA here is from genome assembly GCA_025360325.1 of Limisphaerales bacterium. GTDB lineage: Bacteria > Verrucomicrobiota > Verrucomicrobiia > Limisphaerales > UBA11358 > UBA11358. The sequence goes on along the minus strand of JANYCI010000296.1, from coordinate 9,139 downwards.
CAACACAGTAAAGTTTGTGTATGTGTTGAGCGCGCAATTGACCGTTGGCACCAATGGCCAAGGGAAAATTACTCCTGCCTTGAACGGCGCATTGTTGCAGATCGGAAGAAATTTCACCATGACCGCCGCCCCTGCCGTAGGCTTTGCGTTCACGAACTGGATAGACGGTGGCAGCACTACCATCACCAATAAACCGGCGCTCACATTTTTGATGGCGTCTAACTTGGTTTTTACGGCCAACTTCATTGACATCGCCAAACCAACGGTGAGCGTGACCAACCTTCCTGTGGGCGGCAATGTGAGTAACGCTATGTTCGTAGCCAAGGGTAAGGCTGGCGATAACGTGGCGGTGACGAATGTGTCCTATAACTTAAACCACACCGGCTGGCTGTCGTCGGACACAACTAATAGCTGGACTAACTGGTTTGCAAGTTTGGATTTGATGCCGGGAACAAATACCTTGTCCACCTATGCCCTAGATTCGGCGGGCAACTTATCGGCAACTAACACGGCGCGGATTTTTTATGTGGTGAGCGCGCTGCTGACGGTGAGCACGAACGGACGCGGAAGCATTGCTCCGGCACTGAACGGCGCGCTGCTGCCCATTGGCCGTAATTTCACGCTGACCGCCACGCCGGCGACAGGATTTCGGTTCACGAATTGGACGGATGGCGACAACGCGGTGCTGACCAACAAGCCGACATTGTGGTTTGGCATGGCTTCCAATCTGACCTTGGCGGCTAATTTTATAGACATTGCCAAACCCACTTTGAGCATCACGAACGTTGCGCCGGGGCAGCATTGGAGCAACGCGCTGTTCACGCTTAAAGGCACAACGACGGATAACTTCGCAGTGACGAACGTATCCTATAACTTGAATTCAAACGGCTGGAATCCAACTGACTATGTTCCGGGAAAAACTAACTGGTCAGCGCCAATAAACTTCGTTCCGGGGACTAATACTATCCTAACTTACGCGGTTGATGCCACCGGCAATACTTCGCTTACCAACATGGTCAAGATAGTCTATGTCGTTAGCGGAATAGTAAACGTGCAACTGGTCGGAACCGGGACGTTGACGCCAAATTACAATGGTCAGTCACTAGAAATTGGAAAGGCTTTTAGCGTGAAGGCCACTGCTGCGAGCGGGTTTGTCTTTTCCTACTGGAGCGGTGATGTCGAGATGACGACGAATACGACCTTGGCTTTTATCGTAGCCTCAAACATGACGGTGATTGCCCATTTCCGGGATGTGACGAAGCCGGTGGTGGCCATCACGCAACCGATGACTAATCAGCTTTGGCGGGGTCAAGACATTGTTGTGAAGGGGACGGCGGCTGATAACTATGGCGTGTCTAATGTCTGGGTGCAGTTCAACGGTGGCGGCTGGATTGAGGCTGTGACGACCAACAATTTTGCCAGTTGGTTCACTACGAATCTAACGGTCTTGGCGGAGACTAATCTGGTGGAGTCTTTTGCCATAGACGGAGATGGCAATGTATCGCTAACCAACCGGGTTAAATTCATTGGTCACTTTCCGAATTCGGGCATGGCACCAATACCGGTGGGCACTTATACCATGGGCGACCGGTTGGGTGACTACGATGCTTATGACATCACTGACAACCGGCCAACTAATATAGTTTTGTCGGCATTTCTAATAGACACGAATTTGGTGAGTTATAGCCAGTGGCAGTTGGGCTATAACTGGGCTACTAATCACGGCTACCATTTTGACAATGCCGGAGCCGGGAAAGCGATGGATCATCCGGTGCAGACGATCAACTGGTATGATTGTGCTAAGTGGTGCAATGCGCGGTCGGTGCAAGGCCGGTTGACGCCGACGTTTTATACCGATGCGGCGCTGACAAAAATTTATACGAACGGCCATCCGGGTTCCGTCTATGTCAATTGGTTAGCGAATGGTTATCGTCTGCCGACGGAGGCGGAATATGAGACGTCGGCGCGCGGACTGCTGACTAGCCAGCGGTTTCCATGGGGTGATTTGATGGTGTGGGAGCGGGCTAATTATACCGCCAAGCCGTTGTCGCTTGTGACAAATGGTTTTTTCTATGACTACGCGCCGGCAGTTGGTTATGATCCTGACTTCAACGATGGCGCGCCGCCTTACACCGGCCCGGTGGGAGCATTTATCCCGAATGGATATGGACTGAACGACATGGCGGGAAATGTTTCCGAATGGTGCTGGGATTGGTATGGGACGCCGTATGGCAAACCTACTACGAACAATCCGACTGGGCCGACGTTAGGAAATTATCGGGTGTTGCGCGGCGGTAGTTGGAATGCGACGGCGAACGAAGCGCGTTGTGCCTATCGTGGTAAAAAATTGCCGCTTACCACCGGCAATGACACTGGCTTCCGGTGTGTGCGGCGGGAATAACTAGACTTATTTCGTCAGCTTCAATCCGCCGCGCAAAACTTCTTCTGCGTTCCAACGAATTTCCTTCGTGGAAATTTTCGGGTGGGCTTTGACGAACGCGTCGAGCACGCCGAGCGCCAGCACGGCGGCACCGCGCGGGTTCGGGTGAAGGCCGTCGGCTTGCAACAGCGCGCGGGTTTTTCCGGCGGGCAAGGTGGTGGCGTGGAGTTTTATTTCGGCGTCAGCTTTCGTTGCGCGCATGAATTCCGCCAGCGGCACGAGGGTGACTTGCGGATGTTTGATCGTCCATTTTTTCAGTCGCGCGTTGGCCGCGCGCCGCGCGGTTTCACTCGGCACTTGTTCGGCGCTGATAATACCGGTGTTCGTGGCGGAGGACGCATCGGGGATATCGCCGACGAGCAGCGGACATTTAATTTTTTCCAACGCGAGTAGGCCCGCTTCAAAACGCTCCGCGCGTTCCGCATCCGAGTCTCCCTGTCCGTAGCAAAACCAAAATAGAAAATCCGTGGCCACGACGAGTGTGGCCTGGCTGTTGGTCGCGGTCTCGGTTTGTTGCACGGCCATCGCGTCGGGCGATAAAAAGAAAAGGGCGGTCGCAAGGTTTTTCACCGGTGCGTGCGGCGCGATGATGGCGGCGTCGAGGTAATGATGTAACTTGCACCGCGCCGTATTGGTGCCGCCGAATGGTTCCGTCAAAACAAACCCCGCCGAGGCGCTCGCGCCGATGACGACGACGCGCGACCAGACTGAATTGGCGGCGGACGCGGTGAGTTGGATTACCGCAATGAAAACGCACACCCATTTTGCGGAATGGTTGCAGGTTGTAGGTTGAAAGTTGCAGGTTTGATTTGCCACGCAGAAAATTTTTAACCTTCAACCTGTAACTTTCAACCCATTTTCACCGCACTTTTTCAAACGCGAAACCCTTCAAGTATTCCGTTTCGGGAATCATGGGAATCATCGGGTGATCGGGGCTTTGCGCGTAGGTCGCCACGCGGCGCAAAATGTGGCGCGTGTCGTAGGCAGCCGAGAGCAATGAGTCGAGAAACAGTCCGGCGTCCACATGATGCGAACAGCAGAAGCTTGCCAGCGTGCCGCCGGGTTTTAATAATTTCAAGGCGCGCAAATGAATTTCTTTGTAGCCGCGCAACGCATCGGGAACGGAGGCGCGGTTGCGCGTGAATGACGGCGGATCGAGAACAATTAAATCGAAGCGCGGGATGACGCGTTCGTGCGGTTTCACGGCGGTGTGCGTCTTGAGCCAGTCGAAAACATTGATGGTATCGAACGTGCATTTATCCCCAAGTTTGTTCGTGGTCGCATTGCGCTTGGAGGCTTCAATCGCCTCGGCACTTTGATCAAGCAAGTGGACTTGCGCCGCGCCCGCGCGGGCGGCGTGCAAACCGAAGCCGCCGAGAAAGCTGAAGCAATCGAGGACTTGTCCGCCTTTCGCGAATTTAGAAACGGCTTCGTAATTGGTCTGTTGATCGAGATACATCCCGGTTTTGTGGCCGGCGATCAAATCGGTTTCAAATTTCAGGCCGTTGAGATTGACGGAAACTTTTCCGTCGCATTCGCCAAACAAAATTCCGTTCGCAACTTCGAGACCTTCAAATTTACGCGAGGCCACGTCGCTGCGTTCCATGATGGCGCAAGGCGAAAAGATTTTTTGCAGCACGGAGACGATGATCGCCTTACGCTTATCCATGCCGAGCGCGGAAATTTGGACGACGAGCACGTCCTCGTATTTGTCCACGATGAGGCCGCTCAAGAAATCGCTCTCGGCATTCACGACGCGGAACGAAGTCGCTTTCGGCAGATGTTTTTCGCGGACGGCGAGCGCGGCGCGGATGCGTTCCTCGAAAAATTCTTCGTTCGGGCGGATGCGATCCGGCGAGAGGAGACGCACATTGATCTTGGATTTGGAATTGAAAAATCCGGTGCCGATGAGGCGTTGGCGATGGTCTTTGACCTGCACCAAATCGCCGTCGGTGACGGGCGAGGTGAGGCGGAGAATTTCGCTGTGATAAACCCACGGATGGCCCGCGAGGAGACGGTCGGCTTCGCCGGGTTTTAGTAAGACAGTTGGTATGGTTTCCATAATTTTTGTAAACGGTATTGACCGACAGGCGGAATTTTCCGCCGCCGTATGAAGCCAGAATTTTCCCGTGGTTGAAAGAAAATTCAATGGCAGGTGGGGCGTGGCTGCTGCGACGCTGGCGGTGTGGCAGCACCGCCCTAGCACCCTATGCAAATAAATTTTGACTCGCGGTCACTTCGGCAAAGCTCTTGCTAAATACGGTTGCAAGCCATATTGAAAACAGTTGGCGAGTGCAAAAAATCAGGTGATTGCAGGTGTTGCTGTCAATTTTGCGACAGTGTCGAAAAATCCGGCGTGGCGGAAATTGTCCACGCGGTAAATAAAACAACTCGGTGCTATGCTTAAAAAATATAAAGTGAATGGTGGCTTCGATGAAATGTTGTGCACGACCAACGGCGTGCGTGGGCATTACCAACAGTTCCACAAAACGTTCGAAAAAATGACGCCGAAGGAATTCGACGCCAAACGCGAGGCGATTGACACGGCGTTTTTGCGGCAAGGCATCACGTTCAACGTGTATGGCGACGCGCAGGGCGCGGAGAAAATTTTTCCGTTCGATCTGCTGCCGCGCATCATTCCGCAGAAGGAATGGGAGCTGCTCGAGCGCGGCCTCGCGCAACGGATCACGGCGCTGAATCTGTTTCTCCACGACATCTATCACGAGCAGAAAATCTTGAAGGACGGCATCATCCCGGAATTTTATGTTTTGTCCGCGCGGCATTTCCGGCGCGAATTTGTGGGCTTCAATGTGCCCAAAGATATTTACATCCACATCTGCGGCACGGATCTCATTCGCGACAAGGATGGCAATTATCTGGTGTTGGAAGACAACGGGCGTTGTCCGTCCGGAGTGAGTTACGTTCTCGAAAATCGGCGCGCAATGAAGCGCGCGTTTCCGGGAATGTTTGAGGGCATCGGCGTGCGACCGGTGGAGAATTACGCGCAGGAATTGTTGAAGTCGCTCAAATACATAGCACCGCATGGCATGGCGGATCCGACGGTAGTGTTGCTCACGCCGGGCGCTTACAACAGCGCGTATTTTGAACACACTTATCTCGCGCGGCAGATGGGCATTGAGATTGTGGAAGGCCGCGATTTGCTCATCAAAGATCAGCACGTTTTCATGCGCACGACGAAGGGACTGCAACCGGTGCACGTCATTTACCGCCGCATTGACGATGATTTTATTGATCCGACGGTGTTCCGCAAAGATTCGATGCTCGGGGTTCCTGGTCTCGTCAACGCCTATCGCGCCGGCAATGTTTCGCTCGCCAACTCTATCGGCACGGGTCTCGCGGATGACAAGGTGATGTATTATTTCGTGCCGCGCATGATCAAATACTATCTTGATCAGGAACCGATTTTGCCGAACGTGCCGACGTATCTCGCCAGCGAGGAGAAGGACATGAAATACATTTTGGAAAATCTGCCCAATCTCGTCGTGAAAGCGGCGAATGAATCCGGCGGCTACGGAATGTTGATGGGACCAAAAGCGTCGAAGGCCGAGATTGAAAAATTTCGCAAGCTGGTCATCGCCGAGCCGCGCAATTACATCGCGCAGCCGATGATTTATCTCTCGCAACACCCGACGTATTGCGATGGAAAATTTGAAGGCCGCCACATTGATTTGCGTCCGTTCATTTTGTCCGGCGAACGCGTCAGCATCATTCCCGGCGGCCTCACGCGTGTGGCACTGACTAAAGGCTCGCTCGTCGTAAATTCATCGCAAGGCGGCGGGAGCAAAGACACTTGGGTTTTATACGGAGATGAATAATCAAGCGAAGGCTGAAGGAAGAATTATGAATGATGAAATTTCCTTCGCGTGCATAACCGTTTCATCATTCATCATTCATACTTCATAATTAAAAATGTTAAGCCGCGTCGCCCACTCACTTTACTGGATGGCTCGTTACATTGAGCGTGCCGAGAACATCGCGCGCATCGTGGACGTGAACCTGCAACTGCTCCTCGACATGAGGAATCTCGATGAGCAGCGGCTCATCGAATACTGGGAACCTATCGTGCAGGCCACTGGCGATGACGAGGCGTTTTTCAAATCGCATCCGCACGCCACCGGCGCGGCGGTGACGGAATTTCTCGTGTTCCAACCCGAAAATCAAAACTCCATTTTCCAATGTATCTGCTCCGCGCGCGAAAATGCCCGCATGGTGCGCGACCAGATCACGACTGAACTATGGGAGGAATTGAACCGCATCTACCTGTTCATCCGCTCTCCAGAAGCGCGTAAAGTTTGGGATCGCAGTCCGAGTGAATTTTTTCAGGAGATCAAATCCGCGTCGCTGCACGTCATCGGTATCATCAACGCCACGATGGTTCACGATGAAGGTTGGTGGTTCGTGCAAGCCGGACAATTTCTCGAACGCGCTGATAAAACGACGCGCATTTTGGATGTGCGTCATCGCTCGTTGCCGGAGCGCGGCTTACCCGCCGCCATTAATCAGACCGAAGCGGTGGAATGGTCGGCGGTGCTGCGTTCGTGCAGCGCATGGGACGCTTACAAATCCATTTACGGCGCGGATGTGCATCCCCGGCTGATCGCGGAATTGCTTTTGCTCGACGATAGTTTTCCGCGTTCGCTGCGCTTTTGTGTGCGCGAACTGAACCGCGCCGTGCGCCATATTTCCGGCGCGCAGGAAGGATATTTTGTCAACGACGCGGATAAATTGACCGGCCGCTTTCTCGCGGAATTACAGTTCAGCAGCGTGGAAGAATTTTTTGAAGTCGGCCTCCACCAGTATCTCGACGACGCGCAACTCAAATTGAACAACATCGGCGTGGCTCTATTCAACGCCTACATCTATCAGCCCTTTCAACAGCCCGACGAAACGCACATGGTGCAGCAGGAGGAACAACAACAGCAAAGTATGAAGGCAGAATTATGAATGATGAAATTCAGCACCTGCGTCCTTTGGATTTTTTCATAATTCATCCTTCATAATTCATCCTTTTTTTATTCGATGTCTATCCACGTCGCGCTCCACCACAAGACGCTCTACAAATACGACCGGCTCGTGAACCTCGGCCCGCAAGTCATTCGCTTGCGGCCCGCGCCGCATACGCGCACGCGCATCTTGAGCTACTCGCTGAAAGTGCGACCGGAAAAACATTTCATCAACTGGCAGCAAGACCCGCAATCCAACTACGCCGCGCGCTTGGCGTTCGAGCAGCCCACGCGCGAATTTTGCGTGGAGGTGGATCTGGTCGCCGAGATGTCAGTGCTGAATCCGTTTGATTATTTTCTGGAACCGAGCGCGCAGAAATTTCCCTTCGCCTACGACCCGGCGCTCGACCACGAACTCGCGCCGTTCCAACGCAAATGCTGGCTCACGAATAGTTTTACAAAATATCTCTCCGACTTGCGGCGCGACTTGATTGGCGAAGTCAAACGGCGCACCAAAAAAGAACGGCTGGAAATGCCCGAAGCGGAGAAGCCGTCCACGAATGATTTCATCGTCGCCATCAACCAGCGGTTGTGGAAAGACATCAAATACACCATCCGCATGGAACCCGGCGTGCAGACGCCCGAAGAAACGCTCACGAAAATGAGCGGTTCGTGCCGCGATTCCGCATGGTTACTCGTGCAACTCATGCGTCATTTCGGCCTCGCGGCGCGGTTCGTCAGCGGCTATTTGATCCAGCTCAAGCCTGACGTGAAATCGCTTGATGGCCCGAGCGGCGCGGAAAAAGATTTCACCGACCTGCACGCGTGGACGGAAGTTTATCTGCCGGGCGCGGGTTGGATTGGGCTTGATCCCACTTCCGGTTTGCTCGCGGGCGAAGGCCACATTCCACTTGCCTGCACACCTGATCCATCAAGCGCCGCGCCCATCAGCGGTGGCGTGGATGAATGCGAAACCGAGTTTGAATTCGAGATGACCGTGAAGCGCGTTTACGAATCGCCGCGTGTCACCAAGCCTTACACCGAGGAGCAATGGACGGACATTGAGAAGCTCGGCCACGCAATTGATGTGGATCTGAAAAAGAACGACGTGCGCCTCACGATGGGCGGCGAACCGACGTTTGTTTCCACTGAAGATCCCGATGGCGCGGAGTGGAACTTCACCGCGATGTCGCACAAGAAAAGAATTCTTTCCGGCGAATTAATCAAGCGACTGCGAAATAAATTCGCGCCCGGCGCGCTACTGCATTACGGCCAGGGCAAATGGTATCCCGGCGAACCGCTGCCGCGCTACGCGCTCGCCGCGTATTGGCGCAAGGACGGCGTGCCGGTGTGGAAAGATGATTCGCTCATCGCCGATGAATCAAAAAATTACGGCCACGGCGCGAAAGAAGCGAAAGCGCTGGCGGAGCGGTTGGCAAAAACGATTGGCGTTGATCCGAAGCATTTGATTCCCGCCTACGAAGACGCGTTTTATTACACTTGGAAAGAACGCCGCTTTCCGTCGAACGTCACGCCGGAAAAATCCAATCTCAAAGACAAATTAGAGCGCGACCGCATCGCAAAAATTTTCCAGCAAGGCCTCGGCTCGGTCGTCGGCTACACGCTGCCGATCAAGCGCGCGTCGGTTGGGCAGAAGCACGGCTGGATGTCCGGCTCGCTGTTTTTACGCGATGACGACACGCTCTGGTTGATTCCCGGTGATTCCTCGATGGGC
>JANYCI010000227.1 GCA_025360325.1 Limisphaerales bacterium | reverse complement strand
CCGCCGCGTGCAAAAAACAGGGCATCGAATTCGGCGCGTATTATTCCGTGACCGACTGGTATGACCAAAACTGGCCGGTGACCAGTCCCGCTGGCAAAGTGAAGCGCGAGAAGTCCGACCTCGACGCCTACGAAAAATATTTGCAAGGCCAGATCGCCGAGTTGATCCAAAATTACGGCCCGCTCATCACGATTTGGAACGACGTTTCGGCCATGTATGGCAAACGCGGTGCGGACACCATCAAGCTCGTCCGCCAGCTGCAACCGAACATTCTCATCAACGACCGCACGGGCGACGGCGGCGATTACGACACGCCGGAGCAGAAGATCGGCAAGTTCCAACTCGATCGCCCGTGGGAATCCTGCATGACCGTTTCCGCGCACAACGCCTGGGCGTGGGGCGGCGCGAACGACGGCGTGAAATCCACCGCCGCGTGTTTGGATATGCTCATTCGCGGCGCGGGCGGCGACGGCAATATTCTGCTTAATGTCGGCCCGCGTCCCGATGGCGTAATTGATCCGGCGCAAGCGAATCTGTTGAAAGAAGTCGGTGACTGGCTCGCCAAGAACGGCGAAAGCATTTACGGCACGCGCGGCGGTCCGTGGAAACCGACGAAGTCCATTGCCAGCACGCGCAAGGGCAACACGATTTATTTGCACGTCTTGAAATCGGAAAACGGCCGCATCGAACTGCCCGCGCTGCCGGCGCAAATAAAATCCGCCGCGCTGCTCAACGGCGGCAAAGTTGAGTTCAGCCAGAAGGACGGCAAGCTGTCCCTTGCCATTCCGCAGTCCGCGCTGGAACCGATGGATACGATTGTGAAATTGGAGCTGGGTCGTCCGGCATTGGAAATTCCGGCGATCACGCCCGCCTCCGACATCCAAGCCACCGCGTCAAATGTATTTCAGCAAGAGGAGACGGAATACGGCCCGCAGCAAGCCTTCGACAACGATCCGCAAACGCGCTGGGCCACCGACAGCGGCACGAAACAGGTATGGCTCGCCGCCGATTTGGGCCGGCCCAAATCAATTCAATTCGTCCGCATCCAAGAGGCTGCGAGCTACGCCGACCGCGTCACAAAGTTTGATTTTCAATATCGCGACGGCGGCGAGTGGAAGACGATTTTCAGCGGCGACAAAATCGGTGCCCGTTTCCAAAAAACATTTGAGCCGGTGAAAGCACAGGAATTTCGCCTGAATATTCTCGACGCCAGCGAAGGCCCGACCATTTCGGAAATTGAGTTGCTCGAAAAACAGCCATGAAGAACATCAGCGCCATTGACCTGGTCATCATCGTGCTTTACCTCGCCGGCATTGTCGGCGCGGGCGTGTGGGTGGGATTGCGCAAACGCAAGGGGAGCGAGGCCGGCAGCTATTTTCTGGCTGGCAACACGTTGAGTTGGTCGTCCATCGGCCTGGCATTATTTGCCACGAACATCTCCTGCCTGCACCTTGTCAGTCTCGCGCAAGCCGGCTACGACTCCGGTTTGCTGATGGGCAATTTCGAATGGCTCGCGGCCTATACGCTCATCGTTTTGAGTTTGTTTTTTGTGCCGTTTTATATGCGCGCCAAGGTCGCAACGTTGCCGGATTTTTTGGAGAAGCGCTATTGCACCGAATGTCGCGACTGGCTGGCAGGACTTTCGATGATCACCGCCATCATTTTCAACATCGCGTTTCCGCTCTCGACCGGCTGGCTGGTGTTGCACGGCGTGTTCGGCATTGATAAATGGGTTTGCATCATCACGCTGACGACGCTCACGGCGATTTACACGATTCTCGGCGGACTCTCGGCGGTCGTGCTGACGGAGACGATTCAAGCCGTCATTTTACTGACCGGTTCAATTATTATCACCGCGCTCGCCTACTCGAAGGCCGGTGGCTGGCACGGTATGACGGAACAGCTTCACGCCAGCGGCGAGAGCATCAAGCTGACCATGCTCCGCTCGCCGACTGACGAACCTGGCCTGCCGTGGTATGCGGTGCTGCTGGGCTATCCGGCGTTGGGCATTTGGTATTGGTGTGCTGATCAGACGATTGTGCAGCGCGTCCTCGGCGCGAAAGACGAAAACCACGCGCGCACCGGCCCGCTGTTCTGCGGACTCATCAAGGTGTTCCCGGTTTTTGTTTTCATTCTGCCTGGCCTGTTGTTCCTGACGATGATTCAGGGTGGCAAGCTCGACGGACTCGCGCAACTGCGCGTCCGCAGTGAACAAACCATTTCTGCTTCCAGCAAGCAATATCAACTCGAACTCACCGGCAAGTCGCTCGGTGGTCAGACGCAAAAAATCAGTTTCGCGGACGGACAAGCGCCGCTGGATTTGACGAAGGAACTTGCCAACGATGGCAAGCCGCTCACCTTGATGACCGGTCTGGACGCGAAAAAACTTGTCCTGCCGCCAAACGTCACCGTGATGACGTCGAAGGAAACTTACGGGCTGATGATTAAAAATCTGATGCCCGTCGGCTTGTTCGGCGTGATGGCGGCGGCGCTGATGGCCGCGCTTATGGGCAACCTCGCCAGCGCGTCCAACTCCATCGCCACCCTGTTCAGTTATGATTTGTGGCGACGCTTCCGACCGGCCACATCCGAGCATCGGCTCGTTTTGATTGGCCGGCTGGCGTCGCTCGCGGCGTTTCTGCTCGGTATCGGCCTCGTGCCGTTGCTCGACAATTACAAAAGTATTTTTGCCGGCATCAACGATATCATCGCGCACATCGCGCCGCCGGTGTCGTGCGTGTTTGCCGTCGGCGTGTTCTGGCCGCGCGCGTCGGCGTTCAGCGCGAAGTGGACGATGTGGGTCGGCTCGCTCACCGGCGCGCTGGTGTTCACCGGCAAAACGCTGCACGTCTGGAAACCGGAAACCTTCGGCTGGATTCCATCGTTCATTTACACGACACCATTCATGCTGATGGCGTTTTATCTGCTCTGCTTCTGCATCGTGCTGCAAGTATCGCTGACGCTGCTGCGCCCGAAACAGGCGCACGAAGATCCGCAAAAACTTTATTGGTCGCATCCATTCGACGCGCTGAAATCGCCGGGCTGGCCGGGCATCGGCAATTACAAGGTGCTCGCGGCGATGGTTTTCATCGCGATGTGCGTGCTCTATTACATTTTCCGTTGAACCACAATTAACCATGAAAATAATACTATGCGGCTTTCTAACTTCTCTCTTACTGGTTTTGATTTCCGGCTGCGCCACGTCGCAACCGCACGTCACGCGTTACGCGTGGGTCACTGGCCTCAAGCCGGAAAAAATCGAGCATTATGAATACCTTCATTCGCATCCGTGGCCGGCGATTAACCGAATGATCAAGGACTGCCACATCCAAAATTATTCTATCTACGAACGCGAAATTGACGGCAAGACGTATCTCTTTTCGTATCTAGAATACACGGGCACAAACTTCTCTGCCGACATGAAATTGATGGCCGCCGATCCCGAAACGCAGCGCTGGTGGAAGGAAACCGATCCGTGCCAGCAGCCGTTGCCGGAAGCGGCGGCGAGAGGAAAAATCTGGAGCGACGCCAAGGAAGTATTTCATCTGCAATGAAGATTCTCTTTTTCCATTCAACGTGGGGGCTGGAGGAAATTCCGCGCATTGCTGACCAATTCAAGAAGGTCAAAGCAGGCGGGTTTGACGGCGTGGAATTTGCCGTGCCGTCGGATGCGCCGACTTGCCGCGAGGCCCGCGCCATTCTGGATGACCTCGGCCTCGCGGTCATCGCGCAACAGGCGCGGACGAACGGGCGCACGGTCGCGGAGCATTTGCGGCAGTTCGAGGGATACTACGAACGCGCTTTGTTGCTCAAGCCGCTGTATCTTAATTCGCAAACTGGCTGTGACCATTTTTCGGTCGAGCAAAATTTGGAAATCTTTGATCACGCCAGCGCTCTCACACAAAAGCATGGCCTTGAAGTCTGGCACGAGACGCATCGCGGACGGGCGTTGTTTAGCGCGCCGGCGACGGTGAGTTTTTTGGCCGCGCGTCCGCAGTTGAAACTCGTCGCGGATTTTTCGCATTGGTGTTGCGTTCACGAATCGCTGTTGGCCGACCAACCCGAGCGCGTCGCGCGCGCCTCGCAAAACGCGTTCGGAATCCACGCCCGCATCGGTCATGCGGAAGGGCCGCAGATTCCTGACCCGCGCGATGCCGTCTGGCAGGCGCATATGGAAACGCATCTCGCGTGGTGGCGGCGGATCGCTGAACTGCGCCGCGCGGACGGCTGTGCGTTCCTGCCGGTGACGCCCGAGTTCGGCCCGTCGCCTTACATGACGCTCTTGCCACAATCGCAAAAACCCATCGCCGACTTGTGGGAAGTGAATACCTTCATGCGCGACTGGCTAAAAGAACGGCTCTGAAATTTTTCCATGAAATCATTTTTTGACCATTTCCGTCCATCCGTCCCGAAGGAAGACCCCGGCCCGCGCAACAGCAAGGGCGAATGGCGTCCGAATTATCCCGTGAGCTACGCGCCGGTTTTCATTTGGCCGCCGAAGCCGCTCGCACTTCTCAAATGGCTGGTCACCTGGCCCGGTTTCATGTGGCCGCGCAACTTGGTGTTGCTGGCGATTTCGGCGGTGTCGTGGTTGTGGTTCCAGCCGGAGCTTTCGCGCTGCGCGCAATTCCAGTGGGATTGGATCGCGCAGCTTTTCGTCCGCAACCAGATTTTGATCTGGCTGGTTTATGGCAGTTATCAT
>JANYCI010000240.1 GCA_025360325.1 Limisphaerales bacterium | reverse complement strand
TATGACTTGGCGGTGGGGTTCGGGAAAAAATTCGCCAGAGCGCGGGCGGCCTCAAGAGTCTGCCGCGCAGCCATGAGCTTGGTTTCAAACAACGGTTCCTGCTGGCTGCCGCTATTCGGGCTGCCCAAGGCGCGCAGCCAGCCGTAAAAAAATTCGATGCCGACGGCGCGGTCATATTCGCTGGAAGGTTCCGGGCGCGTGCGTTTGGGAAAAGGCCGGGTGAGCGAGTCGCATTGAAAAACTTTTTCGAGCGCCACCTGATCTCGCCAATAAAGCAAGTCCGGCGGTTGCGTTTCCGGTGAACTGATGCGGCTGGACAAAGCCCCGACCAGACGGCTGACCACGGTCAGATCGGATTTGAAATTGCTCCAACTATTTTCAAGGTTGCGGCGAAAATCAAACAGCTGGGCCTCTACCATGCAGTCTTCGGGGGAGGGCAGTCCGGGTTTGAGGCTGGCAGCTTCTTTGAATTTTAATTCCCGCGCCAGCCGCACGGCCTGTTCAAGCTGCTGATGGCTGGCCGCAAGTTGCCGGGCCAGCGGCAGCATGGCTTCCGCTTTTTGCCGGACGGAAGCCGCCGGATTGGTGCGGCAATTATCAATTTCGGCAAGGGCTGATTTCAAAACCGCCGCGCTGGGGAGTGCGGGCTGGCTGAATTTTTGCAGCGCGGCGTTCAGGTTGGCGTAGCTGGCGGCGTATTGCTGCAAATTTTTCAGGCGCTCGTTGGCGGCGGTCACGAGCGGATCATAATTCTTTTGCGACTGCATCTGCTTGATGGCGGTCGCGAGTTGTTGCGTGCCGTCGGCCAGAGCCGCGCCGGAAAAATTTTCGGGATGACCGGAGTTAAGGTAGGCATCGAGCCAGGTCTTAACCTGCCGCGCGTGTTCGCGCACGGCGGAACCTTCGCGCCAGCCCCAGGCGTCGTTGTCATTGGAGAGCGATTGCAGCGAACCAAGCTGCGCGGCAGCGGCAGCCCAATCTTTTTTGTCCAACTGCTGCTGGACGTTGCTCCACTGCAAGGAGGTAGTTTCGCATTTGGACACTTGGGCGCGCAGCAGGTCGGCATTCATCTGCACATTGTGATACCCGCGCCGGTTGACCGCGCCGTCCAGCAGTTCGCGCGCATGGGAAAAATTTCCAGCTTCCTTGAGCACCTGCGCTTGGTTGATGGCGCTGGCGGCGGACGAACGAATCAACTGCCAGCCAAAATAAAGCGACATGAAAACCGCCACGGCGGCGGCCATGACGCCGAGGCGGCGCAACGCCTGCCCGTGGTTGTGATGGCTGCTGCCATCACGGAAAAGCAGTTCCACATGAGCCAGCGCGATGCGGTCGCCATTTTTCAAAAGCCGTTCCTGATCGGCGCGCAACGGCACATCGTTGACCTTGGTTCCGTTCGTCGTGGCCAACGCCTTGAGCCAGTAGCTGTCTTCGTTGCGACGAAGAATGGTGGCGTGCTGGCGCGAAACCAATTCATCCGTCAGCAACAAATCCGCTTCAGGCGAGGTGCCGATGATGAGGCGCTCGGTGGTGATGGCTTTCACTTCCCCACGCTGATTGCCGTTCAAAACTTCGAGTTCAACCGGATGCTTGGCGACGGCCTCCGCGCTTTCCATCTCCACTTTCAGCACGCAGTGTCCCAGCGTGAAGTGGTCGCCCACCTTGATTTTTTTTTCGGTGATGCGCTTGCTTTGAAACCAAGTGCCGTTCTTGCTGCCTTTGTCGCGCAAGGTAATTTCATTGCCGTCCCGCACCAGCACCGCGTGATGGCTGCTGATGAGCGTGTCGGCGGCGGGCACGGCCCAAGCGCACGCGGAACTGCGGCCAATCTCAATTTCGCCGACGATGCTGCCTGCGTTGGTTTCGTGCAGCACCTTGTCGTTGTAAAACAAACGGAGGCGCAGGCCGGGGCTGGACTTGGAATCATTCACCATTTGCGAACCTCAAAGTAACGGTTGTCGGACTGGTCGGAGAAAACCGCCTGACCGCGCTGGACTACTTGCGCCAAGGTGCGGGCATCACCCGACCGCTGCGTGTTCAGATACAGCAACCGCTGGCTGTTATACCAACGTGTCTGTTGCTGGCGAAGGTTGACGAGCAAACGCACCGCCTGCTCTTCCATGTCGGCGCGGTTTTCAAGCACGGACTGGCTCAGGATTTGGCGCAGTTGTAGCGCGATAGAGGCCCACGTCAACGGCGCTTCCCGTCCTAGGTCGTCGCTGATCTGCGAAAAAACGGCGGGCGAATTTAATTTTACTGCGATGGCCATGCCCGCCCAGTTGCCCGCTTCAAACTCCGGCGTGAATTCAAAATAGTTGCAGCCCTTGAACATATTTTCCGCGCGTCCCTGATCGGCAGCCGCGACCTCCGCAAAAATTGCCTCCAGCCGGCGACCGTGAAAAAACACGCGCACTTCGCCCACGGCCATTTCATTTCCAGTGCGCGTATAGGGCAGGCTGAAAACCCAGATACCGTTTTGATCGCCCTCGAATTTTCCGCGCGGCAGGCCGAAAGTCAGTTCGGGATGGCTGTTCATCCATTCGCGCAGGCTGGCGGCGCTGTCCTGAGTAGCCCACTTGTCGTTCGCTGATTCTTGCAGCCGGATCGTCAGCGGCACATCGCGTTTGTGTCCCACCGCCGTGCTAACGACCGCGCCATCGGCCACCGTCTGCACCTTGGAAGTGCTGTTTTTGGGATACAACAATTTGAAACCTCCCAGTGGCGCGGGGATTTCACCCACATCGTAAGTGGAATCAAATTCAATCTTTCCCTCCGGCACGGACTTGGGCCAGAAAGTGAACAGCAGCACCAGCAGCAAAATTCCGCCGCCCAAAAAGGCAAAATTCCGCCGCCGAATTTTGGCGTGTTCCTCGGCCAATCGCCGCTCCAGTTCTTCCTTGGGCGCGAACACGGTTTTCTGCGCGAAGGTTTTATCCACTGATGCGCTGTCATCGTCATCGGGATCGGAGAGGTCGGCGGACTGCGCCTTGGCGCGCATGGTCTGGTCAAAGTCGCTCGTAGCAGCCACACCGGTCAAGGTGTTATCTCGCGACAGCGCATCTAAAACTGTCTTGCCCGCAACGCCAGTCGCCGTGTTGTCCGCTTCCACTGCCACGGGCACAACCGGCTCAATGGAAAGTTCCAGCAGGCGCAAATTATTTTTCCCAACGCGAATCAATTGCCCCAACGCCAACGCAACGGGCTCGCCGCCGGAAATTTTTTGTTCGCCGATACTCGTTCCATACTGGCTCAAGTTGACGACGCTCACTGCGTCGCCCTTGACGGTGATGCGCGCGTGGCGGCTGGAAACATCCGCTGCGGTCAGTTGGATCTCCACACTGCGCGAGCGGCCTAAAATATTTTCGCCTTCTCGCAGCACGAATTCCACGCCGGTTTGCTCGCCGGATTCAACTTGGAGTTTGAAAGATTTCATTTCACTCGGTGCATGGTGTCAATCATCCGCATGGCCACGGGCGTGAGGATGATGATGAAAACTGCCGGCACAATAAATAGCGCGACGGGAATAAGCATGAGTGACGGCGCGCGCGCTGCTTTGCGTTCGGCGCGATGAAAACGCGCCTGCGGATTTCTTCCGCCTGCACCTTGAGCGCCGCCGCCACGCTCGCGCCCATCTCGGTGCTTTGCACCACGGCGGTGACGATGGATTTGAATTCCTCCACCTGCATCCGCGCCGCCATCGAGCGCATGGCTTCGACGCGCGATTTATTCAAATCAGTTTCCCGCAGCATGACGGCGAATTCCTGCCGCAGCGGGCCAGTGCCGACCTCGTTCACAAAATGCCGAACCGCCGCGCCGAAATCCTGTCCTGCCTCCATCGCCACCGTCAGCAAATCAATCGCGTAAGGCAGTTCCTTGGAAATCTTTTCCTGCCGTTCCTGCGCCGCGCGCCGCAGCCACATCAGCGGCCACATATAGGTGTCGGCATAAAAATTTCAGGTGTCGGCTTTGAAAACACTCATGTCGAGCTGCAAGTCGCCCTTCTGCCGCAGCTCGTCAATGAAGCGCGGTTTGTTGCCGGTGGCCTTGAAACGCTCGACCACTTTGCCGCGCGCATCAAAACCCGATTGCTCGAAAACAAAAATGTCTTGCATCAAAATCACGTCACCCTCGCGCCCGGTTAGCTCGGAAATTTTTTCAATGCGGCGCGAGTGGTCCACGAAACGCGTCTGCTGCACAATCAAATGCACCGCCGCCGAAATTTGGTCGCGGATGGCGCGCGACGGCAAATCGTAGCCTGCCATCATCACCATCGTCTCCATGCGCCCGATGGAATCGCGCGGCGTGTTTGCGTGAACCGTCGTGAGCGAGCCGTCGTGACCGGTGTTCATCGCCTGCAACATATCCAGCGCCTCCGCGCCACGACATTCGCCGACGACGATGCGGTCGGGCCGCATCCGCAGCGCATTGATCACGAGGTCTTGAATTGTCACGCGTCCCTTGCCTTCGATGTTCGGCGGACGCGCTTCGAGCCGCACGAGGTTGCGATGCGTGAGCCGCAGTTCCGCCGAATCTTCAATCGTGACAATGCGTTCGTCTTCCGGGATGAACTGACTCAAGACATTCAGCAACGTCGTCTTGCCGGAACCTGTGCCGCCGGAGACCACGATGTTCTGCTTGGCGCGCACGGCTTCCTGCAAAAATTGTCCCATCGCCGAAGTTAAACTGCCGTAGCCGACCAAATCTTCCACGGTTAATTTGCGTTCGGGAAATTTGCGAATAGTCAGCGACGGGCCGTCGAGCGCGATGGGCGGGATGATGGCGTTCACGCGGCTGCCATCGGGCAAACGCGCATCCACGCGCGGTGAAGATTCATCCACGCGACGGCCGAGCGGTTCGACGATGCGGCGGATGATCGCCATCAAATGTTTGTCATCGTAAAACCGCGCACGCGTCTGCTTGAGTTTTCCCTGCTCCACGAAGATGCAGCCCGCACCGTTCACCATGATTTCCGTGACGGTCGGGTCTTTGAGCATCGGCGTGATAGGGCCGTAAGCAACAAGTTCATCCAGCATCGCCGAGCGCAGCAACTCCGGCGACAAGTCTTGCGGAATTTCGTGGCGCACATCGCGCAGCACGCGGTCTAGCGCCTCCTCCATCTTCGCGAGCATCTCGTGATCTTGCGTTTCCTTGGAAGCGATTTCGCGGAGATTTAATTTTTCGAGAACCTTCTCGTGAATCCGGTTTTTCAACGCTATGACATCGTCCGCGTAAAGCCGCTCCGGCACGGCGAAGTCGGCATTCGCCGCCGCCGATGAATTTTTTACGGATACCGGGCGGGAGACTTTTGCCGGAGCGGAAACCGCTGCGACTGCATCAGAAAAAACTAGTGTCGCAGTGCCGATGCGGATTGTGTCACCGTTTTTCAAGTTGAACAAGTATCAGAACGACCTGTTTGGTTCAGCCCGCAGTTCGCCGCCACTAAAACCGAGTGGCTGAATCGGCTGAACGGAATCGCCACCAATGCGCCCGCGCCCGCCACCAGCCCGACGGCGACGGCCAACCACTGACGCGCATGGCTGACACCACCAAAACCGTTCTCGGCAACTACGAGTTGCAGCGCGTGCTTGGCGATGGTGCGGAAGGGCGCGTCTATCAGGCGGTCTGCGCGGTGAAAACTATTTCCGGCGTGGCGCTCGGCGAGGCGGTGGCGATCAAACGCCTGTTCAAAAAGCCGGGGCAGGACAAAGAGCCGCAACAGTTCCGTCGGCAGATCGAAATTTTAAGCAAGCTCAACCACCGGAACATCGTTCGTTACAAAGACTCGTTCGTGTGGCGCGAAACGGAGTTGGAAGCAGACTTGCATTGCCTCGTGATGGAACTGCTCGATGGCGAATCGTTCAAGACGTTGCTCGAAAAAAATCCGCGCGGCTTGGCGTGGGAAAAAGCGCGCGGTGTTTTGCTGCCGGTTTTGGAGGCATTGCAATACGCAAGTGAAAATGGTGTCATCCACCGCGACCTCAAGCCATCGAACATTCACATCACCAGTGCCGCCGTGCCCAAGCTCATGGACTTCGGCATTGCGCGGCAGGACGATGGCGAGGCGGACGCGACCGCGAGCACAGCGGGCGCGAAGGGGACGTTCGATTACATGGCACCGGACTTTGCGAAGGACGGAAAATTTCGCGGCGATGAGCAGTCGGACATTTTTAGTTTTGGCATCATTTTGCATTACACACTAACGGGTGGTCTGCCGTTTCCCGCGCTCGGCGATGATGCGAACCGTGGCTATTTCATTCGCTGGATCGGATCGGCCGCCGCGCCCGCGCCAGATTTTCGCCATCCGATTTTTCGCGTGTTGAATCAAGCCGGCGCGTGCGTTGCCAAGTGCATCAACCCCGACCGTGCGGCGCGGTTCAAGTCGTTCAGCGAAGTTGCCGCAAACTTCCAAGAAATAAATTTTCGCAAGCTCAAGCACGGCGCGGACACCTACGATTTTCTGGAATGGCTCGGCAAAGGCGGCTTCGGCGAAGTCTTCAAAGCGAAGCGTGTGCGCGATGGTCGTCTCGTAGCCATCAAGCGATTGTTCGGCGCGGAACAATCGGCGCGTTTCGTGCGCGAGGCGAAAATTTTGCGCGAGGCGGCGCATCCGAACCTCACGGAGTATGTGGATTTTGTCGAAGCCAAAGTGCGCGAGGACGAACGAGAATTTTATCTCGTCTTGGAATTTCTCGAAGGGATGCCCGGCGCCGGTTTGCGCGAACGCATCAAGGCCACGGTCAGCGGGCTGGAGCCGATCGAGACGCTGCAACTGTTCGCGCGCTACCTCGACTGCCTCGATCATCTGCATCGCAACGGCATCATTCACCGCGATCTCAAGCCGGGTAATTTGTATGCGCCCGCCGGTCAGTCGCAGCGCGCAAAGATTTTCGACCTCGGCATCGCGCGCGACGACGAGGGAACGAAAACGCGCGGGCAAGTTCCCGGCACGCTTGATTATATGCCACCGGAATTTGCGTCGCAGAGCAGCGGACGAGGGTCGGCGCAATCGGATTTGTATTCGCTCGGCGTGACGCTTTACCAGACGCTCACGCGCAAGCTCCCCTTCCCTCGCCTGCCAAAATCCGAGTCGGAGGCGTGGGTGGAATTTTTCCGGCGATCGGAAAAGCCGTTGCCGTGCAGCTTCGAGCATCCCGTTTTTCAAGCGCGCCCGGAGTTGGTTCCGCTGTTGCAACGCTGTCTCGCACCTACTGCCGCCGAACGTTTCGACAGTGCGGCAGCGATGCGCGATGAAATCAATGGCGGGCTGCTCAAATGGGAATTGGCAACGGCGGGTCGCAATCCCGACCAAGCGACCGAGGTCACGTTGTTTGTTAAATCCACGATCTTGCCGAGTCTGGAAACGGAACTCGCACCAGTGGCAGCGGAAATTCAAGCCGCACCGTCCGCCACTGAAATCGTCGAGCCAGCCGTCGTTGAACCTGATCCGGTTGAGTTGGAAAACCAGCGGCTTGCCGCCGAGGAAGCGGCTCAAAAAAATCTGAAGACGGAATTGGAACATACGCAAAAGCTCGCCGAACAAGTCGAGCAACGCGCCTCCGAGACCGCCGCGCGGCGACGCGTGATGGAGGCGAAATGGCAGGAGGACGAAGTTAAACGCAAGGCCGAGGAACTCGCCGCGCAAGAACTTCAGCGCCAGGCCGAGGCCGAAGAATCGAAAAAAAAACAAGTCTCTCGCCAGCAGCGCAATCAAGACATCGCCGACATCAAGGCGCAACTGTGGCAACAAGCCGCCCGAATTGGCAGAGCCTGCGGCCAGTTTTTCCAGGCCGCAAAAGCGCGGGGACAAAAAGTGTTCACCCAAGCTACTCGCAAGTGGCGGGACTTGGGCGGGCTTCGCGGACTGGTGGAAAAGCCTCGGCAACTTGGCGGCAAAATTGTTGGGTGGGTGGGCCGGGCATGGCAATTCGTTTTGCAAAAAATTTCGGCGGCGCGCTCATCTCGTCCGGCAAAAAGTTTTGCGGAAAAAGTTAGGCGATCAAAAATCAAATCGGTTGCGGGCTGGCTCGCCTTTCGGAGTGCGGTAAAAAATTCTGTCGTGCAGTCGGTTCAAAAATGGCGCGGCATCCGTAAAAATATCCGCAGCGCCATCGTGGTTTCAGCGGCGGGGTTGGTGGTCGTGCTCGGCTATTTCAGCTTCAACCAGACCCGCAGTCATCTGCGCGCCAAAGCGTATGAACAGGCCGTGGCGCAGGCGCATGATGATTTTAACCGCGCAGATTTTGCCGGTGCCGCCGCCGCCGCCGAGAAAGCTCTGGCGATTCGCGGCGATGATCCGGCCTTGCAAAAACTGGCGTCCGACAGCCAGCAGCGTCACCAGTTGCAAACGAGTTTGGCTGCGTTGCTGCAAAACGGTCAGACCGCGCTGGCGCATCAAGACTATTCTAATGCCTTGCTCTGGGCGGAAGCGGTGCTTGGAAAATTCAGTGGCAATAGCAACGCGCTGGCCTTGCAGGAAAATGCCCGGCTGCGCCTGACAAATTTTTTGGCGGCCACGATGTCCGCACAAGTTGCTTTCACCAGTGGCGATTTCGCTAGTGCCGAGACGAATGCTGATCGCGCGCTGGACTTGTCGGCCAAAGACACAGTGATGCAGCAGCTCAAAGCGGAGGCTCATGCCAAGCGGCTGAACATCGCGGCTTACCAAGCGGCGATGGTGCAGGCGCAAGCGGCGTTCAAGTCTGGCGACTTCACGAACGCCGCATTGCTGGCGGCAACGGCTGCCCAAAAAATTCCCGGCGATGTCGAGGCGGACCAACTGCGCGGGCGGGCGGAAAAAAATCTCAATGACTATCATCAAGCCGTGAACGCCGCCCACGCGGCGGTGGCCGGACTGAACTTTTTGGCCGCGCAGGAAAATGCCGATCTCGCGCTCTCGATTTATCCTTATGACCCGGCCATGCAACAACTCCGCACCAATGCCGCCACCAGATTTGATGGTCAAAAAATTTATGTCGAAGCGTTGAAAAGCGCGCAAGCCGCGCTGAACCGTCAGGATTATTCCAACGCCGTCCGTTTTGCCAACAGTGCCTTGGACAAGGTTCCGGGCGAGCGCACCGCCATCACCGTGCGCGAGTCGGCACAGGACATTCTCAACGGCTATCATACGTCCGTGAACGCCGCGACCACCGCGTTCAAGAATGGAGATTTTTTTGCCGCCGCCACCAATGCTGACAATGCCCTTGCGGTTTATGGCAATGACCCAGCGATGCGGAAGTTCAAGGCCAATGCTTTGGACAAACTTGGAAGTCTCAAAAGCTATCAGCTTGAACTGGCCAACGCCCAAGCGACATTGACCCGCGAAGATTTTGCCGGAGCCGTGACGGCGGCCAGCAGCGCCTTAAAAAAAATGCCCGGTGATTCCGCCGCCACAAAAATTAAAGAAGCGGCTCAACAGTCTTTGAAACAGTTGACGGAAACGGTCAGCCAAGCGCAGTCCGCCTATGTGCTCGAAAACTACGCCAACGCCCTGACGCTGGCCGACAAAGCCTTGACACTACAAAAACAAAATCCGGCAATCGGGCAATTGAAATCAAAGATTGTTCGCCGCCTCGACGGGCGGTTGATTGAACTGCTGGCGTCGTTCGGAGCCAGCATCCCGCCGGAACTGAAATACGCGGAAATCAATCCGACCGCGAAGCTTGGGCCGGTGGGCGCGGCGGGCAAGCCGTATTATCAAGCGCAAGCTGACCAGTTAGAAAAATTATACCGAGTTGGGAATTGGCTGGATGAAAATAATCGCCAAAGCAGCCTCCAGACTCTACGTCAGGCCATTGACTCGTGGGAATAAGCGCCGCACCAATCTGAATGGCGAGGATGTGGACTGGCAGAACGGCGCGGTGAGTTTCACTCGCAAAAAAAACTGATAGGCCGGTGATTATTCACTTGGGAGGTGAGGCGCTGAATCTATTCAAAGACTGGCCAAGCGAAGGCGTGTTGTTCCTCTAATTCATAGGCGATATCCTTCAATGTCGGTTCACTGGTTCAAAAAATTATGCAACGATGCCTTCGGTGATGATGGCGAGTGGAGTGACGCGTTGATCGCGGGCGGTGCGGACATCAATCATCCCGTCAAAGGTTCCGGCGGCGAACGCTTCGGAAAGTTGAGCACGTCCGAGGTTGATGGCATCACGGAACGACTCTAAACGTGCGACGGCCGTGGCTTCAACGGCAACGAGACGCCCGGCTTTGACTTCGCGGGAGATGAGTGCGAGATGGTGCGTGGCTCGCAGCAACCAGTCTGGATCTTTGGACGCCATGCCGCCGCCGGAAGCCTTTGCAGGATCAATCGAATTAAGGGTCTTGTCCTGCACGTCTTCATCGGCAGGGTTAATATCTTTGGCCGCGTTCAGACGTTTCTTTGTGTCAAAAAAATCTCGCCACGCCACATCGCTCGCCCAGTAGCCGGTGAAGGCGTGGCCTTTGGAGAGAAAGATCACGGGATAGAGACCGATGTGCTCCCAGCAAGACGCGAGGAGTAGGGCAAGTTCGAGACAGGTGGCGCGGCGGGAGCGCATGATTTCCTCGGGCGTGCGCACGCGCTGGACGTTCTTGGTGTAAGACGGCGGCGGGTTGGTATAATCGAGTCGGCAATTTTGCTGGAGTGCGCCCCAGATGGAACGGAGTTGTGCGTCCAGCGAATCAATCACTCCGGCGTTGCCTGAATTTTGATACCCATCAAACGCTGCGCGGACATCATCTTTGAGCGCGCGCAGAAAAGGCTGCGCGCTGGTAAGTATCTCGCGCACGGCCGGGTCACGCGGGAAGATGAAGGAGGGCAGGAAGCGCCGTCCGGCTTCGTCATCTTTCCATTCATCACAGGGCGGCAGTTCGATGGAATCAAAACTATGAAAGACGCGCACCTGGCCACAGTAGATGGTGACTTCGACGATGCCGCGCAGCATCTCGCCACGCCGCCGCAGTAGCTCGGAGCCGAGCGGCACGGTAATATTTTCCATGAAGTCCACGGTGCGATCCGGCTGGTCAGGAATGGCCGCAAAGAAATGACATTCCACCGGCCGGTCTAGGCCGGTGTCAATTTTCACAGTGATCTCTAGGTCATCAATTTTTCCAGACTTGAGTTTGAGCACGCCGAAGTTGGCGAAGAGTCCACCGCGCTTGTTGTGGAGCATGGAGTAGTTCAGCGCGGTTTCCAAAACGCAGGTGACCTTGAGGGCTTCGAGAATAAGTTCCGGCTTCTCCAAACGTTCAACCGTGGCACTGGAGCGCGCAGGGATTTTCACGGAACGTTTCGGTCCTTGGAGGAGATCCGTCGCGGACCAGAGGGTGATGCCACCGAGATCGTTCGGTGACTTTTTCCAATTGTGAGCTTCGAGACCCTCCCGCAGGGCTTTGAAGACCAGTCCCGTCTTGGCCCACTCGCGATAGAACGCGCCGAAAAACACCGGGCAACTGCTGTCCATCACGTCGTCATGGAAGCCCACGGCGAGCTGTGCGCCATACGCGATCGCCAGCGGCGCGAGTCGGCGTCCAGTGTGGCAGGAACTGAAGGCGACGAGTTGCGGGTGATGGGCCGCGACGGTTCTCGCGATGTCCTCCAGTTTTTGTCCCTCGGCCACCGACTCCCCGCGCCCGACATCGCGCGCTGAAGGCGTGACGTAATGAAGCACGCGCGGCTTCTTATCTTTAAGACTGTCGCCCAACTGTGCCAGCGATCCTGATGGGATATCTACTAGCTTTAGCGGATCAATGGCGGCTTCGATGGCGGCATGCTCGGTGTCGGTATCATAGCCCGCTTGTTTCGCTTCAGCGCTGACGGCAAAACAAATCGGCCCCGTGGCAGATGGTAGCAACGGAGCTTTGCAACGCAACCAACGCACGACCACAATTCCCCGGCCTTCGCCAGCAAGTTTTTCGCGCGCCGGTTTGGTCGCCAGCGCAATCAGTGCCTCCCAAGGAAATACGCGGGCGGCCCAGCCAATGGTTTCAGCCTCCCACTCCATCTCGACCTGGACTTCGCCACATTTCGCGGCGGAAGCAAGGAAGTCCTCGGCCTCCTTGGGTTCGACGCCGCCGACTCTCGCGAGTTCTATAATGGCCTGCAGCCCGGACTCCTGCCAAACGCGACGGTCGGCAGGCTGGTCTGACTGCCGTCCGCGATCCGAAGTCAGCAGGCGATTCCAAGCCACCGCGCGCGGATACAACGCGCGGTCTTCGACGTTGGCCGTGATCTTAAATTCGCGCGTTCGGAGCACGACTTGATAAGTCTTCTCACGCCCGGCGATAGCGACTGCGCGTCCGGGCTTTGGGGCAGCGATTCGTTTCTTTACCATGACAATAAATGGGTGAAATTAAGTAGCTGAATTAACCTTTGAAGGCTTTAAGAAATTTCGCCCAGCCGCGACCCGCAATGTCGAGCCGCGTGTAAAGATCGTTCACCTTGTCCACCGGCAGGTAGATCGAGAGACCGTGTGACTGGCTGACGTTGGCGTGCGGCGCGGCATTGGCGAAGACACACTTGCCGATAGCCTGCTGCACCGCTTTGGCGGCGGGCGCGCAACCGGGCCAAAGAGCGGCGAGCTTGGCGGTGAAGTCCCAAAGATCCACGTAGTCCGGGTGCTCATACTTCTGCGATTGTTTGCGGGCGCGATTGATTGCGCCCTCGACGGCTAGGTCATCTGGATTAGCCAGCGCCTTGATCAACAAATCGCCGAATGCGTCCGCAGATTTCTGCACGGCGGTCAAGGCCGCGAGATCGAAAGCGGATTGGGTCACAGCTTCAGTCTTGGGATAAGAAGCCACAAACTCCTTCACGATCAAACTAGCGAGCTGCTGGCCAGGCATCACTGGTGTCGCATTAAGCGCCGCGAGGATACGGTCATAGGGCCAGCCATTGCCCGGTTCGATTTCTTGTGAGCCGCAGAAGACCTCGCCGCCGCCCTGCACCTGTAGGCCATTCTCTATCATGCTCATCATGCAGGCGTCCATGCCGATGACATCGAATTTCTTTTTCATTTTTTTCGCGACGGAGGAAAAAACATTTTTGAGTTCCACGCTGTCGAGAAAGTCCTGCGCCTTGTCATCAAAGGCAATGGCGCGGCGAAGGCCGTTCACTTTTTTCATGTCGAAGGCGGTAACAAAAAATGAACCGCGCGCGCGTGGAATGTTCACTGCGCGGGCTACGGCAAAGCCCGTGTCCAACCCGCCGATGCCGCGCCGTGCGCCATCGCCAGCCGCCGGCATTGGCTTGAGTCCCCGCGCTTTCGCCGCCGCGTAAATATCGGTGTCGTCCCAGCCGTTGCCGTGGTTCCACACCACGGCCATCGTGCGCTTCGCAGGATACTTAGCTAATCCCCAATTGAGGAAATCTTCAAGCACGCGCGGATCACCGGTGTTGATCTCGCCGAGCGCCGCGATTTCATCCTGCTTCAGGGT
This sequence comes from Limisphaerales bacterium, assembly GCA_025360325.1. GTDB lineage: Bacteria > Verrucomicrobiota > Verrucomicrobiia > Limisphaerales > UBA11358 > UBA11358. Next base: position 24,628 of record JANYCI010000240.1, on the reverse strand, counting down.
AGTGCCCTTTTGCACATGGTAGCGATGCGCGCCTTCTTTCGCGCTGTCGCGTTGCACGACGACCCGCACCTTGTCCGTGGAGCCGACCCGCTTCATCTCCTGCAAATCTTTTCCGCCGAACGAATCTAGATTGTTGTCGCCCGCCATGTAGATAAGGATAGTCCACTCGGCAACGGTGACGGGTGTTGGTTTACTGGTGCTGGCCGTGATTTTTTTGCTCATAGTCTGATGGTGGTTAGGTTGGCTTGATTGTCGTTTATCTACGATGGTTGCGTGCGCGTTTTGTTTTTTGGCGGACTTAGTTAATTTCTTTTGCTTGCTAACAACGAAGCTGCGGCTGATAGAGCGGGATGGCGACTTAGTATCAGCTAGTGCCACTGATGCAGGCACTGGCCGCACGAAGGTAGTCTGGTAACGCTCGGCACCATTGTGATCGAAGATGCGTATATCGAGTGCGCCCGGCGCCGTGTCAATCCGCGCAAATCCGAAAGGCACGATACGCTCGCCTTCATACACCGGCGAAGTTCCATCAAGGCGATTTTCTTGCCAGGCGACATCTGAAATCGTCTTATCTTCTTCAAAATTTTTGGCCGTCACCGGGATACCGCCGTGGCCGATGCAGGCGCAAAATTCCGGCGCGTCCGCGAGTCGTGGCGTGGTGCGCTCCGCCTTCGGTTTGAAAACAACGCAACGATGTTCATGCCCCCAGAACCAGGCATCAATCTGGGCATACACCCCTTCCTGCTTGAGTAACTTAACGGCCTCGTCTGCGTGCTGCTTTTCTGTTGTGCGCGATGCTGCCGGTTGATGATGCGTGAACAGCACACAACCTTTCGCGGCATTGCGCTGACTAGCCATCCACTTCACCTGTTCCTTGGTGAGGATTCCATTTTGTCCGCCGTAGTCCTTCAGCGTTGGATCCCCAAAGATAGCGCTAGCGAGCGAGGGAAGGTTCCACGCAGTATCTAATCCAAAAAATTGCCAGTCCGCATCCTCGATGACAAAGAAACTCGAAGGCTCGCCCGCAGCGTCGCGATGCCAGCGCAGGAAACGACCATCACGCAGCAGTTTGTCGAAGTAGCCGAAGCCACCGACATACATATCGTGATTTCCGTTGAGACTCCACGAACCAATCTTGTCCTTCTCTATTCCCGTCACCGGCCACATACCCGATGCGATCATTCGCTCCGAGTATTCTTCCGGCTCACCTACATAATAAACATCACCGAGATGCACCACATGTTGCTGGCGGGTGTCATCGGCAAGATCAATCTGCTGGCGAATTTGTTGCGTGACCATCTGCGCGAGCGGCAGCCCCGTGCCCCAATCACCAAAAACAAATAGCCGCAACGGCTTGGTCGAAAGCGCAGACACGGCGGCCTTGTTGTTGAACTTCCGGCGGCCCCTGAATAAAGCCCCGAACTTCGCCTCGAAGCCATCCAGCCCGTAATGAATGTCATCGCCTTCCACAAACGGCGCCCGCACCACCGCGCGCCCCGGCCCGGTGATCGCACCGGCGTCAGCCCGGCGCTTCAAGTGTTCCGTCGCCGAAGTGTCAATGACCGCCATCGGTCTTGCGCCTGCGCTTCTCGATACGACACGGCGCGAAGCGGGCGAGGGCACGGGCGAATCCGAGACCGTATTGGCTCGCCGATCCGCCATGCTCGTCATGCCTGCTTGAAAAGCGCAGAGCACAGGGATAGACGGAATGAACGCCGCGTGCGAGCCGGGCTTGGCGGCGCTGGCCAGCATGAGCGCCGCATCTAGTGCCTTGATGGCAGTCTCTATTTGTTTGGCCGACACACCGTATTTTTTCAAGGCCGCGAGCGCGGCAGAATTTTTTGCTTTCGTTTTTTTCAGCAAATCTTGAAGCCAGTGGCGTTGAGCGCGCGCTTGAGCGAGGACATACTTTTCATCTAGAAAGTCGGAGATCATATATTTGAAAGGTTGAGATAGATCGGACAGAAGGCATTAGTTATCAATTTTTGAACCAATTTTTTTAGTTCTCTCTGGCTAATTGAATCGTCTCATCAGTTCTTATTTATTCTATTGATTAAAGCACGCGCGCCGGGAAAAGGGCTTTTAGCTTCGCGTGGAATAGGTTGGCAAATTTATCGAAGCCTTGCTTTGAGGGGTGTAGTTCGTTGTGCCAAGAACTAGGAACCGGTGCCAAGGTTCCCTGCCCATTGATGAAGGTTACGTTACCACGGCTTTCCAACGATAGGAGCAACGCGGCGAATTGTTGCAGCATGGCTTTTACCACCTCAAACCTTGCGGGCGAGCTGACGGGGAATTTTCGTAGATCAAAAGTTGGTTTTAGCCAAGGACCGAGGAAACAAACTCCACGACCATCAGGAATGGCAAAGTCATAGGCATGGAAGACCAGATGCGTGCCGGGACTAAAGGTGTCGCGCAGAGTGATCAAATCTTCATAGCCAGCGCGCACGAGCGCCAAGGCCGCGTCATAACGCGCCTGATGAATCAGCGCGCTCGGCGGAACGCCGGGATTGAAATCTTTGATCCAGAGAGCCATCGGGTTATCTACAATGTCGTTTCCGCCGCCGGAGAAAAGCAAAACATCCCAAGCTCCGCCAACCGGACAACCATCCATGAGGTGTTTCGCCAGAACTTTACGTTCCTCCACACCTAACATGAACCGGACTTCGTCACCGGCCTTGGCGAGATTGAGGATGGGCACGCCGAGCTGATCTTCCAAACGCGGAATGATGCCGCCGCCAAAAAAAGGAATGGGATAATCAAACCATGAATCGCCCTCGGCAAAAATTTGCAACGGTTGCGGTGCGAGCGCAGCGGGTGCCCGGCTTCCTACTGGACCAATAGGGCCGCGCTGACTCCCAGCTTTGGCCGCCTGGTGAGCCAAGCCGGTGACGCCGCGCTGCTTCATGATTTGCATGGTGGCTTTGTATTCGCGGATACGCTGCTGATTCTCTTTGCGGTGTTGCAGTCGGAGTTTTTTGCGCTCGGCACCGACGCTACCCGGCGTGGCCAGCGGAACGGTTGCCACCAACTGACGAGTTAAGGCGCGCTTTGGAGCCCGATCCTGAACGATAGCTTTGGCCTGCTCCAGAGTCACAGAACCGCTATCGGTCAGGAGGGCGGCACGTCGCACCGCCTTCGCGGGCGGCGTTGCTTTCGCGGACCGATTCTTTTTATTGGTTTTCATTTTTCGATGAGGTGGCTAGATGGTTGATCCGCGTTGAGAGGCCGACAGAATTAAAATAGACGTGGAGGTGCGGGAGTTCTGCCTGCGACAAGGTCAATGATTTAATCCTATTAAGATTCATTGGAATTTTATAGCCCGGATAATACCTGCCAATCTGGTAAGGCGTCGGTCTGGTGGAAGCAAGCCTAATGTTTTGACCGCCCGAACACGCCCTGTCGCAAAACACGGACTACGCAGATCTTGGCCAACGCAATTGGGATTTTCTGCTTCCCTGCTTTTTCAAACCGGCTCATACTCACGAATATGTCAGAGGCGGAACCTGCCGAGAAATTATTGGAAAGAATCCATGCACAATCCGAATCAAAATCCCATCGGGACGCCCGAAAATAGCCCAGCGATTCATCGCTGGGTAAACGCGCGCGAACGGAGCGAGTCCCGTCAGGGACGGAAGAAATCGTCTTGGTATTCCGAGGCGTTCTTTCGCCCCTCCGGGGCTTGGCTGGATTTGCGTTCGCAACTCACGGTTGAAATCGTGGGCTATTATCGTTCGTCCCTGCCGGGACTTAGGAAAAAATAATCTATGAACCGCCCTTCCGCCACACCCGGCATCTGCCGGATTGATCAACCGAAAAAAAGGAATCACGGTTTCTTTGTGCGTGTGGCGCGCAAAGGCAAAATCCACTCCGCGTTCTTCACCGATCAAAAAACCATCCTGGCAATACAACCGGATGGCGACGCGACGCGCCTTGGAATGTTTGCGGATGTTGTTCAACACCTCCTTGAATAGCGGTGGCACATTCCGCCGGAGTTCCAACGATAGCTTGATGTTGTTTGCCGACTCCATTTCGGCGAATTCGTAGGTGAGATTTGTCAGCATGATCGCGGCAATCTGCTTGAGCCGCGCAATCAAGTCCGAGAGATGTTCGTGCGAGGGATTGATGATCCACACCAGATCGCGCAAGGTGTCCACGGTCTGATCCGCCGTCGAACGGATTTGGGCGAGGTCGCCCGGTTGCGGACGTTGCTCCATGACTTCGGTGAGCAGCGAAATGCTTCCTAGATTAGCCCCCACTTTGTCATGGAGATCGCGTGCGATCTGCTGGCGAAGTTTTTCTAGCGCCCGCAAACGCGCAAGTTTGATGCGATAAAAAAAATCAGCACGGCGACCACCACCATCCCAATCAGTAATTTGAACCACGCTGTTTGCCAAAAAAGCGGCAGCACTTGAAACGACAATCGTGCGCCGTTTTCATTCCAAACCCCGTGATTGTTACATCGTGGTGCTTGGAGGTGATGACAATGTATTTCATGCCCGCGTCGGCAGCGGCTTTTACCCACGCGTCGGCGTCAAATTTTACGAGATTAAATTCTTTGGCGAACGACTGGTATTCGGCCATCGGAATTTTTCCTTTGTTCATGATCCACTCGCCGATGCCCTTGACGGGCTGGTCGTGATAAAAACCTGCCGGCACGGAATAAACGCCCCAGTGGATGAACATCCCGAACTTGGCATCCCGCCACCACGCCATCCGCGCCTCGCGCTGCGCGGGAGTTTCGGTGGGTAGTGAATTTGTGTCACTCGCGGTCGCGCAGTTGGAGCCGACAAAAATCACGCTGGCGATAAGAGCCAATGCGAGAACGGATTTAATTGGAATTATGCACAAAACAAACCTGTGCCGGGTTTTATCCGCAGATGACGCAGATTTCGCGGATAATAGCAGGGAAATCTGCGGTCATCAGTGAAATCTGCGGATGCAAAGCTAAAAGTTTGTTATCTACATAATCCCAGATTTAATTGGTTTTATTTTCGTTTTTTATTTTTTTTTGGTCGCAACAACCCGGCGTTCAATTCCGCCCAACGCACCGATAATAAAGGCAACGACCCCGCACCAACGGATGGTGGAGGCAATGTGCGCGTGCCGATTATAATTGGCCGACATCTCCGCCGTGGGATCTTGGTAAGGAATGCCGGCAAATATCACGTCGTAAACGAAGCCGCCAACCATCAGCAACAAACCCGCAGCGATAAGAATATATGGCCAGAATTGTTTCATAGTGTTTTGTTTCATGGTGCCAATCGGTTCGCGCTGCTTAAAAACTCAACCCGTGCCAGACTTACCAGATAGCAAATAACGACGAGTCCTTTTCGTGTTAATTGAGCCGTGAATCTATTCGGCAAGTTGCATTGTTTTCTAACTTTTTCACACCACGAGATTTCGGGCAAGCTCCCGTAATTCTCGAGGAAACAACCGCCGTAAGATCGGTTCTTCAACCCGAACGCCATCACGCGAGAATCTTCTCCACCACCTTACCGTGAACATCCGTAAGTCGGAACTGCCGACCTTGATGTGTGTAAGTAAGTCGTTCATGGTCGAAGCCGAGGCAGTGGAGGATCGTAGCCTGTAGGTCGTAAATCTGCACTTCGTCCTGCACGACGTGGAAGCCCATTTCATCAGTCGCACCATAAGTCAGGCCGGGCTTGATGCCACCACCCGCCATCCACATTGTGAACGCCGCCGGATGGTGATCGCGACCGAGGCTGCGACCCAGCGACGCGTTACTTTCCACCATCGGCGTGCGACCGAACTCACCGCCCCACACGACGAGGGTTTCATCCAACAGCCCGCGCTGCTTGAGATCTTTGACGAGTGCAGCAGAAGCTTGATCGGTTGCGCCACAATTTTTTTTTAGATTGCCCACCACGTCCGAGTGCGCGTCCCAGCCTTCGTGATAAATGTTCACGAAGCGCACGCCGCGTTCGATCATGCGCCGCGCGAGCAGGCAGGCCCGCGCAAAACTCGGCTTGTCCGGGTCGCAGCCATACATCGCGAGCGTTTCCTTGCTCTCACTTTTCAAATCCATCAAGTCGGGCGCGGAGGTTTGTAGGCGATACGCCATTTCGTAAGACGCGATGCGCGATTCAATTTCCGGATCACCGACAATTCCCAGCCGCGCGTGATTTAATTCTGCAATAAGATCGAGAGAAGCTCGTTGTAATTTCGGATCAACGCCTTTCGGATTACTCACGTCCAGAATTGGATCGCCTTGATTCCGAAAGCGCACGCCAGCATAGAGGGACGGCATGAAGCCGCTCGACCAATTCGCCGAGCCGCCGCTGATGCCAGAGCCGGTGGACATGACCACATACGCCGGCAAATTTTGCGATTCGCTGCCCAAGCCGTAAAGCGCCCACGAGCCAATGCTTGGCCGGCCCGGCTGCGCGAAACCGGTGTTCAAAAAAATCTGGGCCGGCGCGTGGTTGAACTGCTCGGTCTTCATGGACTTGATGAGGCAAACATCGTCCGCGATTTCACCAAGGTGCGGGAGCATTTCGGAAAGTTCCGCCCCGGACTGCCCGTGCTTGGAAAATTTGAACTGCGGTCCGAGCACTGCCGCATCGGATCGGATGAAAGCGTAACGTTGCCCCGCGATCACCGACGGCGGCAACGGCTTGCCTGCGAGCTTTTCCAATTCCGGTTTGTAATCGAACAAATCCAAATGGCTCGGCGCGCCCGCCATGAAAAGATGAATGACGTGTTTCGCCTTGCCCGGAAAATGCGGCGTGCGCGGCTTGAGCGCATCAGCGGCAGAAATGTTCGCGGCGAAAGCTTTCGGAAGAAACGAATCCGTGAGCAGCGACGCCAGCGCAAGTTTGCCGAGACCGAGGCCGCACTCTTTCAAAAACCAACGGCGCGAATTTACCTGCGGGTTGCTCCAGGAATAAAGATGGTCGTGGCAATTCATAATTCAGCTCTTGTTGATGGTTTCATCCAGATTTAGCAATACGCGCGCCACGGTCGTCCACGCGGCCTGCTCGTTCAAGTGCGCGTCGTCCTTGGCTTCCATGATCTCCGTCGCTTTCAGTTCACCGCCCGCAAATCGCGCAAGTTGCGCTTGGAAAAATTTTACGAGCGCTGCGCGTTCGTCGTTCGTTGGCGGACGCGTGAGGCAACGGCGGAAAATGATTTCGGCACGCGCAGCTTCATCGCCCTCAACCTTGGCGGCGAGTTGCCCCAAGGCGCGGGCACATTCCATGAAGGCCATGTCATTTAGCGAAGTGAGTGCCTGCAGCGGAGTGTTCGAGCGGTCGCGTCGCGCCAGACAAACTTCGCCGCTCGGGCCGTCAAATATCGCGGTCATCGCGTAAGGTGCGGTGCGTTTGGCGAACGTATAAAGTCCGCGACGATAACGATCCGGCCCGACACTGGTTTTCCATTCCAGCGGACCGTAAGCGCCTTCGGACGAAACGCCGGGCGGCTGCGGCGGATACACACTAGGCCCGCCGATTTTTTCCGAGAGCAAACCGCTGGCGACGAGCGCGGCGGCGCGCACCATTTCTGCATCCATGCGAAAGCGCGGGCCACGCGCGAGCAAAATATTTTGCGGATCGCGCTCAACCAAGTCCGGCGTGGCCACGCTGGACTGCTGATACGTTGCGCTCATCACCATCAGCTTAATCATTTTTTTCTGCGACCAACCCTGCTTCATAAATTCTATCGCGAGCCAGTCCAGCAAATCCTGATGCGATGGCAGTTCACCTTGGAAGCCAAAATCTCCGGTCGTCGCCACGATGCCGCGACCAAACAACGCTTCCCACTGGCGATTCATGATCACGCGGCTCGTGAGCGGATTGTTCGCAGACACCAGCCACTTCGCGAGGGTGAGACGATTCTTCGACTCACTCTGTGGCAACGGCGGCAAAAACGCCGGCACGCCCGGTTTCACTTCCGCCTCGGTGCTCAAAAATTCGCCGCGATGGTGGACGAACGTTTTCCTTTCCTCTCCCGGCGGACGTTCCTGCATCACGAGCGTCGTGGGAAGTTCCGGCATCGTTAGCTTGTCAATTTCCTTGCGCGGGTCGGCGAAGTCTGGGGATAACAAGGCAAATTGCCGCAGTAAAAGTTCGCGATCCAGCGAGTTGTTGGTCGCGGCGATCAAGGCTTCAAGTTTTTCCTTGCCCCGATATTTACCCAGCACCGCCAAAGTCGCGTCGTCTAGTTTGCTGGCGCGGGCATTCCAGTTTGTCGTTACCCAAACTCGAAACCGCCCCAGCCCGGCGGCGTAATATTTTTCACAGGTCAAATCAAGTTGCAGCTCGTTCGAGGCCGCGAGGCTTTGCGCGAATTGAAAAACGGCGCTCTGCGTTTTCCCGACGCCGCCCGCGATGGACCAGCCCGTTTGCGCGTCGCCATCCAGCGTCATGGCGGCGGTGTTAATTTTTTCAGCGAAACTTTCCGTGGTGTTAGTGAGGGCGACCGGTTGGCCGTCGGCCTTGAGCCGGACGGTGGAGAGCCAGAAATTTCCCGGCGTCCCCTCGTAATAAATCGAGCCAGGCCCGTGATTGGGCAGACGGTCGTCCGGCAACATTTCCAGCCGGAAGGCCTGCAACCCAGCCGGCACGTCGTGAAATTTCACCGTGTAAGTATCGCTCTTGGAAAAATCACCGCTGCAAAAAATCGAGCTATCAGCTTGAATCGTCAGAATCGGCACGGCACTGCTGGCAGAGGCCGGGCGCAACGGCTGCCAAGCATTGCGATGTGGTGAGTTTCAACAAATACGCCACCAGTATCCGCGACTTGAAGCTCCCGGATAATTTGGATCGCCCCATCATCATTGGCGAATTCCATTTCCCCGCTTGGGATCGCAGCTTTGCCGCCAACGCTGATTGCGGTCAGCTCTGCGAAGAACAACGCGCGGATAGCTATTGGTATTATCTCACCGGTGCGCTGGACAATCCGCTGGTCGTCGGCACGCATTGGTTTCAATACTTGGATCAACCGCTTACCGGCCGCGCGGATGGCGAAAATGCGCCTATCGGCTTTGTGGATGTCACGGACACGCCCTATGATGAACTAACCAAAGTCACCCGCGAACTGGGCGACCATCTCTATGACCGTCGGCTGCAAGCTAACCCCGTCACCACTTCCAAAAAAACTGCGGCTGGAAAAGTTAAGTCTGCACTAAATAAAAAGGAATCATAACGCACTACCAATTTCTGTGTTGGGCACTTTCGAGGACACCTGAAATTTCCGGACTACATTTTCGTTCCAGTGCTGCCACTTGGTGGCGCTGCATAGCAACCAAGTGAGTCGCATGCTCACCGAGCCTCACACAACACTTTGTGGCAAGGCCCAATTATATTCGCGCCGTTGAATTCCAGTCACTACGAGTTCTCGTGATTTTATCCAGTTGAAAACGAGCTTTGCTATTGGCTGCTGACGGGGGGGAAACCATGCGTATTCACGCGGCTGAAAAAATTTCCGTGATGCTGATTTGAAATTGCGGGACTAATTTCTCGGTGAGTTTTTCGCTGCCAGCCAAGATGCCGTGAAGTTTCAAACCAAATTCGAAGCTGTGATAGATTTCCACATTGTCGTAGCGCGGATCCACCATCCACAGGCGCGGCACGCGAATCTGGTCGTAGATTTCCTTCTTGGTGACGGTGTCGTTTTTATGATCGTCGCGGCTGACGATTTCGACGGCGAGAAATAATTTCCCCGTGGCCGCAGTGACCAGCGCGAGGTCGGGGCGCAGCAGCGTGCCGCGCGTGACGGGCACGGCGGTGCGCGGCGCGAGCAGTTGCACCGCCGCGAGGCCATTGACGGCGATGGCGAGTTCCCGGTGCAGCAACGCACAAATTTTTTCGTGGCGTTCACCGGGCGCGGATCGCGGCAAAGTGGCTCCATCGAGAATTTCTTCGTAAGGGCGGCTCATGCGGGAAAAGGGTAAATGCAGCGGCGCGAGAAAGTCCAATGCAGAAATTGGCCACGACCGCACGGGCGGGAAACGAATCCGGGTTTTTGCTTGAACGCGCGTGCAAAAAATGAAATTCTCACGCCCCGTTTTTGAAGGAATTTACACCACCATGAAAATAAAAAATCTCTGCACCTCACTATTAACCGCGCTGGCGTTCAGCTCACTGACCTCCGTGCAGGCCGGTGACGTGACCCGTTTCTTGGTCGCCAAAGGTCAGGATTATTTCCAAACCAATGCCACCACGGTGTTGACGCTGACGAATAACAAGCCCTTCAGATTCACGTCAATCGTGGACGGCGCGGCCACGGACTCGGTGTTGTCGGTCACTTTGAAACTGCCCAACACTCAGGTGCGCGTGCTGACGAACAACGACGGCACGTTTGAATTTGAAACGGGATTCACCAACAAGACTTCGTTGGATGCAGCGTATGCCGTGGGCAGTTACGCCTACACCATCGTTGGCCAACACGACGGCACCAACAAACCGGCGCTGGCGTTGCCGGCGGATAATTTTCCGCCCGTGCCGAAGCTCGTGAACTGGGATGATGTGCAAACAGTGGAAGCCTTGCAGCCCTTGAACCTCTCGTGGGGCACGTTCACGAACGGCACCACGAATGATTTTATTATGGTGAGCATCGCCACGCTGGATGGCTCCTCGGTAATCTCGACGCCCGCGTTGTTCGTGACGAATGCGCTGAACGGCACGAACCTCGTGGCGCAAATCCCGGCGGACACTCTGAATGACGGCACGGCGTATCAGGGCAGCCTCCTGTTCGTCAAACGCGCAACGCTCTCGACGAATTATCCCGGCGCGAAAGGTCTGGCCGGTTATTTCCGCCAGACGGATTTCCCACTCGCCACGCTGCCCACGCCGCCGAGCAATGGCCGCATCCAGTTTGCCGCCAGCCAGTTTGCCGGCCCGGAAAATCCCGATTTATTTAACAACGTCACCATCACCCGCAGTGGCGATGCCAGCATCGTTTCCGTGACTTGCTTCACGACGGACGGCACGGCCACCATCGCGAATGATGACTACAATCCCATCAACCAGACGGTCAGTTTTGCAGATGGCGAAACGGAGAAAACCATCACCCTGCAAGCGTTTGGCAATCATCTGCTCGACGGCAACCGCACGGTGAATCTTCACCTCGCGGATCCGCTGGGCGGCGCGGAACTCGGCGGACGTTCCAACGCGATGTTCACGATCATTGACGACGAAACGGCGGCGGCGGGAAAATTCCAATTTGCCACGTTGAGCAACTCGGTGCCGGAAACGATCAAGTTCGCGCCGGTCATCATCAACCGGGTCGGCGGCAGTGCCGGCACCGCCACGGTTTCGTTTGCCACCGTGCCGGACACGGCGTTGCCCGGCCAAAATTATGTGACAACGAACGGCACGCTGGTCTTCGGCCCCACCATCACCAGCAAGACGATTTTGGTTCCGATCATCAATAACACCGTGGTGGAATCGAATTTGTTTTTCCATGTGCAGATCACCGACGCCACCGGCGGCGCGGCCTTCGGCACGAACCTCGCCACGACCGTCGGCATTGTGAACGATGATCTCGGCGGCACGTTCGCCTTCAAGCAGAGCAACTACGTCACGAATGAAAATTCTACGAACTTCCTCATCACCGTTGTCCGCACCGGCGGCAGCGCGAGCGGCGTGACGGTGGATTTCAACACGCTGGACGGCGCGGCGCTGGCTGGCGTGCGTTATGTCGCCACGAACGGCACGCTGTCGTTCGGCTCGAATGAATTGTCCAAATCGTTCCGGGTGAATCTCATCAATGACACGATTTTCAATGGCGACCAAAGTTTCTCCGTGCAATTGACCAACGCCACCGGCGGCGCGAAAATCAACACGAACAACACGGCCAAGACTGCGATTCTGACGGTGAAGGATGATGAATCCACCGTAGGCTTCACGAATGCCAACTATGTCGTCGGCGAAGGCGTCGGCACGTTCAGCGTCACCGTTGTCCGCAGCGGAGCGCTTATCACACCGGCCAGCGTGGATTTTTCTACCATTAATGATACGGCCATCGCCGGGCTAGACTATCGTGCCACTAACAACACCTTGATTTTCCCGGTCGGCGTGAAATCCAAAACGTTCAGTCTCACCATCTCCAACGACACGCTGGTGGAAGACAATGAAACTTTCCTCGTGCAGCTCTCCAACCCGACCAACTGCCTGCTCGACGGGTTGGTCGCCAACTCGGTGTCCGCACACACACCGTCCGTTATCACCCCGTTATCATTGACCACGGTGACCATCACCAACAACGATTTCGGCGGCGCGATTAATTTCAGCACGAATAATTACACCGTCTCCGAAGGCGGCACGAATGCGATCATCACGCTTACTCGCAGCAACGGCCTCGCGAGCGGCGTCACGGTAGGTTTCACTGCCACCGACGGCTCGGCCACGGCGGGCGTGGATTATTCCAATGTCACGCAAACGGTGACGTTCACCAACGGGGAGACGGTGAAAAAAATCAAAGTGCCGATCTTGAACAACACCGTCGTCGGCGGTAACACGACAGTTTTGCTCTCACTGGATAATGCGAATGGTGGCGGCAGCCTCGGCTCACGCACCAACGCGTTGCTGACGATTTCCGAAGACGATCTCGGCGGTAAAATCAGCTTCGTCAAAACGAATTATTCCGCCAGCGAAAGCGCGACGAATTTTTACGTCAACGTCATCCGCACCGGCGGCAAGGCGGCGGGCGTGTCGGTGGATTATTTCACCACCGGCGGCACGGCCACTTCCGATGTGGATTTCACCAACACCTTTGGCACGTTGAATTTTGCAGCCGGCGAGACGAATAAAATCATCGCCATTCCGATCATTCAAGACACCACGATTGAAGGCAGCGAATCCTTCACCTTCTCCATGACGAACGCCCAGGGCGGCGCAACGCTTACAAACTACGCGGCCACGCTCACCATCATTGATGACGAGAATAGCATTAGCATCAGCAACGCCGTCGTCACCGTTGGCGAAGGTGTGGGCAATGTCATCGTCACGCTCTTGCGCGGCGGTGTGTTGACCTCACCCGTCACCGTCAGTTTCGCCACTGCCAACGGCTCGGCCACGGCCGGTTCCGATTACGGCGCGACGAATGGCACGGTCACGATTCCCGCCAACGTCAGCAGCAAGACCATCACGATTCCAATCGTGAACGACACCCTCGCGGAGAATAACGAATACTTCACCTTCACCATTTCCAATGCCCAAGGCGGCGGCGTGCAACTCGGCACCACCACCACGCAGACCATCACCATCACGAACAATGATTTTGCTGGCGCGATTCAATTTAGCGCGGCGAGTTTCAGCGGCACGGAAGGCGGCAACGCTACCATCCACGTCATCCGCACCGGCGGCGTGGCAAGCGGCGTCAGCGTGAACTTCACGATGAGCGGCGGCACGGCGACCTCTAGTTTGGATTACACAGACATGAGCGGCACACTCACCTTCGCGGCAGGCGAGACGAACAAGACCATTCTCGTGCCCATCATCGCGGATGCGTTGGCGGAACCGACCGAGACGGTGAACCTCACGCTGAACACGCCGTTGCCCAACGGCTTTGCGACGCTCGGCGCACAGACCACCGCGACGTTGAGCCTCGCAGACAAACCGGATGTGAACGCCGTGCCGATCACGGGCCCGGTATTTATGTCAGCGACACTTGGCAGCACGGCGGTGAACATCACCCCGAACGCCTTGGGAAATGCGGTGAACGGGGTTGTTGGCACAGGATTCAAGCTGCAAGTCAATTTCTACAATGGCTCATTGAACATCTTTGATTTTGAAGGCGTCCAGTTTTCGACCGGCACCAAGCAGATGGACAACTCCGGCAGTGGCGGCATCATGCTTTATACTAGAACCCCATTAACCGCTACTGGAACTCAAATTTGGGCGGTGGCTAACGGCAGTGCGTCCGTGGGGAGTCATGGCACCGTGATTATTGACGCGATTGACACGAGCACCAAGACGGTGAGTGGCCGCTTCACCTTCCATGCTATCGGCGATACCGGCACGACCCCAGCCGTGCTGGAAGTCACGAACGGTAAGTTCCGCACTCACTATAATTAAGTGGAGTAAAAAAATTCAAACGCCCCGACCTTCACCGGTCGGGGCGTTTTTGTATTGATGGAAAGCACGACCATTCCTTTCGCCTCCAAACTTCGCGCCAGCGTTTGGAATGAGGTGGCTTTAGCACTGCTTTTCGCACGCTCGAAATGATTTTGATTTCACCACCCGCCGCACTCCAAGACGCTCCCGCGTTTCCGAAGGCCGCCACCAATGCGCCAACGTCTTGGACTGCGGGGCTGGCGGGGAATGGGGCTGACACCGCTCTCGCCTGCAACCGATGTGTGCGATTAAAATTTGAAGTCGCACAATTCAAAGCGGTATGTGCCCTCACCCCGCACCCACGGACTTGTCTCGCCGAAGTTGGACGCAGGCGGAAGTCCATGACGCTTCGCGCCGTTCGGAAGTTGTCTAGGAACGCGCCAGTTTTTCGGAGTTCCTTGCCAATGAATTGTTTCCCATCTGGATTATCCCGAAGTTTTCTAAATCATGTCTTGCAAAACCGCGTGGGCTTGATAATTTACGCGCTCTTTTGAAATAATTATGTCTGTAAAAATTCGCATGAAACGTGTCGGCACGAAGAACACCCCGGTGTTCCGCATTGTAGTCGCCGATAGCCGCAGTCCGCGTGATGGAAAATTCATCGAGGAAATCGGCAATTACTATCCCCTCAAAGAGGGCGAAAACTTTATCCTCAAGCAGGATCGCGCGCAGTATTGGATCAGCAAAGGCGCCCAGCCGAGCGATACCGTGGCGAGCTTCCTCAAGAAGCTGGCCAAGAGCGCGGCTAAGGTTTGATTTTCCCGCCATGCAGGAGTTCCTCGAATACGTCGTCAAAGGACTCGTGCAGCACCCGGAGTCCGTGACGGTCACACCAGTGGAACGCGCGGGCGTGACGGTTTTTGAGCTGCGCCTGAACCCGTCGGATGTCGGCCAGATCATCGGGCGACAGGGCGTGACGATCAATGCGATTCGCTCTTTACTGCAAGCCGGCAGCGCGAACAAAGGCTTGCGTTGTTCTGTGGAAATTGTTGAAGACGAAAAATAGTGACGAGTGATAAGTGATGAGTGGCGAGACCGGTAATGCTTATCACTCATAACTCATAACTCATCACTTGAAGATTGACGTGCTGACTTTGTTCCCGGCGATGTTCGCCGGGCCGCTCGATGAAAGTATCATCATGCGGGCGCGCAAGGCGGGCTTGCTGGACTTGAACATCCACCAGTTGCGCGACTGGACGCACGACCGGCACAAGACGGTGGATGATCGTCCATTCGGCGGCGGGCCGGGAATGTTGATGAAGCCGGAGCCGCTGTTTGAAGCGGTGGAAAGTTTGAAGCGCGCGGAGACGAAAGTGATTTTGCTCTCGCCCGGCGGACGCAAGTTCAACCAGAGCATCGCGCGCGAACTCGCGGCGCAAAAAAATTTATTGCTCGTCACCGGCCATTACGAAGGTTTTGACGAGCGGGTGCGGACGATGCTGGCGGATGATGAATTGTCCATCGGCGATTACGTTCTGACGAACGGCGCACTGCCAGCGATGGTGGTGATAGATGCGGTGACGCGGCTGCTGCCCGGAGTGTTGGGCGATGATGCGAGTTCGTCCGACGAATCGTTCAGCGCCGGATTGCTGGAGTATCCGCAATACACGCGCCCGGCGGAATTTCACGGGGCAAAAGTGCCGGATGTGTTGCTCTCCGGCAATCATGCCGAGATTGAAAAATGGCGGCGCGAGCAGGCGAAGGCGCGAACAAAAGCCAAGCGACCAGATTTGTTGCAATAAGTTTTATGTTTTTAGAGTTGAGTTTTTGATTTTCAAAACGCAGCGACTAAAAATTAAGAATCAAAAACTAAAAATTAATTTATTATGAACCAGGCATTGTTGAAAAAAATTCAATCGGAACAGTTTCGCAAAGACGACGCGAAGTTTAACGTCGGCGATTCCGTCAAAGTCCACACCAAAGTCGTCGAAGGCGACAAGGAACGCATCCAGATTTTCTCGGGCGTCGTCATGGGCAAACGCGGCGGCGGTCTGAACGAAACCTTCACCGTGCGCCGCATCAGCTACGGCGAAGGTGTGGAGCGTATTTTCCCGCTGCACTCCCCGCGCGTGGACAAAATCGAAGTCGAACGCGAAGGCCAAGTGCGCCGCGCCAAGCTCACCTACCTCCGCAAGCGCGTCGGTAAAGGTGCCACGTTGGTCAACGAAAAGGCCAAGAAAGTTACGGCTCCGAAGAAATAATTTTTCGCGCCACGAATCTCCAAGGCGAGGCTTAACAGCCTCGCCTTTTTTCATGGGAGCGCGGCCGTGCGCGCAGCGTCAGCCGCAGCGCGTTCAAAGCTGCTGCGGCTGGTCTTCGACACAGCCGCGCTCCGTTCCCGATCGACGCGCATCACTTTCCCTGAAAAGCGACACCGAAATGTATTTCGCCTCTGGGATGATAAATTTTTTCACCTCCACGGAAACAGACTGCGGTTGGAATTCTTTCAAAATGGTTTCCGCAATGTCAGCGGCAAGTTTTTCGATCAATTTCCATTCGCGCCCCTCGCCAAATTTCAAGAGCCGTTGCGTGACGGAGAAATAATTGATTGTGTCCGCAATCGCATCCGATGCGGCGGCGGCGGTGAAATCGGATTCCAGAATCACCGTGAGCAACAGACGTTGCGGCTGCGCGCGTTCCGCGTCCGGCACGCCGACGCGATAAAACACTTCAAGGTCAACGATGGAAATCGTGTCAACATTCATACGAATTTGCAGGAGCGTAACACGGAATGAGCCGCCATGAAATTGATTCTTCCCCGCAGCGGGATCGCCTTTCGTTTAGCCAAATCCATTCCCGCTTGCACGGCGCATTTCCGTCTGCAAAAATCAGCCACGCGCGCGATGCAAAATAAAAACTATCCCAAACATTACTGCGGAGTCTTCGGCATCTTCGGCCATCCGAACGCCGCCGAGCTGACCTACTTCGGCCTCTACGCCCTGCAACATCGCGGGCAGGAAAGTGCGGGCATCGTCACCTGCCACGACGGAAAATTTTTCAAGCATCACGGCATGGGCCTCGTCCCGCAGATTTTCAACGACCCGAAAATTTTGCACGACCTCGTCGGCGACCGCGCCATCGGCCACACGCGCTACTCGACCACCGGCTCCTCCAATCTCCGCAACGCCCAGCCGCTCACGGTGGATTGCGCGCGCGGCCAGATCGCCGTCGCGCACAACGGCAATCTCACGAACGCCGCACAACTGCGCGATGAATTGGAAACGCGCGGCCTCGTTTTTCAGACCACGGTGGACAGTGAAATTATTATCATGATGCTCGCGCAGCCGGAACTCGGCGGCGTGCAAAATTCCATCGTGCAAACGCTCCGCCGCATTGAAGGCGCGTATTCATTGGTGATAATGACCGAGAAAGAAATGATCGGCGCGCGTGATCCGCACGGCTTTCGTCCGCTCTCAATCGGCAAAACGGCGGAAGGTGCTTACGTTCTTTCCAGCGAGACGACCGCGTTTGATTTGATTCACGCGCGTTTTATCCGCGACGTTGCGCCGGGAGAAATTGTCATCATCAACGAAAAAGGTTTGACCAGCATCCAGGCATTTCCCGAACACCAAAAGAAAGCATTCTGCATTTTTGAATACGTCTATTTTGCGCGGCCTGACAGCGTCATCCAAGGTCACAGCGTCTATGAAGTCCGCAAAGAAATGGGTCGCCAGCTCGCCCGCGAACACAACGTCAAAGCCGATCTCGTGATTCCCGTGCCGGACAGCGGCGTGTGCGCGGCGATGGGTTATGCGGAACAATCTGGCATTCCCTACGAGATGGCCTTCATCCGCAACCATTACGTCGGACGCAGTTTTCTCCAGCCCACGCAGCTCATCCGCGACGCCAACGTGCGCGTGAAACTCAACCTCATCGAATCGCTCGTGAAGGGCAAAAGCGTCATCATCGTGGATGACTCCATCGTGCGCGGGACGACGTGCCGTTCGCGGGTGAAGACGTTGAAGGACGCGGGCGCGAAAGAAGTTCACGTCGCCGTGAGTTGCCCACCGCATCAGCATCCGTGCGTGTATGGCATTGATTTTCCCGACCGCAGCAAGCTCATGGCCGCGAACAACACGGTGGATGAAATCAGAAAATACTTGAACGCCGACTCGCTGCATTATCTCTCGCAAGCTGGCATGGTGGCGGCGACGGGTCAGCCCAAGGAAAATTTTTGCATGGCGTGTTACGACGGCAATTATCCCGTGGCCTACGATCCGCTGCTCGACAAACACATCATCGAACGCCGCCGCCAACAGACGCAAACTCTCGGCGAAGCGGCGACGAAAGAAGACGCGCAGATCAAGTTGTTGCCGGTTTGAAAACCACGTCAAAAATGTTTCGTCACGAGTGTGACTGGTTGTTGCCGATTGAAATTGGAGAACATCCGCTCGGCTTAATGCACTGTTAAGCGACTTCACGCCAGGAACAAATTATATCGCAGTCCTGTGGCTTGGCTGTCGGTGGCGATGTTTGCCGGTTTGTCTTACCGTTTCTTTCGCAGCTTTCCGATTATCGCGGGCATCTTATATGGCGGCATTATTTTCTACATCATATTAAGCCGTGTTCGTTCGTCTTGGCATCTTCGTAGGCAGGGGTATCGAGTTCGTTGGTATGGAAGAGATTCATTTTATTATGAGGAGATTGAGGCTGGTCAGATTCGTCGCTTGATGATTTGTGGCGAGCTTATGGCACGCGGGCCACGCCATGTTTATTTTCCAGACCCTGATGATTGGCAACGAAAGATGCCGGACTGGGCGAAAGATAGGCGAGATGAGATTCTAAATCGAATCAGCGACGAGTTGGGATCAAAACATTTCAGATATTATGACCCCAAGCCACAGGTCACCTAATATAAAGCTAGGCCACAAATCCTCCTTTCAACTTCCCGTCTTCAATTCCACCACATCATGCGGCGCGGCTTCGCGCTGGCCGGCGGGACTGACACGGATGTAGCGCGCCTTCGCCCGGAGCGATTCCAGATTCTTCGCGCCGAGATAACCCATGCCGCTCTGGATGCCGCCGATGAGTTGCGCGAGCACGCGGTCCACCGGGCCGCACGCTTCCTTGAGTGCCTCGATGCCTTCCGCCGCGACCTTGCGCGTGGTGTCGGATTTCTCGTGGCCGTAACGCGCCGCGCTGCCGGATTTCATCGCCGCGAGGCTGCCCATGCCGCGATAATGCTTATACATTTTGCCGCTGATCTCGACGACATCGCCGGGCGCTTCGGTGCAACCGGCAAAAATTCCGCCGCAGATCACGCCGTGCGCGAGCGTCAACGCTTTCACGATATCGCCTGACTTCGTGATGCCGCCGTCGGCGAGAATGGAAACTTTTTTCTTCGCCGCCGCGCGTGAACAAACGTAGAGCGCCGTCATCTGCGGAATTCCAACTCCGGCAACAATTCGCGTGGTGCAAATCGAACCTGGCCCCTGCCCCACTTTGATGACATTCGCGCCGCAGTCCGCGAGAAATTCCACGCCCGCCGCGCTCGTCACATTGCCCGCGATGATCGGCAATTTCGGAAACGCATCGCGGAGAACTTTCACGGTGTCGCCGACGCCCGCGCTGTGGCCGTGCGCGGTGGAAACGGCTACGCAATCAATGCCACGTTCCACAAGCGCGCTGACATGTTCGAGAATTTTTTTCTTATCCAGCTCGCCAAACGCATTGCGTGTGGCCGAAACCGCCGCGCCGCAGACGAGGCGGAAATGCGCATCGCGCGCGGGCTTGAACTGCGCCTTGCGTTCCTCCGTGATGCGCTCGACATCGCTCATCGTGATGAGGCCGAGCATCTGGTCTTGGTCATCCACCACGAGCAATTTGTGGATGCCAAGATGCTCGGTAAAAAATTTATCCGCACGCGCAATCGGGTCTTTGCCGAGTTCCTTTTTCGTGATCGTGTGGACTTGTTTGCGTGGCGTGAGCGCGTCGGAAACTTTTTTCGCAGCGTAACGCGGCTTGACGACGTGGCCCGAAAGCAGCCCGACGAGTTTGCCCTTTTCATCCACCACGGGAAACGTGCTGAAGCCGAATTTTTTTTGTTCGATCAGCGCGAGGACATCGCCGATGAGCAGGCTGGGCGAAACTTGAATCGGCTCTTGAATGAGGCCGTTGACGTGATTCTTCACACGGCTGACTTCGGACAACTGCTGCCGCTCGGCCATGTTGTAATGGATAAGACCAAGCCCGCCATTGAGTGCCATCGCAATCGCCATGCGCGATTCGGTGACCGTGTCCATGTCGGCGGAAACGGCGGGGATGTTCAGTTGCAACGTGTCGGCGAGCTGCGTGTCGAGCTGCGTGTTGCGCGGCAAAATGTCGGAATACAACGTCGCCAGCGTGATGTCGTCGTAGGTGAGACCGACCTTGCTGTTCGCGGGGAAAAAAGTTTCCGCCGTTTGGTAAAAAGTGTCGTCGAGATTGGAATTGCGCGTCGCTGCCATGACAGAAAATGCCTGTCGCCCAGCGCACTTGGCAAGTTAAATTTGGATCCGCTGCAACGCCGCCGGCAGAAAAATAATTTGAACAATTTAACTCACACGAGTATCTATGCCCCGTGCAGTGGGTCAAAAAAATTCTAGCCTTGGTAATGCTGGCGCTGTGGTCGCTGGCGGCGAACCATTGCCAGTTGGAGCAACTGCCGGGATTTCAATTTCTGAAATGCGGCGAGCCGGCCATGACGGCGGCGCATCCCGAAGCTGATTGCCAGACCGACGGGTGTGCGAGCGTCGAATCCAGCTTTTACAAAATGGAGGACGGCAAGCTGGCGACGGCGGCTCCATTGCTCGCGCAAATTCCTCTAGCTTTGATCTGGTCGGAAACAATCCCGCCCACCGTTGGAAATTATTTTGTTTCTGATTCAGTTCCGCGCGAACTTTCTCCGTGCTGGCAGTTTGTTTTCCGCACCGCTTCCCCGCCGCGTGCGCCTTCGTTCGCTTCTTAATTAAGTCCTCGTTCGAGGATTTTTTCTCCCCATCGTCCGGCGCGATTTCGCGCTGCTTTGTTTTCGTGTGTCGTCGTGTTGTCCGTATTTTAACTTAATTTTTATGAAGCAGAATGTTTTGAAGTTTTCCTTTTTGGCGACGGCCTATGTCGCTGCCACAGTTGTTATCATGCAAGCGGCGGATGCGGTGTCCGCTGTTACCAACTCGCCCGTCATCACCAATCAGGTGTTGCTCGACGATTTGGTGAACGAGGCGTTGGAGAAAAATCCCGAGTTGAATTTCTACCGCGCGGAAATCGCGGCGGCGCGCGGCGGGCGAAAGTCAGCGGGCGCGTGGGCGAATCCCGAAGTGAGCGCGGAAATCGGGCAGAAGCGCGTGAAGGATTCGTCGGGCGCGTTGCTCGGTGAAGGCGCAGCGTGGGCCGTATCAGTTAACCAGACGTTTGAATATCCGGGGCGACTCTCGCTCCGCAAGGCGATTGCCAATCGCGACATTCAATTGGCGGGGCTTGGCTTCGCGCAATTCAAACTCACATTGGCGGCGCGGGTTCGGTCGTTGGGCTACAACATTTTCATCGCGCAGGAAAAACTCGCCGCCGCGCGCGAAGTGGCGGATCGCTTCCAGGCGTTGACCGAAGTGCTGGTGCAACGCGATCCCGCCGGCATCACGCCCGTTTTAGAAACGCGCATCATCGAAGCCAGCACGATCACGCTCCAACGGCAGGCGAGCGAGGCGACTATCGCGGCGCAGTCGGCGTTGCTGGAACTGAACCAACTTCGCGGCCAGCCACCGGGCGTGGTCGTGAGTGTGACCGGAGCGCAATTAAATTTCCGCGCGTCACCGTCGCTGGGAACGTTGCTCGACACCGCGCGCACGAATGCTTTTGAGCTTCGCATCCGGCAAACGGAATTGGAGCAGCAAGGCTTCAAGGTTTCGTTGGCGAAGAACGAGCGGTTTTCCGGCGTGACCGTCGGGCCGTTCATCTCGGAAGCAAAAGCGGGTGACACGGAACGCACGATTGGCCTTGGCGTTTCGCTGCCGCTGCCATTGTGGAACCGAAACGTGGGAAACATTGAAATCGCAAAGGCGCGTGAGCAACAGGCGCAAACTTCCTTGCTCCTCACACAGCGCGAAGTCGAGCGGCGCGTCACGGAAAATTCATTGGCCTTGCAAACCAAGCTCGCGGAAATGGCGAGGTGGCAGGCCGACGCTCCGCAAAACTTTCGCGAAGCCGCCGAACTCGCCGACCGGCATTATCGTTTGGGCGCAGTGCCAATTGCTACTTACGTCGAATTGCAGAAGCAATATCTCGAAGCCATCGATGCCATGCTGGCCACGAAGCAGGACGCGTTGCTGGCGGCCCAGAATTTAGAATCACTCACCGGTGAATCATTGCTGATCAACCAACAATAAAACCAAAAATGAACAACCAAAATACCACCCGCTCCACCCGCACACTTGGCAGCCTGATTTTTTTAAGCCGCTGGCTGCAGGCGCCGCTTTACTTCGGCCTCATCGTGGCCCAAGGCGTTTATGTCTATCACTTCATGATCGAGCTGTGGCACCTCGTGCAGCGCATGACCACGATCACCGAATCCGAAATCATGCTGATGGTGCTGGGGCTGATTGACGTGGTGATGATCGCCAACCTGCTCATCATGGTTATCGTGGGCGGTTACGAAACCTTTGTCTCGCGGTTGAATTTGAAAAATCACCCGGACGAACCGGAATGGCTCTCGCACGTCAACGCCGGCATCCTCAAGGTGAAACTTGCCACGGCGCTGATCGGCATTTCGTCGATCCATTTGCTCAAGACGTTTGTGGATGCGAACAACCAGACCGAGAAGACCATGTATTGGCAGGTGGTGATTCACATGACGTTCGTGGTTTCCGCCGTGGTGCTCGCGTGGATTGACAAACTCACCTTTCATCCGCCGAAGGAAAGAACGAACCCATGATCACGCGCATCCTCGAATTCTCTTTGCGTCAGCGCGCGTTTGTTTTGTTGGCGACGGCGTTGCTCGTGGGCGTCGGACTGTGGTCGGCGGCGCGACTGCCGATTGACGCCGTGCCGGACATTACCAATGCCCAGGTGCAGATCAACACCGAAGTCTCCGCGCTCGCGCCGGAAGAGATTGAAAAGCTCGTCACGCTCCCGCTGGAAACGGAACTCTCCGGCGTGCCCGGTTTGGTGGAGATGCGGTCGCTCACCAAATTTGGTCTGTCGCAAGTCACCTGTATCTTCGCGGACGGCACGGACATTTACCGTGTGCGGCAACTCGTCGCCGAGCGGTTGCAAAATGCCGCCGGAGAATTGCCGTCCGGCGTCACGCCCCAACTCGCGCCGATCAGCACCGGGCTGGGTGAAATTTATTATTACACCGTGGATTACGCGCCGGACGCGACGAACAAACCGACGGCACGCCGCGAACAATTGATGGCGTTGAAGCTCGTTCAGGAATTCACCATCAAACCCTTGCTCCGCACCGTGGCTGGACTCGCGGAGGTCAACGCCATCGGCGGCTACGAAAAACAAATTGTCATCGAGCCGAAGTTTGAAAAGCTGAACGCCGCGAATCTTTCCTTCGCCGAACTCGCTGATGTCATCCGCGAGAATGTCGAGAACGCGGGCGGCGGCACGGTCAGCCGCGATTCGGAGCAAGTGGTTATTCGCGGGCTTGGTCGCGTGCAGACGATGGAGGAAATCGCGGAACTGCCGGTGAAATTTGCGGGCGGCGTTGAACCGTTGCTCGTGCGCGACGTGGCGGATGTGGCCATCGGCACGCACTTCCGCACCGGCGCGGGCCTCCATGATGGCGAAGAAGCCGTCGTCGGCACGGCTATGATGCTTGCGGGCGAGAACAGCCGGCTCGTCGCGTTGCGCGTGAAGGAACGGCTCGCGGAGATTCAGCCAAAACTTCCGCCGGGCATGGTGATCCGTGCGCTTTACGACCGTTCCGATTTGGTGGACCGCACGATTCACACGGTCGCAACAAATCTTTTTGAAGGCGCGATTCTCGTTGTCGTCATCCTGCTTGCATTCCTCGGCAACTGGCGCGCGGCGCTCATCGTGGCGCTGGCGATTCCGCTTTCGTTTCTGTTCGCGATGACCGGCATGGTGCAGGGAAAAATCTCCGGCAACCTGATGAGTTTGGGCGCGATTGATTTCGGCCTCATCATTGATGGCGCGGTCGTGATGGTGGAAAACATCGTGCGTCAAATGGCGGAAAAACAAAAACACCTTGGGCGCAAGCTCACGACGGAAGAACGCGCGCACACCGTTCTCACCGCGAGCAAACAGATGGCGAACCCGACGTTTTTTGGCGTGCTGATCATCGGCATGGTTTATCTCCCGATCATGTCGCTCACCGGCATTGAGGGAAAAATGTTTCATCCGATGGCCGTGACCGTGATGCTCGCGCTTGGCGGCGCACTGGCGCTCACGCTCACGCTCATGCCGGTGCTTTGCTCGTTCGCGTTGCGCGGGAACATCAGTGAGGGCGACAACTTTCTCATGCGCTGGGCGAAAAAACTTTACGCA
Organism: Limisphaerales bacterium; assembly: GCA_025360325.1. Classification (GTDB taxonomy): domain Bacteria; phylum Verrucomicrobiota; class Verrucomicrobiia; order Limisphaerales; family UBA11358; genus UBA11358. The sequence continues at coordinate 62 of JANYCI010000240.1, read as the reverse complement.
CCGTCGCTGGATTGGGCGTTGCGCTTCCGCTGGCTCGTGGTTGCTGGCGCAGTGCTGCTGCT
>JANYCI010000215.1 GCA_025360325.1 Limisphaerales bacterium | reverse complement strand
CCGTCCGGCACGAATCCCGCCACGCTGCTTTGGGATGCGAGTGCCGCGGGCCAGAAGTCGGACGGCAGTGGTGGTTGGAACAATCCTGACCAGTGGTGGAACGGAAACGCCAATCAGGTCTGGCTCGACGGGAGTGACGCTGTCATCGGCAATACCAATGGCGTGGCGGGAACCATCTCGGTGGCCGATGCCAGTCCGCAGGTCAACAGCCTCACATTTAACAGTGCCAGCAGTGGGAGTTATCAGCTGAACGGCAGTCCCATTCAACTGGCCGGGTTTGGTTTTACGGCAATCAACTTGAACGCCGATGCCGGGATCGAGAACCGCATGGTCAGCGCTTACGATGTGCAAAAATACGGCGGCGGCATGCTCACTCTCGGCGGTTCAAATAGCTTTGCCGGCGCCGTAAACATCAACAGTGGCATTTTAAAACTCGCCCATCCGAATGCGGCCGGAAACGCCTCGTTCATCCGGCCCATCGGAGGCAGCTCCGGCGCCGCCCTCGCGTTCAGCGGCGGACTGGTGTTTGAAGGTGTCACTCTCCAATTACAAGGTAAAGCCAGCAGTGCGGTGGGACCCGTGCTGGTGAACACCGATGGCACGAACATCTGGTCCGGTTCACTCTCGATGAATTCCGGCGGCGGTTGGTATCCACTCCGTTCCGATGGTGGCAAGCTGACGATTCTCAGCGGGTTGGGGCCGATTGCAACCCTAACTGGAACACGCACGGTAATTTTGGATGGGGCGGCGGACGGTGAAATTACTGGACCCATTCCAAATGGGGCAGCATCCACCATCGCTTTGCAGAAAACGGGTTCTGGCACTTGGACGCTTTCCGGCAGCAACACCTACACGGGTGCGACGGCGATTTCGAACGGCACTCTAGTCGTCAATGGCAGCATTGGTGGCGGAAGCGTAACGGTTTCTGGCGGCACCCTGGCAGGTAACGGCACAAATAGAGTGTCTGTGACAATTCAAGAGGGCGGCACGCTCGCTCCGGGCGAGGGAATTGGGAAACTTGTGGTGACCGGCAATCTGCTATTGCAAGGTTCGACCGTGATGGAAATAGCCCGGAATGGCATCGCGCTGACCAACGACCTTGTGACGGGCATCAATACCAACACTTTTGGCGGCACCTTGATGGTGATCAACGCGGGCAGCAGCGCGCTCCAGGTGGGCGACACGTTTAAACTATTTGCCACGACAAACTATGCCGGTGCGTTCGCGACGATAACTTATCCGTCTGGTTACACGTTCACCAATCGCCTCGCCGTGAATGGAAGCATTCAAGTTTTGACCGTGCCGCCGACGATTCCCACCACGCCGACAAACCTGAACTTCAACGTGAGCGGCGGGGTGCTGACGCTTTCCTGGCCGTCCAACTATCTCGGCTGGAGTTTGCAGATGCAGACCAGCTCGTTGAATGTCGGGTTGACGACCAACTGGCTCACGCTGTCCGGTTCGGAACTGGTGGTGACGACCAATTTCCCGATCAACGCCACCAACCCCGCTGTTTTCTACCGGTTGCGGTATCAACCTTGAGGCATGGCCCAATTTCTTCCAATCCAGGTGCCGCGCTCCGATTGCCAACCCATGAAAAACATCCGAACCGGCCTCACTGTCGCCGCGCTGTTTGCTTCAGCCCTCGTCGCGGCGGCGGACGGGCGGGTTTTCGACGTGAAGCAATATGGCGCGAAGCCGGACGGCCAAACGCTCTGCACGACGAACATCCAGCGGGCGATTGACGAATGCGCGGCAACAGGCGGCGGGGTGGTCTCGGTTTCCGGCGGGTCGTTTCTCTCGGGGACATTGACGCTGCGCAGCCGGGTCGAACTCTGCATCTCGGCGGGCGCGACGTTACTGGGCAGCACGAACCTTATGGATTACCCGCCCGCGGACTCCCGGATGCGCCACTTGATTGGCGGGGAAGATCTCACTGAGGTGGTCATCAGCGGGCCGGGCACAATTGACGGGCGCGGCAGCATGGCGAATTTCCCCGGCGAGATGGCGATCACCAACCGCCCTTATGGTATTTGTCTGGAGCATTGCACGAATGTCACCGTGCGGAACATCACACTGCGCAACTCCGCGTTCTGGATGCAGCGCTACATCGAATGCGAGCAGGTAGAAATCTCCAGAGTCACGGTCTGGAATCATTGCAACTTTAACAATGATGGGCTGGATTTGGAAGATTGTCGGGGGGCTGTGGTGCAAAATTGTCGGTTCGATTCTGATGATGATGCCATTTGCCTCAAAAGTTCTTCGGCGAGTGGCTGCGAAAATATCGTCGTGACGAATTGCGTCGCCAGCAGCCATGCCAACGCGATCAAATTTGGCAGTGCATCCGCCGGCGGTTTCAAGAACATCAAGATTCTGGATTGCCAGGTCCGGCCCTCGACTCAGCAAACTAAAATATATGGTCATCCCAATGGTTTGACGGGTGTGGCGCTAGAAGTTGTGGATGGCGGCGTCATGGATGATGTGCTGGTGTCCGGTTTGGACATCACTGGCACGCGCGCGCCGATTTTTGTCCGCCTTGGCGATCGGTCGCGCCGATTCACGAGTGCGCCTGGCGACCTCCGCAACGTCACCATCCAGAATATTACCGCCCGTGAGGCCGGCGATCTCGGCTGCGCGATCGCCGGCATTGAAGGTCACCCGATTGAAAATCTAACGCTTCGCAATATAAGCCTTGAGTTTATCGGTGGTGGGGTTCGAGCCGATGCTGAACAAAAACTGCAACCCAAAGATAAGGCTTATCCCGAGTGCCATATGTTTACGCGAAGAATGCCGGCCTTCGGTCTTTATTTCTGGCATGTAACGGGATTGAATATTGAAAACATCACCTTGCAAGCGCGCCAGACCGATGCCCGCCCGCCGATGATTTTCGATCAAGTCAAAGCCGCTCGGTTGAACGGCAAAGCAATTGGCCTGCTAAATCGAAAGCTGCCAGCTACCCAGCAGTTGGCTTTGAAACCGTCAGATTTATTACCCTGAGCGGGCTTCAATGTTTATGGGTGAGAAAAAATATCGATGAAAAACAGATTCAAACTCCTGGTTTTCCTGTGCTTGTCGGCAACATTTAGCTTGGCGGCGGCTGTGCCAGAGCGGGGATTCATCAGTTCGCAACCAGCAAAAAACTGGGATAACGCGCTTATCAGCGGCAACGGAAAATATGGCGCGCTGGTTTACGGCCAGCCGCTGGATGAAACCATCGTGCTCAACCATGCCCGCTTGTTCATGCCTCTGCACGAACCGTTGCCGCCGGTGGATACCGGCAGCCATCTCAAGGAAATCCGACAACTGATTGCTGATGGCAAATATCAAGCGGTGGCGGACCTCGTCGTGGATCTTTCCAAAATGGAAGGATATGGCGAGAAGCGTTGGACCGATCCTTTTGTGCCGGCGTTCGATTTGCGGGTGACGATGGCTTCCAACGGTCCCGTCACCGGTTATTCACGATCGGTAGATTTTGTCACCGGTGTGGCCTCGGTGAATTGGAGTGATGCGGATGGTGGCTATCAGCGGCAGCTATTCGTCTCTCGTCCCGATGATGTGGTTGTGCTTTCCATCAAAGGTTCAAAGGTTGGTTCGGTGAATTGCGACCTGCAACTCACACCGCGAGCACTGAAGGACCAAGGCGGTTGGAATCCTGAAAAGGCATTTAAGGATGGGGTCAAGGAATCCATCGCCTCTGCCGAATCTGGCTGGCTGACTTATCGGAGTAGTTTCACTCGACGATGGCCCGGCAGTTTGCAGGGTTACGAAGGGGTCGCCCGTGTGGTGACGCATGGTGGATCAACCAAAGCCGAAGGCGGGAAAATTGTCGTGCGCGACGCGGATGAAGTGCTGGTGTTGACGCGCATGGAATTGCTTTGCGACTACGCGCATTCGCAGATTCCGGCATTGAAGGCGGGCCTGGCGAAAATCGAACCCGTCTTTCCCGCGCTGCTCGCTCGTCATGCGAAAGTTCACGGTGAAATATTCAGCCGCGCTCGCTTGGATCTCGGTGGTGGGGCGGATCGGAATCTGACTTCCGAAGAATTGCTGGCGAAGTCTCATGACGCAGTGATCCCGGCGGCATTGTTGGAGAAAGAATTTGATGCGGCACGCTATGCCGTAATTTCCAGCAGCGGTGAACTGTTCCCCAATTTGCAAGGCATTTGGAGTGGCACCTATGGGCCGCCATGGTCGGGCGATTTCACGATGAACGGCAATGTTCAAACCGCGCTCGCCGCTAATCTGGCCGGCAATCTGGCCGACTGTCTGCTGCCGTATTTCGATTTTATCGAGGCGCACATGAGCGACTTTCGGACGAATGCAATGAGACTCTACGGCTGTCGCGGTATCCATGTGCCATCCCGGGCGAGCAGTCATGGGCTGAATAATCATTTCGATGAAACTTGGCCAATGATCTTCTGGACGGCCGGCGCGGGGTGGGCGGCGCAGTTTTACTATGACTATTATCTTTTCACCGGTGACAAGAAGTTCCTCCGCGAACGCGCCCTGCCGTTTATGAAGGAGGCGGCTTTGTTCTACGAGGATTTTCTTTTTGAAGGATCCGATGGAAAAATGGTATTCAGTCCCAGCTATTCGCCGGAGAACCACCCGGCCAACAATCCGTCGCAAGCCTGCCTCAATGCCACCATGGACGTCGCCGTGGCTCGCGAGCTTCTGCGCAACACTATCGCTGCGTGCGAGACGTTGAATATCGAAGGTGCCCCGGTGAAACGCTGGCAGGCGCTGCTCGCAAAATTGCCTGATTATCAAATCAACACAGATGGTGCGGTCAAGGAGTGGACCACGCCGCTGTTGGAAGACAACGATGCCCACCGCCATTGCTCACATCTCTACGCGCTCTACAATGGATTGTCGCCAGACATCGCCAGCAACCTTCCCTTGCGTCAGGCTTTTTCAGTTTCCTTGGAGAAACGCTTGGACGTGCGGCGCGTCGAATTCTCCGGCGGCAAAGGCCCCAACGGTCGCCCACCCGGCGAAATGGCCTTTGGCATTGTATTTGAGGGGTTATCGGCTGCCAGCCTGCGAAAGGCGGATGATTGTGGCGAAGTTTTGAATTGGCTCGCACGGAATTACTGGGGTCCGAATTTCGTTAGCACCCACAATCCAGGAGCCATCTTCAACACGGACACATGTGGGGGATTGCCAGCCTTGATGATCAGAATGCTGGTGGATTCACAACCTGGCTGGATCGAACTGCTGCCCGCATGGCCGGGCACAATGCCCGATGGAAAAATTGAGGGCGTGCGTTGTCGCGGTCAGATTGAAATTCAGCAATTGACTTGGAACTTGGAAAAAATCTCGGTGACGCTTCAATCGTCCGCTGCTCAAGATTTGGAAATCCGACTGCCGGGCGGAATCGTAAAACAAGTGTCTCTGCCTGCGAAGCGCGCCGTGAGCCTTGATTTCCCACGGACTGAAACTGGTGCAGAGCTGGACTTGGGCCGGTTGAAAAATCCAGTTTGGACATCCAAAGATAACCTGCGCGATCCGTCAGTGCTCAAAACGAAAGACGGTTATCTATTGTTTTATTCGCGTTTTGCGGCCGAGCAGTCCGGTTGGAATAATCCGACCAACTGGACCATTAGCAGCGTGTTCACCAAGGATTTTGTGAACTTTGAAAATGACCACGATGTTTCCCCCACCGGCTCCGCGTCGCCCGGTGATGTGGTCCAATGGCACGGTCGCTGGTTGCTACCCTATCAAACCTATCCGAGCAAGCCGACGCAGCTCGTTTTTGCGGAATCTACAGATTTGAAAAACTGGTCAGCACCAAAGCCATTCCTTACCGAGGCGTTAAACTTGCCGTGGAACGAACTGCATCGCGTGATTGATCCGAGTTTCGTCTTGGACGGTGACACGTTGCATTGCTTCTTTATCGGCTCAGCCTATCGCACCAATGAAAGTGGGCAGAAGATTCGCGGCAACTTGATGGGGCATGCCGTCACGCACGATCCGAAACTGGAGAAATGGGAAATGCTGACATCCACCGTGCCGCTCCTCGGGTTTTCCGATCAGGCGCCGGATGGCGTGGAAAACACGATGGTGTTTCGGACGGGTGATGATTGGACCATGATCTACAGCGAAGGACTGGAAAACCAACACCTCGCCGTAGCGACCTCGCCGGACTTGGTGAAGTGGAAGTTGGCGGGACCGATTGAGATTTCCCGTCAGCCATGGCTGGCGCGAAAGTTCGGTGCGCCCTTCGTCTGGCGTGATGAATCGCAATGGCTCATGATTCTGATGGGAACTTCGGCGGAGGACCGAACGACATTTGGCTTATTGACTTCACCTGACGGCAAGCAATGGCGCCAACTTCCCGCAAGGAGTAACGTCACCATTCCTAGATGAAAAAAATTATTTTTGGAAGCAGTGTGATTTTAGCCTCGGCGCTTGCCAGTTTATTATTTGCCGCCGAAAGGCCAGCCGTTCCGCGCTCTTCTGCCCTGCCTGTTTACATAGACGGAAAAACTACCGCCGAACGAATGGATGCCATGCTGGGCTTTTGTGCTTCCATGGACCTGAATGGGATCGAGGCGCGACAAGTGATGATTCCTTGTGCTGCGAGAATACTGGTCGGCCGGGAGACTCAGCCAGCTCTCAATAAGTGGCAGCAGGTTGCTGCTTCGGTTTATCAGAAATCCAAGGCGCGTCTGGATAAAGACCCAAAAGACAGCAATGCCCGCAATCCGTTTGAGAAACATGCGCTTATCCATGCCTACGTTTTATGCCGGGACAAAGTTGAGATTCCCAACGAAACCGTCGCGGAGATGAAAAAATACGTGGCGCTTTACAAGCACCGCCAGTGGTTCGGTTACGGGGCACTTAACTATCGCCTCATGAACGACGGTGCGGGGTTTATCGCTGCGGAACTTTGGCCTGATCTGCGGGATGCCGACGGCCTCAACGCTGACGGTATCAAGGCGGCCACGAAGGAGCGCTTGCTGGGCTATTTTGAGGAAATCGTCCATCGCAACACGGATGAATATGGGGCGCCGACGTATTTGGGCATTGATTTGAGTGCGATGAAATTGTTGGCAGATTTTGCCCGTGATCCCGAAGTCAAACAGCGAGCCACACTCACGTTAGATTCCATGCTGCTGCAAGTGGCCTGCGCCTGGAACAGCGGATACTATGTAACCCCTGCCAGTCGGGCAAAATACTGGGGATCGACCATGACGGGACCGGACGCACTAGACACCACCGGCGCAGTTGGTTGGTTTTATTTTGGCGGATTGCGTCCGGTGTCGGCGGCGCACATGAATCCAGGAGGCTCATTCTGGTTCGCCATCCGTAAAGATTATAATGCTCCGGCAATTTTCACGACTATTGCCACTGAACGGAGCCAACCGGTCATTCACCGGGGCAGCGTGGGTGAAACTATACGATTTACAATCTATCACACGCCGGATTACTCCGTGGCCAGCGAATGGGAATTGTTTAACTCCCCTGGGGACGGGCGTTATAAGGAATCGCGGCGTAACCTGTTCAAATGGATTTCGGATAAACCGAACAGCACGTTTGTTCCCATGCAAGAAAATCCACGGCGTCCCTACAAATTGAGCGAGGGAATCGCCAACGGTTTTGGTTATGGTGAGAATCCGTTTGCCCAAAGCCTCCAGCAAGACGGGACGCTGCTTGGAATTTCCTCGGTGCCCACGAATTATCCCTTCTGGAAAATGTATGCCCCGTTCACCAAGGACGGAGCCATTGTAAGGCGCATGGAGCGGGACGGATGGGTTTTTTGTCACGGCGGCACGGTGCTTTTCGCCTTCCGCTACGCCCAGCCGGCGCATTGGGAAATGTCGCGCGCCAAAGAAAATTGCGACGTGATGTCGAGCGATAATCGGAAAAATGGATGGGTGTTAGAAACCTCGCCGGTGGCACCATTTGCGGGAGGGGGTGCTATTGTGGAACTCGATCGCTTTGCCTCGGCCATTGTGTCGAAGACGAAATTAGATACTTTCAACATCGACTTGGCCAAGCCAAAAATTTCCTACCGATCACTGACCGGCCACCAGCTTGAATTAACCTACCGCCCCCATGGCCAACCGTATAGCAACCAGCATCAGATTGATGGGAAACCGGTAGTCTACGCATCCTTTCCGCTCTTCGGTAATCCTTGGGTGTCACAACCGCTCGGTGGCGACAAGCTGATTTTAACGGCACCCGACGGCCGCAAACGCAGTTACGATTTCGCGCGGTGGACGGCGGCAGATAGCACGCCGTAAACGCGACAGATTTTATGAGTCTAGCCAACTTCAGCGCCGTCTTAACGACATGATTTTGGCGTAGTCCGCTGCTTCGGCGGATGGAATCACCAACTCGAACTTGATCAAAAAACTATTCAATAATGAGACCTATCAAATTATTCATCAGTGCCCAACTTTTAATTATGTTGGCAGCAAGATTTTCAAATGTGGCGGCTTCAGACGGCAGTCACAAATTGTCAGCGGAGCATAATTTTCCGAGCAATTCGTTGCCTTTCATCCTCGACATGGTGCATAACAATCCGGGTGAGGCGCGTTACCAGACTGAATTTACCAACCCAGAGTTTGTCGCCAGTATGGGCTATAACGGCAAAGTATATTTTCTCTTTGATTCGCCGACGCTCGCGGTTGATTGGCAGTCCGTGGATCCAGATATATTTCCAGCGGGCTCGCCCGGACGGAAATGGGTGGACGCTGCCGCCGCGCGGATTGACCAAGAGGAAGCCGCCTGTCACGCGGCGGGGCTCAAGGTTTATGCGATGTCGGATCTAATTCTGTTTCCGCGCCCGCTGGTTGAAAAATACGGGATCAATAAAACTTTCGGCGATCCGCAGAATCCGCAGACGCAGCAATTTCTCAAAGCGCTACTTGACCAGATTTTCACACGTTTCCCGAAGTTGGACGGATTGGTAGTCCGCATTGGCGAAACCTATCTTCAGGATGCGCCTTATCATGTCGGTAAAATTGAACGTAAGACGGACGCGGATGCCACCATCATTCCGCTGATTCAGTTGCTGCGACAGGAGGTTTGCGTGAAACGCCAGAAACAAATCATTTTTCGCACCTGGATCAGTTGCGACACCGATCTCGCTACTTATCTCAAAGTCACAAAGGCCATCCAGCCGCATACCAATCTGGTCTTCAGCGTGAAGCATTGCGAGGGAGATTTCCATCGTCCCAACGTCTTTAGCAAGATTCTCGGCCAGGGCGGTCAACCTCAGATCGTAGAGGTGCAATGCGCTCGTGAATACGAGGGCAAAGGGGCTTATCCAAATTACGTCGCCAACGCTGTCATTGAGGGTTTTGAGGAAAACCGGAACATGGCGTCTGATAGTATTAAAAGCCTGCGAGAATTTCATGAGCGCGGAACAAATTTTTTTGGAGTTTGGACGTGGAGCCGGGGCGGAGGCTGGCAAGGGCCATACATCCAAAATGAATTGTGGTGCGAATTGAATGCGTGGGTGATGGCGGAATGGGCGAATCATCCGGATGAGACTGAGGAGGCCATCTTCAATAAATTTGCGGCGGCGAAACTGCATCTGCGGGGGGTGGATTTGGAAAAGTTTCGGCAGTTATGCCTGCTGTCAGCTCAAGCGGTGCTGCTCGGGAAAAACACCAGTCAAAATAATTGTGTGGACCGTTTTTGGAGCCGGGATGAATACATTGCCGGGCCGGAATTGCCGAAGAATTCGGAGCAGGCTGCATTCATTATCAGTCAGCGGGCTGAGTCCGTGAAAGTCTGGGAGCAGATCGTGGAAATCGCCGGGCAAATCCATTTTGACGATGCCAAACTGGCTGACTTCGTGGTTGGCTCCTGCAAATATGGCGAGTGTGTTTACCGCATTTATCTGCTAGCCACCCAGCTTGCACAGGCTGAATATGGCGGGAAAAAGCTGGAATTACGCAAGCTGCTGGCTGAATATGATCGGGTCTGGGCTGAGTATCGGGCCTTGCCTTCCCAACATGCGCAAACCGCTACTTTGTATCAGGCTCGGAAATCGCCATGGCAGAAAACCGGGCGAGACTTGAACGCGCTTGTGGAGGCTTGCCGTGAGCAAGCCAGATAAAGCATGCACGAAGAGAGACCTATTAAACTGGATCATACGGTTGAGCCATCAACCTAAATCAGTATCCTGTGGAAATTTCAAAAAACGAATCTACGATACCTGCTGCCGGAATAATAAGCCGGTGGCTGACGTTGTGTCGGCTTCTCGTGTTGGTGGTATGTCTAAGTATCCAGTGCATTATTCCCGTCTTTGGAAACGAATGGAGCGTGAAGACTTGGGGGGTGGATGAGGGTCTGCCTCAAAGTTCGGTAATGGGCGTTACCCAGACCCCTGATGGTTATTTGTGGGTTGCTACCAAAGGCAGCGGCGTTTCCCGTTTTGATGGGCTGGATTTCCACAATTTTTATCAAGAGATAGCCCAGCAAAATGGGAATCGTTCCATCAACCGCATTTTTACCGACGCGGCGGGGCGGGTATGGGTCAATCCCTATACGGGATTGGAATGCTTTAAGGACGGCCGATTTGTCATTGAATGGAATCAAAACGTCAAACTGACGTCATTGTTGACCTCTTCATCGAACCGTGTCGTGTTCCTGACGTATCAACACCAGCTTTTAAACGGAACAGCGGACTTACATGGCAAGTGGTCATGGAGCCTTGTTGCGCTTACCAATGCCTTGCCGGATTCGGATTTCGCTGCGGGTAAGGAAGGGCGGGTCTGGTTTTTATCCACCGATAATGGCGTAAGCCAGTGGACGGATGACGGGTGCAAACCCATAGATGATGGATTTCAGGAATTGGGGCTTCCGATGGCTCTCGCCGCTAACTCTGTTGGCCGCGTGTGGCTGGGAACAGACCGTGGTCTTTATGTTTGGGTGACAAACCATTTTGCCAACGTGAGCCCGACCAACGGCGATGCCGTCACTTCCGTAAAGAAAATTTATCCCGCCAACGACGGTTCTCTTTGGGTCGAAGCTGACGGCAAATTGCGTCGTGAAGCGAACCGTCAATGGATTGCCACCGCCGCTAATTATGAGAAGTGGGGGACGGAACTTAAGCAGGCCCTGACCGATGGAAATGGCGGACTTTGGGTGCTGACTTGGCATAGTGGCTTGATCCATCTGGATGCCGCTGGCCACATGGACAGATTGACCACCGCCGACGGCCTGCCTAGTAATGTGCTGCGGGATCTATTTGTTGATCGTGAAGGGAGCCTGTGGACCGGCTGTGATCGCGGTGGCTTGGTTCAAGTGCGGCCAAGCGTATTCCAAATCATTGGCAAGGCCCAAGGATTAACCGACACGGTGATTTCTTCGGTATGCGTTGATCATGAAGGGACGGTTTGGATCGGCACGGTGGGCGGCACGCTCGGACGCTGGCGTGACGGCCAATGCACCAATATCGCCTTGCCGCAGGAGGGATCATTGTGCCAGAACCTGGTCGTGTGTCCTGACCGAGACGGAAGACTTTGGGTCGGCAGCGAGGGGGCTGGACTCTATATATTCGAGGACGGAAAATTTCATCGCATGTTAAAAGATTTGCGCGAAGGAGGCATACGCATCCTGTTGGCGGGCCGTGACGGGCGCATGTGGGTGGGCACATCGTCCTCTTTGCGCTATTTCGATCATGGCCAGTGGACGAAAGTAAGGGCCGTGTTGCGCATCGCCGACGCTAACGCCGCGCTGGCAGAAGCTCCGGACGGAACCATCTGGCTGGGAACTGACAGCGGTGGATTATTACGTTTCAATGGTCAGGGATTTGATCGATTTGAGCCATCCTTTGAGATGCCGGCTTCAGGCTTCTGGTCGCTTTGCCCGGAATCGGATGGATCCTTGTGGATCGGAACTTATGGCAGCGGCTTAATGCATTTTCAAAAGAATTCTTTTCGACAATTCCTTTTGCGACCCGAGCAGGGGTGGAATCGGGTATCAGTGGTTTTGGATGATGAACTGGGGAACTTATGGCTCGGAACCCGGGAAGGCCTGGAGCGGATGGTGAAGTCGTCCTTGAAGCGGGATGAAGCGCCGGAATCCAAGGCCTTTGACCGTCGCGTATATGGCCGAGGTGATGGGCTGCTGACTGTCGCCACCAGCGTGGATTACCAACCCCGATGCTGGCGTGGAGGTGACGGTCGATTGTGGTTTGGCACAGCCAACGGAGTGGCAAGCGTAAATCCGCAAACAATTCAGCCCAACCGGGTGCCTGTGGTGACCATCGTGGAGGAGGTGAAGGTGGATGGCCGGCAAATTATGGCCAAAAGCCCGCTAAAATTGAGGCCGGGTAAGCACGATGTTGAGATTTTTTTTACCGCACCGACGATGGTGGCACCCGAGATGTCTCGGGTTCTTTACCGGCTGGTTGGATTGGATGACAAATGGCAGGAAGCCGGGCGCCATCGGTCTGTCCGTTATGGGGCCTTACCTCCCGGCGATTATGAATTTGAAGTCACCGCTTTCAATTGTGATGGGGTCCCTAGCCTCAACAAAGCCGTGTTGGCCTTTTCCGTGCAGCGGTTTTTTTATCAAACCCGCTGGTTTCCACCGGTGGTCACTTTGGGACTGATGTCCCTCACCGCGTTGATCCTCACGCTTGCGCTGAGGGCGAGACATCGTCGCCGATTGGCGCTTTCGGAATTTCAGCGGGTTCGAGAGATTGAGCGGACGCGGATTTCACAGGATTTGCACGATGACCTGGGAGCCAGTTTAACGGAAATTTCCATGCTGGCGACTCCGCGCGCTGAGCAAAATACAACCGATGAAAATATTACAGGCCGGCTTCGCGAGATTAGTGCCAAGGCGAGGGACAGCGTTCATGCTTTAGATGAAATCGTTTGGGCCGTTAATCCCCAGCATGATTCGCTGCCCGCCTTGGTGGATTATATTGGTAATTACCTGGAGGAAACAATGGCGCGGTCGGAAGTCCAGCCTCAGATGGAAATTGCCAATCAAATACCTGGGCTTCCCATAAGTGCTGAGACTCGGCACAGTCTCTTTCTAGCGTTTAAAGAAGCTTTAAACAATGTCTTGCGCCATGCGCAAGCTACCAAGGTTCAACTGAAAATTAACGTTGCTGCTGAGATTCTCGAGATCTTGATTAGTGACAATGGAATTGGGTTTGATTCTGGCACTGCTAAACAGGGAAACGGGCTGAAGAATTTCCACCACCGCCTCAGCCGGATGGGAGGAGTCTGCCAGATTGAATCGCTTCCTGGTCAGGGGACCACAATCCGGTTTCAGTTGCCGCTCAAGTCCATCGCCGAGGAAAAATCATGATTACCGTAGCCATAGTGGAAGATAACAAAGTTGTTCGTGAATCCTTGCGCGATTGGGTGGAGGCTGATCCTCATTTCCGATGCGTTTGCCTTTGCGAGACGGTAAAGCAAGCCATGACCCAGATCCCGCCACTACAGCCCCAAGTGGTGCTGATGGATGTTCATCTGCCCGACGCTTCGGGCATCACTTGCACGGCTCGGCTCAAAGCCATTATCCCCGCAACACATATAATCATGATTACGGTATATCGCGATTCAGACAAAATTTTTCAGGCTCTGAAAGCCGGTGCTTGCGGCTATTTACTTAAACGGTCCCGCCCGGAGGAAGTGACCGATGCCATCGCCGAAGCCGTGGCCGGCGGTGCGCCGATGAGCCGGGAAATTGCCCGGCGCGTGGTGGATACATTCCGCCAACCGGTTTTAGTGAATAAGTGGGAAACATTGTCGGAGCGGGAGCGGGAAATATTGGAATTACTATCCAGCGGTTTGGGCAATAAACAAATTGGCGTAAAATTGAATCTGAGCACATTTACAATTCGGGCGCACCTGCGCCGCGTTTATGATAAATTACACGTTCACTGTCGTGCGGAAGCAGTTTCAAAATATTTGAAGACTGGGCAATGATCACTGGGTTTTAATCACTTGGGTATGCGAACGATTTCCGCGCGATTCAACCTTTCAGGTTGGCGGATGATTTTGGCGCGCGGCCACCCCAGCCCTCTCTCCTCCGAGGGGCGAGGGAGAAGATACGTCGTCTGTGAGCTTCTTGAGAATTGGTTCGAGGGTCTTGCGGACAATCGGCTCTGTGAAGGAGCGCGGTGTGTAGTGTGAACCACTGCGACGACGTTCGTCACCCGGTTGCAGCACGAGTCCGCCTTTGGCCACCGGGCCGGGTGTGGCATTGCGGTCAATGCGTTTTACCAAAGCCACGAGCAGGTCTTCCACGCTGGCGGCGGATTTTAATTTCTTGTCGGCGTCGCCGGTAAGTTCGGTGTCGGCATTTTCCTTGAGCCACTTCGCACGATCTTTGGCGGTGACTTCGAGGAGTTCTTCCAGACAAATGACGGGAGAAGCCGGCACGCCGCCGTTCTTGCGTTTGCCTTTCATCGCAATGGCCGTGCCGGTGGCGGTCTCAACGCCGAAACCCATGATGGTCTGATAGACCGAGCCGATTTCTTCCACGTCGAGTGTGCGGTAGCTGACGCGTTCGCCTTCGAGGATGCAGAGTTTTTCGAGGATGCGATAAATCGTGCCGTCGCTGACGAGCGGTAGCGCACCGATGGGTTGAGTGTAATCGGCGCGGCCTTCGAGAAATGGATAACGGTCGGGATCAAACAAATGTCCAGCGCGAGCGGGCATCTTGAGTTCAGAATGTTGGCAACCGCCATGAATCACGCGGAAGAGCGCGAGCAGTTGCGCCCATGCGCCAATCCGCCCGCGCCCGCGCCGCAAGGCGGCAGTTGAACCTTACAACGCTGACACCCTAAAAAAAGACGACTGCGATGCCTTGCTCCGTGTGGCTCGCATTGCTAACTTCGCGCCAGATGCCAGCAACCTTTGATTCCACTTTCGAGCAGGTGAAGCAGTTGGCCGCAGATTTCAAGGCCAACGAGAAGCATTTTCTTTCCCCCGCTTACCAAGAATCCGAAGTCCGCAAAGGTTTCATTGATAAATTTCTGATCGCGCTCGGCTGGGACGTGAACCACGACTGGCAGAAAAGCCCGTTTGAACAGGAAGTGAAAGTTGAACCCCGCGTGAGTATGCAAGGCTCGCAACGTCGCGCCGATTATGCGTTTTTCATCGCGCCGAATTTTCGGGACGTTCGGTTTTTCTGCGAAGCTAAAAAGCCGCATGGCGACATTGCCACGGCTGACAATTATTTTCAAACCACGCGCTATGGATGGAACGCACAAACACCGATTGCGTTGCTGACGGATTTTGAGCAATTCCAAATTCTCGACTGCCGTTACAAGCCTGACATTGATGCGGCGTTAAATCGGCTTATCCGCAAATTTGAATATGCTGAATACGCGGACAAGGAAAAATTCGCTTTCATCTATCACCTGTTTTCCCGTGATGCAGTTGCCAATGGTTCGCTGGAAAAATTCGCCGCTGAATTGCCGAAGCAGCGCGGCAACGCGGTTTGTTCAAAGGCGCGTATCAGGGCATTGATGATTCATTCTTGGAAGAATTGGACAGCTACCGCGACACGCTGGCGCGGGCGTTCAAAAACAATAATCCGAAACTGGACGGCGAAACGCTGACGGAAATCACGCAACGCACGATTGACCGTTTGGTTTTCATGCGGTTTTTGGAGGATAAGCTGATTCATCCTGAAAACCTGATTTCGGAATTTGGGAACAAGGGAACGGCTTGGCAGGATTTCATTGCCACGTCGCGCCGTCTGGACGGCATTTACAACGGAATTGTTTTCAAGGCGCATGAAATTTTGGACGCGCCGAGTTTCAAAATTGATGACGATGATTTTGCCGACATTTGCGAAAAGCTGGCGCACATCAATTCGCCCTACGATTTCAACAGCATCCCGATTCACATTCTCGGCAGCATTTACGAGCGGTTTTTGGGCAAGGTGATTGTCACCACGGACAAACGCGCACGGCTGGAAGAAAAGCCCGAAGTCCGCAAAGCTGGCGGCGTTTATTACACGCCGGAATACATTGTCCGCTACATCGTGGAAAACACGGTTGGCAAATTGATTGACGGCAAAACGCCAAAACAGATTGCCGATCTGAAATTTGCCGACATCGCTTGCGGCAGCGGATCGTTTTTGCTCGGTGTCTATGATTTGCTTTTGCGCTACCACCTGAAATGGTTCAACGCCAATCCTGACGCGGCAAAAAAGGCGGGCTGCGTTCTGCGCGAAGATGGCGCGTGGCATCTGTCATTGAAACAGCGGCGGGAAATTTTGTTGAATAACATTTACGGCGTGGACATAGACAGTCAGGCCGTGGAAGTGGCGCAGCTTTCGCTTTACCTGAAATTGTTGCAGGAAGAAACCACGGCGACGGCTCGCGGCTATCAGTTGGAATTTCACGAAACGCTTTTGCCGTCACTGAACAAAAACATCGTGTGCGGCAATTCGCTGATAGGCACGGACATTTTGTCCGGTGAACTTTTCGCGCCGGTCGAGGAACGAAAATTGAATCCGATGGATTACGAGCAACGTTTTCCCGAAATAATGAAGCGCGGCGGGTTTGATGTTATTTTGGGAAATCCACCATATATTTTTACGAGAGAGCTTATTAAGGATTATGAAAAAGATTACTACAATCGCGAATACAAGCAGACTCAATTCAAGATAAACACATATCTTCTTTTCGTTGAAAGGGGTTTTAACCTGTTAAATAACGATGGAACCCTTGGATTTATAATACCGAACAATTGGCTGACCCTTGAAACAGCTTCGGAGTTTCGCCATTTTATTCTAACTGAAACTTTTTCGATTCAGATTGTTAATAGCCATGACAGGGTTTTCAAAAACGCCAGTGTAGACACAAGCGTTTTATTATTTAATAGAACAGGACGTAAGGACGTAACAATCTGCGAATTAAAAGAAGGAAGTATTAAGCCGGTAATTGTTCGGGAAGCAAAAGCATTTTTAGACGGTCATAACTACGCAATTAGCTATGAATCAAATGGCGATAACAAAAACACTTCTCTGTGTAAGAAAATTTCAAATCGTGGCGCTCTTTTAGAGAACCTTGCCGAGGTGAGAAACGGTATTCAAGCTTACACGGTTGGCGAAGGAACTCCTATCCAGACCCAACAAATGAAAGAAAAGAGGGTATATCATTCAAATGAAAAAAAAGATGCGACTTGGTTTAAGTATGTTGATGGGGTTGATGTTGCCCGTTACCAAATCGGATGGAGCAAGCAGTTTGTAAAGTATGGAAACAATTTGTCCAGTGGGCTTAACCCGGATTGATGGACACCTTGTGGCGGCGGCGGGCATGGTTATGGTTTAGTTGGTTTGGTGTTCAAAGTCCACAGGTGATTTGAAGCCGAGGGCGCTGTGGCGCCGCACCCGGTTGTAGTATTTTTCG
>JANYCI010000187.1 GCA_025360325.1 Limisphaerales bacterium | reverse complement strand
CCGTCCTGAAAATCCGTTTCATACGTCAGCAGCCGCACGCCTTCGAGCGTAGAAAAACCAATGCCGATGGCCACTTCCTCCACGTCATCCGTCGCGCGGAAATGGATGCGGGCGGAAATTTTTTCGCCGTGTTGCAATGGCAAACCGGAAAGCCACTCCAGTTTTTCAATTTTTAATTTGCGGCCAAAATCGCCTATGCGCGGCAGGCTGCCCAAGTCCATCACCGTGGTCTGGGAGCTGGCGTTCGTGGTGAGATACTCGTCCACGATTTGCCGCGCCGGGCCGCTCTTGATGAGCCGCCCCTGCTGCATCCAGATGCCGGTGCGACAGAGCGTGGTGACTGCGCCCATGTTGTGACTCACAAATAAAACCGTGCGTCCGCCTTTGCTCACGTCCTGCATTTTGCCGAGACATTTTTTTTGGAACGAGGCGTCGCCGACCGCGAGCACTTCATCCACGATCAAAATTTCCGGCTCCAAATGCGCGGCGACGGCGAACGCGAGGCGCACATACATTCCGCTGCTGTAACGCTTCACGGGCGTATCGAGAAATTTTTCCACCTCGGCGAACGCCACGATCTCGTCAAACTTGCGCGTGATCTCGGCCTTGCTCATGCCAAGGATCGCGCCGTTGAGAAAAATATTTTCGCGACCCGTGAGTTCGGGATGAAAGCCAGTGCCGACTTCGAGCAAGCTGGCGACGCGTCCGCGCAAACGGATGCGTCCCGTCGTCGGCTCGGTGATGCGGCTCAATAATTTCAGCAGCGTGCTTTTGCCCGCGCCATTTCGCCCAATGATGCCAACGACATCGCCGTGCTGGACCTCAAACGAAACGTCCTTAAGCGCCCAAAATTCTTCGACCGGCGGGCGGTTGATTTCACGGTTTATTTTCACCAGCGACTTTGCCTTGCCCGCGATCACATCGCGCAGTGCCTTGTAATTACGCCCGGTCTGCTGGTGATGCAGCAGATATTTTTTACCGATGTTTTCGGCGGTGATGGCGGCGTGGCTCATTTCAAAGAGAAGGATGAAATTGGAAACCTGAAACCTGAAACCTGAAACCTGAAAGAAAAATCCGGCGCCACAATCTTGTGGCCGGCGTGAACCAATGTTTTTCTTTTTTCATTTTGAGTTTCAGGTTTCAGGCTTCAAGTTTCAGGATTGTCTTTCGTGTTTTTGGCCATCGTGACAAAAATCGAAATTAGCTCATCGGACTCTTTCCACAAAGCTGAAATCTCCGGCAAGGTTACATCGCAATCATCGCGCAACAATTCCAGCCAGAGCTGGGTTTCGTCAGCCTCCTGGGCGCATTGTTCCACCTTGGAAATAAATTCGGCGCGGCTGCGTGCGCGTGATGCCTCGCGGTAATTTGCCGCCACCGACGTGCCAGAGCGGAGCATCTGTTTTCCCAAAACCGCAACTTCTGCGCGACGCAAGGGAAGAGCAATATAAAGCCGCACAATGCGCCCCGCGAATTGTCGGGTTCGTTGTCTTAATTCAAATTTGCGCGTTTCTGCCATTTCCGGTTTCAGGTTTCCGGTTTCCGGTTTCCACCCTTGCTGATCATTTTTTCAACTTCCAGCAATCGCAGGTTCATGCTGTTCAGGATCAAGCCGAGTCCGAGCGAGAAAAATGCCAGCATGACCAATGAGGCCGCGAGGATGGTGCTCGGCACATGGTGGATGGTGTGTTTGGGATCGGTGAAATAATCATAGGCGGGCAGCGAGCCGGTCAACATACCCAGCAAAAATAAAATCAATCCAAGGCCGCCAAAAAATGTCAGCGGCTTGTAGGATTTCAAAATCAAAAAAAGCCGCACCACTACGCGGAAGCCGTCGGAAAAAGTATTTAATTTTGAGAAGCTGCCTGCGGGCCGGGAGCGATACGGCGCGGGAATTTCCTGGATGACTTGGCCGCGATACAAGGCCTGCAAGGTGAGTTCCGTTTCCACATCAAAGCCGCGCACGGTGATGGGAATTTGCCGCACCGATTCGCGGGTGAAGGCGCGGTAACCGGAAAAAATATCGGACACCTTCGCACCCGCCCACCAGTTGATGATGCCGCAGACGAGGCGGTTGCCAGCAACGTGCAGCGGACGAAATGAATTATCGCCGTGGCTCGTGAGGCGTGTGGCCACGGTCATGTCGGCATCGCCGCGTAAAATCGGTTCCAGCAATTTATGAACGTGGCTCGCTTCGTAGGTGTCGTCGCCATCCACCATCACGAGAATGTCTTCGTCAGTCTGCTCGAACATCGCGGCGACGACGTAGCCTTTGCCCTGGCGTTTTTCGCGGCGGACAATCGCGCCCGCCTTCGCAGCAATCGCAGCGGTGCCGTCGGTGCAGTTGTTATCATAGACGTAAATATTTGCCGCTGGCAGTTCGCGGTGAAAATCGGCGATGACTTTGCCGATGGTCAGGGCTTCCTGATAACACGGAATCACCACGGCGATGCTGGGAGTTTTTTCGCTCATGGTCACCGTTTGTGCAGGCCGAGCATGCTGACGAGAAAGCTGGAGAGAATGGTTTGAAAACCGAGCGCGGCCAGCGTCACGCCGGGAATCACCACGCGCATCGTGTGTGAGTAATCGAGATGGCCGAACTGCACCGCGCGCCACTGCCAGACGGCGTTCAGCAGCAAAATAATTCCGGCGACAAAGGTGAGCGCGCCCAAAATCAAGCCGCGTTCGAGCGTCATCACCGTGAAAAATTTTGTGAACGCGGGATCTTCTGGCAGTAGGCCTTCATTGACGGCAAACGTTTTTGCAGAAATGCCGAACAGCACGGATTGATAGCCCATCAGCAGCGCGAGGCTGCCGAATAAAAGCGTGTGAGCATCGAAAGTTGCGGGGCCGATTGTCACGCCGGGCAGCGCAAGCGCGTAAGCCAGCAAGCCAAGCAAAATCATCAGCGCGCCGGGAATACCGAAGAGCCAGCGCGGACTGAAGAGCAGATACAAACGCAGTGTGCGCCAGCCGTCGCGAAAGGTGCGGAGATGCGGGCGGCGCGTGATGCGTCCGTCGGGATGCAGCGTGATCGGCACTTCGGAAATTTTCGCGCGCCGCAAACCAGATTTCAAAATCATTTCCGTGGCGAACTCCATGCCGGTGCAGCGCTGATCGAGCGATTCGTAATAATCTTTGCGGAACGCGCGCAGGCCGCAGTAGGCATCGTGGATCGGCGCGTGAAACATCCAGCGCGCGAGGAAGGAAAATCCGGGATTGCCAATCCAGCGATGCGACCACGGCATCGCGCCGGGCATCACGGTGCCGCCGCCAGACGGCAGACGACAGCCTTGCACGAGTTGAAAACCTTCGCGGAGTTTCGCCAAAAATTTCGGCGCTTCGAGAAAATCGTAGCTGTCGTCGGCGTCGCCCATGAGGATGAATTTGCCGCGCGCCGCCGCGATGCCGCCCATGAGCGCGTTGCCATAACCTTTGGCGGTGACGGGAACGACGCGAGCGCCGAGGCGCGTGGCGATTTCTTGGCAGCCATCCGTGCTGCCGTTGTCGGCGATGATGACTTCGCCAGAAATTTTATTTTCCGCGAGCGCGCGCAACGCCTTGCGAACACAGGTTTCCAGCGTCTCAGCCTCGTTCAAGCAAGGCATGACAATGGAAAATTCGATTTCGGATTGATCGGGCATTTTTTTAATTGTCGGAAAAATTCACTAGTCGCCAGTCGGTTATCGGTCGTCCGGCGCGAATTTTTAAGGGAAAAGCTGCGACCTGCTGTCCGCGAACTTGCTGGAGCCAAGCATCAAAATCAACGCCGAGATTATGCTGCAGCGAATCAACGCTGACCAGTGCGTATTTGATGCCGCGCGCGCGGATGTCGGCGGCGGAATCAGCGTGGCAGATGTTCTTGATGCGGCGGGAACCGAAGGGCTGCCAGAGCGTCGCCTCCGGTTCATCGAAACCGATGAAGCCGAGAATCGTGAGGCCGGGCGGAAGTTTTTGGATGACCGCATCAAAACTTTTCGCGCGCTGGCCATACACGTCATAGACCGCGAGCGCGCGGTGGCGTAAAAAATTTTCCGGTTGTTCGGCACCCAGCGCCTGCAAGATTGTGTTCGCCGGCCAGAGCGGGCGCTGCGGCGAGAGCACAAGAACAAGCAGAGCGGAGGCGAACACGAGCAACCCGGCGGGCTGCCACCAGCGGCGGCGCGTGAGTTGCGCGGGATAATTGCCGGCCAGCCCCGGCACCAGCAGCAGCACATAAAACGGCAGCAGATAGCGCGCGGGGCCAACGTAACCAGCGCGCGTGATCAAAACCAAAAAGCTGAACCACATCGCGAGCAGGACGAATAATTGGATTTTTTTCAGCGGCGGCCCACCGTGACCGCGACCAAAAAATAATTTTCCCAGCGCGACGACTAGCAGCAGCAAGCTCACACCGAAGCCAAGCCCGGCGGATTCTTCCACCTGCACTTCCATGACTTGAAAGCGGGCGAGTCCGCCCTCCATATTCGAGCGTAATTTGATCGCGAAGTCTTCAGGAATGGCGCGTTTGACGAAGTCGTCCCACTGTTTCACGAACGGAAAAACGGGTGGCTGAAAATTGGAAACGGCGATGCTGCCGGTGTTGCCGACGAAGCGCAAAAATTCGCGTCCACCACCAACAGGCGTTTGTTCCAGCGTCGCGCCTGTCCAGTCGTGGCAATAGTGCGCGTTCAAAAATGCCGTCGGCAACATGGAAGCACCCACGCCCAGCACGGCGACGGCGAACGTCAGCACGGGACGGCGCAATAAAATTATTATTCCCGGCAAAATGGCGATGAACCACGGTAGCAGTAGCACGAGATTAAAAGTTTTCACCGCCGTCATCAGCGACGCCGCCAGCGCGGAGGTGAGCAGCCAGCCGAGATTTTTTCCCCGGCTGCCGCGCAACGCAAATTCAAATGCGGCCAGTGCGAGCAGCGAGCCGAACAGATCATTCACCACGCTGCCAGCCTGCAGCACATAGCCGTAGCCAGCGGGAAACAGCCACATCCAGTGCCACGCGGTGCGTGACCGCACACCGAGCAGCGTCAGCACGGCGAACACGCGTCCGGGCAGCAGCGCGAAGGCGAGGAGGTTCAGTAAAAATTCCAACCGGTCGGTGCCAGTGAATAAAAACAACGGCGCGGTGAGCCACTCAAAGCCCGCGCTGCGCGTGTTGAGCCGGTGAAATTCGGTGTGGATCCATTCCCATTGTCCCGCTGCGAGCCAGTGCAGCACGCGCGGCGTGCGGTAGGCGAGCGTGTCGAAATTTGCGGGCGCATACAGCGCGCCGCCGATGCCCGCCAACACCGCGAGCACGAGGAACGACAACGGAAATAATTTTTTGAAGCGGCGCTGATATTTCGGCAGATGAAATTTTGGGAACGGTGGCGTGTGATTTGTTTTCCGCCACCACCACAGCGCGCCCAGCCCGATGACGAACGTAAAAATGTAGCCGGTTTTATTGAGCTGATGAATGGCGGAAAGAATCCAGCCCGCGCAATTAAGATACGCACAGAGCCAGATGCAAATGATGATGACCGACGGCATTTTAGGCGGGGATTTTTTACGTTTGCCTGCTTGAAAGCAAACAAATAGCCGCCACATTACTGCGGAAGTGGCGTATTTAACAACCGCCCCACTGGCTCGGCGAGTGCCTCGGCCACGATTTGATGCGCGTGGCGGGTGAGATGGATATGGTCGGTGAATGTTTCCGCAACGGGCAAATCTCCGAGCAGTTTGGTCAGCGAAAAAACGGCCACGCCGGGGCCTTGCAGCTTCGCGGCAAATTCATCGAGGCCGAGATCGGTGACGCGGGCGCGGCTATCGGCGGCGTGCGTGACATAAGCCTGGGTGAGCAGCAACACCTTGATTTTTTTTTCGCGCGCGAGTTGCAAACAGTCGTCGAGCGTCCGGCGCGAGGTTTCGTTGAACGGGGAAACGGTGGCGGAGTTTGTGGTGTGATTAGGCTTCTGCCCAAACGCCTGCAACAGCACGCACGACGGCAAAGTGTGATCCATCACGCGCTTTTCTTTGAACATCACGCCGCTCTGCACGAGGTAACTTTTCCAGAGAAAATCCGTCGGTGTGACGCTGCGGAAACTGCGTGCGCGCGCGGCGGTGGATTCATCCATGCCCTCGTTGGTTACGTCGAGTTTGATGATGATGAGTTCGGGTTGGTAGCCGAGAATTTTGCGGAGCAGCACGGCGTTCCGTTGCAGGCCGTAGCTGGTCACACCGAGATTAATACTTTCGTTTTTGAGGCCGCGCCGCGTGAGTTCCGCTCCAAGTCGCGCGGGATAGGTGTTGGTCAAAACGTGCGAGCCGATGCCGTCCCAGTATTCCACCGAGTTGCCGAGCGTGAAAATGCGCGACACGCCCGGCGACGGCACGCGGGCAAATTGTTGCGGACTGAAATCACGCAGAGGTCCCGGCACGAGCTGCACGGCGCCGTCGGAATTTTCCTGAAATCCGGAATCGGGATGATAGCCGTATTGAAACGCCGCCACGTCCAACAGCGGAAGCGTGGCGCGCAAAAAAATTTCCACCGCGAGCAAAATTGCCAGCGCAAAAATAAAAGCAGGTTGGAATAATCGGCGCATCAGAATTGGAAATAGATGAAGGCCACGTTGTCGGCGGACGAGGTGGCGACCGCCACGAACATCAAGGCAAACGCCCCGCCGCGAACGGCCCAAGGCCAGCGGCCCATTTCAACTTCATCGCGCGCCCGCAACGTGCCGAGTTGGAGCGCTAGCAGTGGCAACGCATGAAACAAAACCCACAGCGCCGGACGCCACCAGGCGATTTCATCTGTAGCGTGCCAGTGGCCGAGTGCGCCGAACCAGTGCAGAAAATCACCAAATGTGTTGCAGCGGAAAATCGCCCAACCAACGAGCGTGAAGGTGAACATCAGCGCGGTGGCGGAAATTTTTTTCCAGCCGGGCGATTCGCAAAATGTTTCCAGACCGGGCACGAGGCGATAAAAAATCAGCAGCGTGCCGTGATACGCGCCCCAGATGATGAACGTCCAGTTCGCGCCGTGCCACAGGCCGGCGAGGAGCATCGTGAGCCAGAGATTGAAGCACGTCCGCGCCGCGCCGCCGCGATTTCCGCCGAGCGGAATATAAACATAATCGCGGAACCATGATGACAGCGTGATGTGCCAGCGCCTCCAAAAATCCGACGGGCTGGCGGCGAAATAGGGAAACTTGAAATTGTAGTTCAGATGGATTCCCAGCAGCCGCGCCGAGCCGCGCGCGATGTCCGTGTAGCCGGAAAAATCCCCGTAGATTTGAAACGCGAACGCTACCGCACCGAGGATGGCCCACGGCGCGGAAAGTTTTACGTCGGGCGAAAACGCGTAGTTCGCCACGAGCGCGCAGTTGTCCGCCACGAAAACTTTTTTGAACAGCCCGACGAGGATGAGCCGCAGTCCGCGATGCAGATGTTCCCATTCCCAGACGGCGGCGCGATGAAACTGCGGCAGCAGATCGTTCGGACGCTCGATCGGCCCGGCGACGAGTTGCGGGAAAAATGCAAGGTAGGCCGCGAACACCACCGGGTCGCGGGCGGGCTGTGCTTTGCCTTTGTAAATTTCCACCGCGTAACTGATGGATTGAAACGTGTAAAACGAAATGCCCACGGGCAGGATGACGTGCGGCAACAGCCAGCCCGGCGACCAGCCAAGCTGCGCGGCGAGTGCGAGCAACGAAGCGGCGAAAAAATTGAAGTATTTGAAAAAGCCGAGCACGCCAAGATTCGTCAGCACGCTCAAGAATAAAAACATTTTGCGCTGGCGCGGCTCCGGCATACGCCAAAGTTGGTGATACAGCAGCGTGAGAAAAAATGGAAAAATTCCCGCCGCCGCCAAGATGCTCGGCCCGACCAAACCGGCTTGTCCGGGATACAACGCATAGCCGCCGAGCCAGAGAAACGGCAGCAGCGCCGTGGCAAACACATGGGAAACCGGACGCCGCTGACCGGCGATAGCCAGTCCGCAAAAAAAATCAATGATGGTGGAACTCAACAGCAGCGCGAGGAAACGTCCGTCCCAGCAGCCGTAAAAAACGTAACTCGCCACGAGCAGCAACCAGATACGTCCGCGCCACGGTAGTCGCCAATACGCCAAAAAAACTCCCGCCAGCAGCAGCGCGTATGCCCAGGAGATAAACGACATGATGGTAAAATGTTCGGGGTCGGCGCGGCCACAGCCCGGCGCGGCGGGAAATTGCGGCACGTTATAGGACACGCTCTCCCGCCGGTCAAGCTTGGCTTGGGTCGGCACCGCCCGACCAAACCAGAACGCCGCCTTTTGGCCGGCTCGCTTGACAGCGAACGAATCACAATTATAGTGCGGCTACTTAAAATGCAGGCTGAAAATTTATCCACGGAACACGCGGAACCGCCTTCGAGCCGCTCGTCACAGGTATTGAAAAAATTCACTTCTGCCGGGCGCGGCTTCTGGCACGACGTGTCGGAAACCGACTGGAACGACTGGCGCTGGCAGATGAAGCACCGCATCACCACCGTGGAACAGTTGCAGAAATTTTTGCCCACGCTCACGCCGGAGGAACTCGCGGGTGCGCAGCTCGCGAACACCAAACTGGCGCTTGGCATCACGCCGTATTTTTTTAACCTCATTGACCCGACGGATGAAAATTGTCCGGTGCGCCGGCAAATGGTTCCGCGCATCGAGGAGACGAGCACCGCGCCGTGGGA
>JANYCI010000144.1 GCA_025360325.1 Limisphaerales bacterium | reverse complement strand
AAGGCCGCGTCGTAGCGTTTGCGCTGTGGCGCCGCAGGCGCGGTCACGGTCGAAGTGGGTTCGGTCGGCTGGTGCTTATTCATGGGCGCTTTCTTTTAACCCGCCGCCGCCAAGGTGTCCATCAATCCGGGTTAAGCCCAGGAACATGCCAGCCCCGGTTATTACGGAGTGGAATTGCTGGATGCCCACGTCAAGGCGGAGCTGACCGCCACGATGCGTTGCGGCCTGATGCAGATCACGTTTCCAGCCAGCGACCAGTCGCATCTGCTGCTGGATTTTGGTTTTCCCACGGAGGAACGGACCGAAATTCTTGGCGTCACGGCAAAGCAGGTCAGCCCGACGGAGATCGAAGGTTCGATCCATCAGAAAAACGGCTACGCGCTCGAATTCACGGTGCATTTCGTGATTCAGTTAAGCCGTCCGGTCGAAAGCCTGGACGGCTGGCAGACCGGCGACTACACCGGTAAGGACGCGGGTTACGGAACTGACTGGCGGCGGCCCGTCACTTATGAACGAGGCGTTACGAATTTTACCGGCCAGGGCAAGTGCGGGCTGGCGATGAATTTCAACACGACGGCGGGCGAAAAAATTCTTGTCCGCACCGGCATTTCCCTCGTGAGCGCGGCGTGAGCGCGGCAAAACCTGGCCACGGAAATGAAATCGTTCGGCTGGGATTTCAACGCCGTAGTCGCCCATGCCAAAACGGTTTGGAACGACTTGCTGTCCCGCGTCGAAGTTTCCGGGGCGCGACCGGAAGATCGCAAATTATTCTACACCTGCCTATATCGCGCTTACTCGGCGAAAAGCGTTCTCAATGATCAAGACGGGCAATACATTGATTTTCGCGGGGACGTGAAAAAGGTTCAGCCGCCCGCAGACGCCATTTACAGCAGCGACGCCTTTTGGGGGACGCAATGGACGCTCGATACGTTGTGGACGTTGGTTACGCCGCGCGTTGCCTCGTCGTGGGTGAATTATTTTCTCGCGATGGATCAGGACGGCGGCTGGCTGCCGGAAGCACCGGTCAATGCCAAGTATTCGCCGATCATGTGCGCGCAACATCAGCAAAGCCTGATTATCAGCAGCTATCAAAAAGGCATTCGCGATTTCGACACGAATCTCGCCTGGGCCGCAATCTGGCATGACTTGACCACACCGGGCGTGGCGATGCCCAATGGCGGTTTCGCGGGCGACCGTCACTTGGCGAGCTACCTGAAGCACGGCTATGTGGCGGAGGAAGACGGGCCGATGTCCAGCACGTTGGAATATGCTTACGATGACTGGGCGGCGGCGCAATTCGGCCTGGCTCTGGGCAAAACCAACGAGGCGGCGCAACTGCTTCAGCGGTCGCAAAATTATACCAACGCATTTGATCCGCAGGTGCAATCCGTGCGTCGTCGTCATGCGGATGGTTCGTGGGTGGAACCGTTTGAGTCGTTTCGTTTCGGCACCGAAGGCGGTTGGAACGGGCCAGGATTCGTCGAAGGCACGCCGTGGATTTACACCTGGTTTGTGCCGCAGGATGTGCCCGGATTGGTCAGGCTGCTGGGCGCGGATCAATTTAACCAGCGGCTGGAAGAAGGATTCGCCAAAGGTCATGTTGATTTGAGTAACGAGCCAAATTTACAGGCCCCCTTTCTGTTCAACTATTCCGTCCGTCCCTGGTTGACGCAAAAATATTCACGGATGGTGCTGCGGAATTATTTTGATCTGTCACCCTATACCGGATGGGTGGGCGAAGAAGACGAGGGCCAGTTGAGTGCCTATTATGTTTTACTGGCGATGGGCTTGTTCGAGATGCAGGGTGGCTGCTCCGTCCGGCCCTATTACGATTTGTCCAGCCCGCTATTTGATTGCGTGGTCATCCATCTGGATCCGAAATATTACCCCGGCAAAACCTTCACCATCGAGACGCGAAATAATTCCGCGACGAACGTGTATATCCAGTCTGCCACACTTAATGGCCGACCTTTGAAGGAAGCTCGACTATTTCACGAGGATATTGCCCAAGGCGGTAAACTAGTCCTGGAAATGGGTTCGAAACCAAACCGAGCCTGGGGTCATTAAAACAATGATGGATAGTCGCAGTTCAAAATTCGTGATATTTGCGTTAAAGTTTTCGTTCGCTATTGCACGAACTGACCTTGGAGATTCCTCCTAATACGACTGCATCGTCTGGGGGCTCGATGAAACGCTGTCGTTGCACATTAGATCGGGGCGGTATGTTTGCCAAGAAACCACTGTGAAATCAAAAAATGAAAAATAAAACAATCCTGTGCTACCTACTTGCCGCCGTGCCTTTGGCGACGGTTTCGCCGTTTGCTGCAGCAGAGATTCGGAATGGCCAAAAACCAAACGCCGCTGTAGTTCTCAATCTGGCGCACTTATCCGCTATCAATGATTTACCGGTTCAAACCAACCTCCCGGATCCGCTCTTACTGGCGGACGGGCGGAAAGTCACCACGGTTGCCCAATGGCAGGAACGACGCGCGGAGATGAAACACATTATTGAATATTACGCGATTGGTGACAGTCCGCCGCCGCCGGGAAATGTGACTGGACACGAATTGTTCTCCCTGGCGCTAGGACACGGTGCAGTGGATTGTCGGTTGGTGCATTTGAGTTTCGGTCCAGAAAAAAAACTGGGCTTCGATCTGGCTATCTTTATTCCAAAACAAGCGATGGTCGGCTACGCGCCATTGCCGGTCATAGTGCAGCCGGTGTTTGCGCCGCTGCCCGGCACCAATGATGTGACCACCAATACGTGGGTCATCGCCGCCCAGCAATACGCAGAACCGCTGCGGCGCGGCTACGCCATCGCGGCATTTTACTATCAGCAATACGGCGCGGATTCGACCAATTATCAGGCGACCGGATTTTTCCCCGCGTATCCCGGTTACGACTGGGGCGATCTGGCGGCATGGGCGTGGGGAATGTCGCGCTGCGTGGATTTTCTGGAAACGCAGCCATTCGTGGACAGATCAAAAATCATCGCGCTCGGTCATTCGCGGCTGGGCAAAGCGACGCTGATTGCGGGCGCGTTCGACGATCGCTTTGCCTTGGTGGCACCGGCGGGTTCGGGCTGCGCGGGCACGGGCGCATATCGTTTCTGCGGGAAAGGTCGCGGCGGCAAGGAAGGTTTGGAAGATGCCGTGAAACGCTTTCCACAATGGTTTGGTCCGCGCCTGTCGGGATTTTCCGGGCAAGTCGAAAAACTGCCCTTTGATGAACATTGGCTGATCGCCCTGGTGGCACCTCGTTGTTTTATAGCGGCGGATGGTTTGGGTGATCCTTACTGCAACGGCAACGCGCTGGCCCAATCATACCGGATGGCGAAGCCGGTTTATGAATTTCTCGGCGTGCCGGAGCATCTTGGTGTTCATTTCCGGCCCGGCAAGCATCTGCTTGCTCCCGCCGACTGGGAGGCAATTTTGGATTTTGCCGATCAACAACTCCGCAAACTACCGGTGAACGAACACTTTGACCGGTTGCCGCCGTCGGAAGAACTGCATTAACTAAAATACCAGCATGATAAAACTAATTCTCTTAACCGGACTTTTCCTCGCCATCGGGCAACACGGATTATTCGCTGACGACAAAGCCTCAGCCACGGCTCTGGCGAATCAAATGGACTGGCGCTGGGTTCACGGTGCGGTGTTTGTCCCGACCAGCGCTGTCAATGAAGCCCAGCAATGGGATGAATATGACCCGGTGATTAATGACCGTGAACTGCATTACGCCTCCATTTATGGCATCAATTGCGTCCGGGTTTATCTTCATTATTTTATTTACTTAAAGAAGAAGGAAGTATTACTCCAGAACATCGAGGACTTTCTGACACGCGCCGACAAATATGGGATCAAGGTGGAATTCGTTTTCTTTGATGACTGTTGGAACGAGCCGTCTAAAGATATGCTTAAAGTCGATTACAAATATCCCAATCCCATTTTTGGTGTGCATAACAGCCGCTGGCTGCTCTCGCCCGGTCACGACATTCTCCAGCATTACGACGAAAACCGTGCCCCTTTGAAAGCTTACGTCCAAGACATTGTCAGCGCGCATAAGGATGATTCCCGCATCATCTTCTGGGAAACTTATAATGAACCTCATGCGAACACGCCCGGCCTGCTGCAACTCATCGCAGATGCTCAAACTTGGGTGCATGCGACGGGAACGAAAATACCCGTGACCGCGACCGGCGCCGGATTTTGCGGCGATCCCTACTCTGATTTTTTGACGTGGCACAATTATAGTCACGATTATAAATACACGAATGATCCGGTTCATGCCTTGAACACGGAATGTATGTGTCGACAGGAACAAAGCATTCCCGGGATCATTGATCACTATAAAGGCAGAACCGGTTTCATTGTCTGGGAATTCGGCATCGGCCGGGACAACTGTCGTTTTTACTGGGGCGAAGAAGCTGCCAAACCAGCCGCCGATGAACACGCCAAACCGTTTCACGGCATTGTTTTTGCCGACGGACATCCTTGGTCCACCAACGACATCAAGGCCTGGCTCGGCGATGCCGCCTACGCCCGGCTCCCGGTGTTTCAGGTGACCTATTTCCGCGACACAAATTTCACCTCACCTGCCAAGGTCTCTATCACGCCGATGATCGATTTTGAACTCAAGGATGAAATCGGCTACGGCTCGCCGGATACGTCCGTCCATCTTGCCAAAGATTTTAATTCAATCCGCTGGACGGGGGAAATTCAGACGGCCCAATCAGGCGATGCCACATTCATCGTGAAGAGCGACGGCGCTGTAAAAGTAACGATCAACAGAAAAGTGGTGGTTAACAAACCAAAGGGAGCCGATGCCGAAGTCAGCGGAATTGTGCCGCTCGTGGCCGCTCGGCCGGCCAAAATCACGGTCGAATATGTCCATGAAACTGGTCCGGCCAGCCTCCATCTGGATTTGATTGCTCCCGGCAAACAGCGGCAAGTTTTGATTCCCACCTGTCCGCAGCCGTTAAAATAAAATTAGAACTGTGAAACGTTGACAAATTTACGGATCGTTTTTTCAACCAATGGTTCGGTGCAAGCGCGACCGCTTTGATTTATACCGTCACGGTCGAAGCGACAGCCGAAAACTCTATTGATGACCTTTGCGGCTGGCTACCGGTTTGCGTCAGCAAGTTGCACCATCGGCAGAATTGCCGACTAACCCAGTGGGCGATTGGAGGATAAGGTGCTGATTGGATGTTTAGTGGTTAAAAACGTGGCCGACGATGAACCCCCCAAACATTTTCAGCTAAAATGAATTATTGACGTTATGCTTTTTTTATCAAGGCGGCGGTTAAACCTGCTTGCCTCAGTATTTTTCATTTTTCTAGCGGAAGCGGCTCAGGCGCAAAATCTGGTTCAGAACGGCAGCTTCACGTCCAATGCTGCGCTGTTCACGACGTTTCCGGGTTACGCTGAGTCAGGCAGTAACCCTACCAACATCTCGGGCTGGACGATAGTGAACGGCACGCGTTTTGGCTTGAACGGCGCGGGCACTGTTACCAGCGTGTTCGGGCCGACCACCAGCGGCGGCAACACTTTTCTCTTTCTGCAAAATGCGCCGATTGAACTGGCGCAAACGCTTCCGAAACTGATGCCGAACACGACTTATACAGTGAGCGTTCAGGCGGCGGGCCGTTATCAACCCACCGAAAGCAACGATTTGTTTCAAGTGCAGATTGGCGACAGCGCAATCGTCTATTTTACGTCTGGCACGGTGCTGGCCAGCAATACGGCGTTTCAGGCATACACTTATACTTTCACCACGCCAACTACGTTTTCCGGCACGCCGTCCATTCAACTTTACAACGTGAGCGCGAGCGGCGATCAGACGGTGGATTTCACGGCCATTTCCGTTATGCAAACCCGCACCACCGCTGCGACGTTGACTTGGACGAATCGGGTCAGCGGTAACGCCTCGGGCAGTTGGGCGACGCCGACAAACTGGTCGGGCGGGACGCTGCCGACCATTGCGTTGGACACGGCCAATTTCAACGCGTTGGATCTGACGGCCAATTCAATCGTTACCTTGGACGGCAACCAGACGATCAACACGCTGAATTTCAGCGACGCGAATCCCGCCACGGCGGCGAGCTGGATTCTCAACGCTGGTTCGCCGACGAGTTCCACGCTGACGCTGGGCGGCGTGAGTCCAGCGATCAGTGTGACGGGGCTTAGCAGCGGGTCGGCGGCAGTGATCAACGCCGTGCTTGCGGGCACGAACGGGTTCACATTCAGCGGCACGTCGTATTTGCAATTGAACGGCGCGAACACGTATTCCGGCACCACGATCATCAGTGGCAGCGGCGCTACCATTGCCTTTGGCAATAACCGGGCGTTTGGCTTTGGCACGATTCAAGAAGGCGGCTCGGTAGGCACCGGACAGATGTGGTTTAATCCGTCCGGCAATCTCACGCTGACGAACGCAATGGAGATTCGCACAATCCGTTGGATCATCAACAACGCGACGGTCAACGGCGTCAGCGCGGGACCCTTGACCGTCAACGGCAATGTGCTGTTTAACACCGGATCGAGTGGCGTGCGCGACATTTATTGCAACGAACCCCTGACGATCAATGGCAATGTCTCTGTTTCGCCGGCCACCAATCCGTTGAACAAGCAGGGCGGCTACAGCCTGACTCTGAATGGCATGAACACGGTCGGCGGCGGATCAACGGTCAATGCCGGCGCGCTGATCGTCAATGGCCCGATGAACGGCGCGGGGACATTCACCGTGGCCTCCGGCGGCACACTGGGCGGCACGGGCGATTTGAGCGGATCGGTCGTCGTGCAAAATGGCGGCACGCTGATGGCTGGAGTTTCTGGCAGCGGCACGTTGACGTGCGGTGCTTTGACGGCGAATGCCACTTCGTTTTTCAGTCTGGCGTATGGCGCAACGAACAATCCGGCCAACGGATTAATTCGCGTGAATGGTAATTTGACGTTGGCGGGAACTTTGAATCTGACGGATCTTGGCGGATTGGGCATCGGCACTTACACCAATTTTTATTATTCGGGAACGCTGGTAAACAATGGTCTCACGCTCGCCGGTGCATCAGGCAGTAGCACTGCGCTTTTGGACACAAGCGTGCCACACTACGTTTTGACGCGGCTGCTGGCCGGGACGTTGTCGCCGGCGGCCGGCAGTGGCGTGCCGATGAACTTGGTGAATCCCTTGGCCTTGTCGTGGGTTCAAATCGTCAACGCGACGAATTACGATGTATATCTCGGCACAGTTTCCAACTCGGTGGCAAATGCCACGACCGGCACGGCAGGCATTTATCTGGGTCGCACCTATATGCTTACTTTGAACGCGACGAATCTCCAACCGAACACCACTTATTACTGGCGCGTGGACGGCGTGCTGGCCAACGGCACAGTGACGAAAGGGGCCGTGCAAAGCTTCGTCACTGGCGCGGCGATGGCGGATTTGATGCAGGACACCTGGGTGGCGACGGATGCGCTGGGCCGCAGCCTGCCCGGTTTCGTCGAATGCGGAGCGCCGCGCACGAACCGCCCGGTCGGCATTTTCTATTTTCTCTGGCACACGCAAGGCGGCCTCGGTTCGGGCGGCCCGCGCGATAACACGCAGGAAATTTTGCGGCTCGGTGGCTATGCCAGTCCGCATACTCCGTGGGCGAGCAATCCGCTGTGGAATACCGCTGGCAACGGCGTTTCTTGGTATTGGGGTCAGCCGGAAAACGGCTATTACGCCAACGACGATGAATGGGTGATCCGCCGGCACGTCGCGCTGCTGGAGGCGGCGGGGGTGGATGTGATTGGATTCGACTCGACCAACGGTCATCCCGAATCGCAGGCACCGAATTATCTCAAGATCATGGTCGTCATCCGGAAAATGGAGCTGGAAGGCACGCCGGTGCATTTGAAAATCTTTTTCTACACGCACGCCGGCACCGGTGGCAGTCCGGCGACCGTAACCTGGCTCTACAATAATTTTTATAAGCCCGGCCTTTACAGCGATCTTTGGTTTCTGTGGCAGGGCAAGCCGGTCATCATCGGCTATCCGAACGGAATTTCCGGCGACGGTAGCACGCCGGTTTCCAGCGAGATGCTCAATTATTTCACCTGGAAAACCGGCTGGGCCAACGGTAGCAGCGGTGCCGAGGACTGGCAGTGGATTGACACACCCACGCCTCAGAACTTCGGCTTCAGCAGTGGGCGCACAGATTTGCCGGAACAAACATCGGTGGCCTGTGGCGGCTGGGCTAATGGCAACCTTGGCCGCAGCAATGCCAACGGCCAGCAGTCCGCGTATGACAATTATGATCTCTCTGTCAACCGCACCGAAGGGAAGGGGATATTTTTCAGCGAACAGGCGTTTCAAGGCCAGGAAGTGGATCCGCAGTTTCTCTGGGTCACCGGCTGGAATGAATGGTGGGCGGGCGCGTGGGTGGCGGCGACCGCCTGCTACACCACTCTGCTGGCCGACTGCACGCCGGCGGGGGACAGTTATTTCGTGGACAATTACAACGCGGAATATAGCCGCGACATCGAGCCGATGCTCGGCGGTTTTACGGACAATTATTATTACCAGTTGGTCGCCAATGTTCGGAAACGCAAAGGCGTGCGCCCGGTGCCGGCGGCCTCCGCGCCTCAGACCATCAACCTCAATGGCGATTTCAGCGACTGGACAAATGTTGCCCCGGAATTTCGCGATGTCGCCGGCGACACGGGCTGGCGCAACTGGCCGGGCACTTTCAGCAATCTGCCCAATTATACCAACAGCACCGGCCGCAACGATCTCACGCTGATGAAGGTGGCGCGCGATGCTAACAATTTTTATTTCTTCGCGCAGTGTGTCAGCAACATTACCACCTACACCGGGGCGAAGTGGATGAATCTGTTCATTGATGCCGACCAAAACCACGCGACCGGCTGGGAAGGTTACGATTACGCCGTGAATCTCGGTCCGGTCGGAGCGGGCACGACGACTTTGAGCCAGGATCTCTCGACGACTAACGTCTGGGCGTGGACGACCGTGCGCAGCGACATCGCTTACAAGGTCAACGGCAATCAACTCATGCTCACCATTCCGCGCGCGGCGCTGGGACTGACGAACGATCCGGTGACCTTCGACTTCCATTGGGCGGACAATTATCAGACGAACGACATCAGCGGTTTTTTTCTCTACGGGGATAGTGCGCCGAACCGGCGTTTTAATTATAGCTACACCACGATCACGAATACGTCGGTGACGCTGCTGGCGGATGATTTTGAGAACGGCAAACAAAGTGTCTGGGGCGAAACGTGGGCCAGCGGCAGCCGTTGGAATTTGACCGCAGCCAGTCCCTATGCCGGTAATAATTGCGCCGTGGGCAGCTACGCCACAACCGGTCAGAGCAACCTTATCGCCCGCGTCAGCAGCGCTGGCTACGGCAGTTTCCGTTTGAACTTTCATTACAAGCTGACGAATGTCCTAAATGCGCAACGCCTGCAAATTTCCTATCTCGCCACCAACGGTTGGGTGCCCATTCAACAGCTGAGCCGGGATGAATTCTATCCCGTTGGCCAGTCGTGGTCTTACGATCAACGCCAGAACGTGTGGCTGAACTTCACCGATACGCGGTTCAACAGCGGCCCCGACGCGCAGTTCTTCACGACCAACTTCGCCTTTCGCATTGACGCCAGCGCGCTCAACGTCGCCGGGCAGAGCGTATGCGTGGACTCTGTGAATCTGACCGCCAACACGCAGATGCCCGCCACGGTTTCGCCGCAAACATGGCAGACGCAAGACATCGGTCATGCAGGCAACACTGGTTATGCCGCGACCAATGGCGGCACGTTCAACGTGTCCGGCAGCGGGCTGGATATTTGGAACAACGGCGACGCGTTCCGGATCTATTACCAGACACGCATCGGCGACGGCACGCTGACGGCGCATGTGGTAGTCCCCTAATTTGAATTTTCAAATCATCAGAATCCTGATTCATTGATTCCAAACGATAAAAAGAAAGTTTCGTTTTTTCGGTTGTCCTTCGCAAGTTGCGTGAAGATAAAAAAATCAAAGAAATTTCCCCGCGAGAGGGCAGAAACGGAGCAACCTATGCAAAGGCATAAAGATTTGCCCCGGTCGTGGTAGAACACGCCGGGGCTTTAAGACCTAGCTGGTCGAAGCTGCTGTTATCCAACTTGGCATCCAAAACCAAGAATTAACACAGCGAGCCGATTCCAACCCGGCTTCACAGATCACTAGGCACTCTTAAATTTGGGCGTGTAGGTTAATCGGTTAAACCGCCGTT
Source organism: Limisphaerales bacterium (assembly GCA_025360325.1). Lineage (GTDB taxonomy): Bacteria > Verrucomicrobiota > Verrucomicrobiia > Limisphaerales > UBA11358 > UBA11358. Next base: position 15,049 of record JANYCI010000144.1, on the reverse strand, counting down.
GCTTTACACCTCGGAAACACGGGTCCGAACCCCGTCACGTCCACAATTTATGCAATACGAATACCATTGGTGGCGACATAATTCAAGGATTTTCTCGCCCAATCGGACTGCGTTAAGCCAGACAACTTTACGGCGGCGTCTATTGGCTTCCGCTCGTCTGGATTCAGCGCAGACAGCAGTGAAAATGGCCATTTATAGCGACGCCAAAAACCAAATAAAATCAAGCGGGAGATAGCTCCATGTCGCTTTCGGGCATTATCTTTTCAAGTTGCCAGCTTGGAATATAAAGCATCGTGAAAATCGGCGAGCAGGTCCACTTCAGGCATAGATAACCAAGCACAATCGGGACCAAATAAAGATAAAGCCCGCCACTGTTAGTCCTTGCGGCGGCTTCAACTTTAAGACGAATTTGGCCGGCAATTTTAACTAATGCTGGAGAATTTGCTGACCGAACCAATTCCTGACGTTTTTCAACGCATTCTTTCAACTTTGGATCACGGTCAACCATTTTGTCGCAATAAACCAGGAACGGGACATCAATTCCGTTCAGATGGCAAATGGTCGAATTAAGCCCATCTTGAACGGCATTAAACGCCTCCATCGGCATATCCGGCTCGCTAATTTTCAAGCGTCGCAACTCATCTCTTAGAGCAAAAAGGTCAATGCGAATACTTTGGCGCATTGAGGGCGCGATGATTCCCTCCCAAATAAAGTGCAAAAGGGAATAAAGCCCAGCCACCAAAAACAAATAAACCAACATAACTATTTCGATTTCTTACTAGATTTTATCGGCACACCAACGCTTTTCTGAAGGTCGTTCCGCTCGACAATCAGCCGGGCGGTTTCATCTCTAAACTTCCGTCTCATGCCCTTTGCGTGAAAATACCAACCCAAAGTCAGAATGATATTCAATGCGATGCTACCACTCATTATAGAACCCTTCAACTCAAAAACCTTTTGCCAAAGTGATGGGTAATAGTCCGGTGGGGTTTTGTATAAAATCAGTGCAGCAATGCCAGCAAATGCCAACAAAGGAAGTTGCCCCTTGCGCATGGATTCGATTATTACGTCCCGAAGCATGTGCGCCCAACCGATTTTTGGTTTCCCTTTGGCTGCCATTTGAATTTCCAAAAATCATGCGCAATAATTTTTAATTTGTAAACCAAATCTCAACAACCCAGCCAAGTCAAATCAGAAACCCAATTTCAAATTAGGGGACTACCGCGCATGTTGCTAGTTTGGCGCCGACCGACCCGTGGGCCAAAGCGGGCGTGATGATCCGCGAATCGCTAGACTCTGGATCGCGCAATGTATTCCTGGCGCTTTCGGCCAGCAACGGCGTGGCATTCCAGCAACGCACCGCGCCGCTGGCGCTGACCACTTCGGTCCCGGGGCCGGTCGTCACCGCGCCGTATTGGGTGCGCGTCGTCCGCAGCGGCACCAACTTCACCAGCTATGTATCGCCGAACGGCACGACTTGGACGCCGGTGGGCACGACAAACATTTCCGGTTTTAATGCCACGGCACTCTGGGGTCTGGCCGTGACCGCGCGCAACAACACGCTGACGAATGTCACCGTGTTTGATAACCTCACTGTCGTGCAGTCGCCGGTCATTGCCGCGATCAGTAACCAGACGCTTGTCGCCGGCCAGATACTGCAACTGACCAATAACATTGTAAATCCCGGCACCCCGCCAGGAACGCTGACCTGGAGTTTGCTCTCAGCGCCGACGGGCATGACACTGGATTCAGCAAGTGGAATTTTAAACTGGCGGCCAACCATGGCGCAGTCGCCTTCCACCAACAACATAATGTTGTCCGTAACCGCAAGCGGCACACCGCCTTTGAATGGCACGCAGCAGTTCTCAGTTTATGTTTTACAGCCGACCACACTTGTCTTGTCGGCACCAACAATGGTCAACGGCGTTTTTTCGGTTTCGGTCAATGGCAATAGCGGGCTTGACTACATGCTGCAATCAGCAACTAATCTCAATCCGCCCGTGAACTGGCTGACATTGCAGACTAACTTTTCAGCCACACCACCATTTAATTTTAATGATTCCAACACGAGCAATTGCGCCGCTAAATTTTACCGTGTGCAAATCGGACCTTGAGTTTTTGCCGGTATTCAAAGCCATGTGGCTGACCAGTGATCAGTTATGCAGCAAACTGCTCAAGGTCGCGCTGCCTAAATGGCTCGAATTAGGCGCAAAGGGTGCGCCATTCTCGGAGGTTTTTCTTGCCTGCACTAATATTGAACAACTGTTTCCGATTCGACGGAAACTCATCAGATTTTTATACTGGTGGGATTAACGAAATGGTAGCGTGTTCTTCCGGTTGATTTATCCATGAAAATTCTTCCTTTGATTTTTTTACTGGCCGCTGTGAATGCATTCGCCGAACCGCAGAAAATTCGTCCCGGCGAACTCTGGCCTGACAACCGTGGCCTGCACATCCAAGCGCACGGCGGAGGCGTCATCAAGCTGGGTAATACCTATTACTGGTTTGGCGAGGACCGCTCGCACGACAACAACCCTGAAAAACGTTTCGTCAGTTGCTATTCTTCACTTGATTTGGCGCGCTGGCAATTTCGCAATCAAGTGCTCACGCTGACCAACGTTGAAAACTTGCAGCGCGACTGGGCGCTGGAACGGCCCAAAGTTTTTTACAATGCGAAGACAAAAAAGTTTGTCATGTATTTTCACCTCGACGGCGCGCTACCCGGCGAACAAGGAGGTTACAAACTGGCACGCGTGGGCGTGGCGACGTGCGACACGGTGGATGGCAATTATCAATTCCAAAAAAGTTTCCGGCCGCTCGGCCACGAGAGCCGCGATCTTGGCCAGTTCATTGATGACGATGGCACGGCCTATTTGATATCCGAAGATCGCCCGAACGGTTTTCGCATCTTTAAGTTATCGGAAGATTATTTGGACATTGAGCGCGATATATGTCTCGTGCCGCAGCATCTGGAAGGCGGAGCAATCGTCCATTATAATGGTTTGTATTATTTCATCGGCTCGCAACTCACCGGTTGGGATCCAAACCCGAACAAATTCGCGACGGCCAAATCGCTCGCCGGCCCGTGGTCGGAATTTAAAGACATCGCGCCGGAATCCACGAACACTTTCGGCGCGCAGTCCACGATGCTGCTCAAGGTGAGCGGCGCAAAAACCACCTCAGTTATTTTTATGGCCGACATCTGGAAACCGCGCGCGCAATGGGATTCGCGTTATCTCTGGATGCCGCTGGAGATCGGCGACGGGAAAATTCATCTGCCGCCGCCGCAACCATGGATGCTCGATGTCGATACTGGTGAAACAAAGTTTTTGAAAACGCAAAAAAACGAAGCGAAATGATTTTTATTTTGGATCCTCGTGTATTTTGAAATAGCAGTGATTGCCGAAAAATTATTCGCCTGGAAAATGCAATGATCGGTTGAGGTCAAGGCGAGAAGCCTGCAAACGGCACGGCGCGGGCATGGCTGTGGATTCCACCGAACTGCGAACACGTTCGCGGCGTGGTCTTGGCCCACCACAACATGGAGGAGATTTCCATTTTGGAAAATCGCAAGCTTCGCAACGCCTTGCCGAAATAAATTTTGCGAAGTCTGGGTCGCGCCGAGCCGGGCAGGCAGACGTGGTAGAAAAGCATGGGTATTTCTTTCATACGCGAATCGCAGTCTTGCGAGGCCGCTGAATTGATTTTGTTTCGGTCTGCTTCGGGGGCAACCATCGCTGGTTCGTCATGGCTCGTGGCTTCAATCTGGCTGGGTGCCTGATTTTTGTCTGGCGACGGATCAGCTATTAGCCGAAACCAAGTAGTAGAAACCAATTTTTGAGGTGATTTCATGGTGTGATCAGTGGGAGGTTTTCTACTGCATGGCAGTTGGGTATCGGGCTCAAAATCTTCTCCCATAAACGTCGCCACCAATGGCGTTCCCGTTCCGGGACGGCCAGTATGATGGCGGTCTTGCCCGCCGGATGGCTCACCACGCCCGCCGTCACGAACAGCCAGAACCGCAAGTTCCGCAGGGTCACTTTCTGTTGCCAGCCCAGATGCCGCTCGAACAGCACGATCAGGTTGTAGGTCAGACTGGCCAGGCTCAACGCCGCCTCGCTCGCCCAAAAACTTTCCAGACACAACGTCGGCAGGGCAAAGCCGGCCTGAAGTTCCTTGATGACGTTTTCGCAGTCGGCCCGGCCATTGTAGTAACGCCAAACGGCCAAAGGCGGATGCCTGCTGGATGGCAGGCTGATCACCAACGCTTCAAAGCGATAGCCCGGCACGTCCAGCAACTTTTTGCCGCCTCGTTCCTCGTCTTTCCCCGGTGCGGTTTCTGGCTCAGGCCGCTTTCATCAATGAAGACAATGATGCGGTCTTCTTTCAGGGCTTTTTTTAGGCGCGGCCAGGTTTCCTGTTTCCAGCGCCAGATGGCTTTTTCATCGCGCTGGATGGCACGCGTGGTGGGGCGCTGGCAACTCCAGCCGATTTGTCCGAGCAGCCGTCCCACATGGTCGGGGTGGTATTTGACACCAAAGAGGCAATCGTCGCGCCGATGTCGAATTAAACCCGCCTTGCCTTTCCAGCCCGCTACCAAGTCAGGGACACTCTGCTCCAGACGGCAATGGACTCGGTGTTAAAGGCGTCCATCGGATCGGCTAAAAACTTGTAATCGTGATCGTAGTGTTGCCAGCTTAAAACAACCGCTCTTTCACGGCCTTGGCCACCGCGCCGGTGCGGCTGTGAACGTGCAATTTGGTATAGATATTCCGCAGATGCGTGTCCACCGTGTGATAGCTCAATCCTAGCTGGTCGGCAATTTCCTTCTTGATCAACCCATTGCTCATGAGTTCCACAATTTTCTGTTCGCGCACCGTTAGCCCGTAGTCCTGCTTGGGCTGCACCAGTTGCGAAAACATTTTCAGCACCGCACCCGCCACGCGCGGTGTCATCGGCGCGCCCCCGGCCAAAGCCTCGTGGATGGATTCCGCAATGCGTTCAACTGGCGACGTTTTAAGCAGGTAACCTGAAGCCCCGGCGCAGATGGCCTTGAACACTTTTTCCTGGTCGTCAAATACCGTAAGCATCACGACGCGCGTGGCGGGGGAAATGGATTTAATTTTGCGGACAGCTTCAATGCCGTTTTGCCCGGGCAGTTCCACATCCACCAGCGCCACATCTGGCACCGCGCCGCCGAGCATGGCGTCGAGCGCATCTTCGGCGTTGGCGAAATGCTGCGAACATTCGATGTTCTCCACCCGGCCGAGCGCGCGGGCCACGGTGTTGCGAAAGGTATGGTTGTCCTCGATCAACCACACGTTGATGGGCGGGCGCACGGATTTAACCGCAGAAAGCTTTTCTCTCACGATGGTTTGCATATTAATAAAAATTAACTTTCAATTCCATTGAAACATACAAATCCTGCGAGCGATAGCCACGCATTCGCGGGACTGAATTGGGCGCAATCCGCGCGCCGGTCAACATTTTATTCATAGAGTCGGTTCAGATTTCCCAGCCGTGCCGGTAAGTAGGTTCGATTAATGATTTTGCCTCGGGCGCATTGGCGGCAAACATTTTCGCCCCGTCCCAGTTGATCGGCTTTTGAAGTTTAAGCGGGAGTAAGCCAGAGAGGGCAATTTCGGTGAGGTGCCGGCCGATTTCAAAATTGGAAAACGTTGGCGGGCCGCCGGCGCAGGCGTCCACCCATTCCACAACATGATTGCGATTGGGAAACAACACGGATGATTACCGAAACAAAATAGCGATATTGTCATGTCGTTTCCAGTCCCGCAAACGCGTGATGGGGAAAACGCAGAAATTAAAATACCTTCAGGCACCACTTGTATGAAGTTTTTTGTATTTCATTGGCGCTTGGCAAGCCTTTGCCTGGTCTTGGGTTTTGCTTCCGACCTGCGCGCAATCAATTACGAGGTTTATACCGGCTCGGCGTTTATGGTGGACAATGTTTCGTTCGCCTACACCGCCAACGTGGCGTCGCCCGCAAATTTTTGCGGATTGAGACGCCGTAATTTTGATCCAATTTTTTGACTTATGCTTAAATATATCACCAGGCTAAACTGTCTCGTTATTCTGTCGGCGATCATGGGCTTGCGCCTCAACGCCGCTGGCGACGCGGGTTCGTTGCCAGTCATTTTGCCCGAGCCTGGCCCGATACCGCCGCAATCGCTCGACGGCATCTGGCTTTTTCAACCCATCACTGGCGAAAAAGCCAATGCCAATGGTCACGAATTGGACGTCACCGCCATGACCTTGCAAACAAATCAGGCAGCAGGCGCGAATTGGTTTCCGCTAGCTGTTCCGCAGTTTTTGAATTCTTATTCTTGGTGGCTGGATATTTCCAAAAAGTTTGTGGAGGCAGACAAGGCGCGGCTCGCGGCGCTGCCATTCAACGCCGAGAAAACGCAGGCGGGATGGTATCTGCGGCAGTTGGTGCTTCCGGCGGGAAACTCGCCTGTGCCGGAGGTGGTCGTAAATTTTGAGGGCGTGGCGATGCTGTCGCGGGTTTATTGCAACGGCCATCTGGTCGGGCAACACACGGGAATGTTCGGCCCGCTAAGTTGCCGCCTCACGCCGTTTTTGCTGCGTGGGGCCACAAACAACCTGCTGGTCTATGCCGAGCGCGGTGCGAAAATCAAGGATGCCGACACGGTATTGGGCGTTGCGGTCACGGTGCCGATCACGCGCGGAATGTTGTCGTCGCTGAATCATGGCATGTTCGGTGGATTCGGTCGTTCGGTGGCTGCAAATTTTCTCGGCATCTGGCAGCCGGTCACTTTGAAAATGTCGAGGTCGGGTGTGAGGATTGACGATGTGTTTTTCCAGCCGTCATTGGATGGACATCGAATTGAATTTTCTTTGGTCAATTCTAATTCGCAGGCTGCGACCGGCGTCGTGCATTGCCGCGTGACGGACAGAATTACCGGCGAGATTTTTACGGAATCGGATTCATTCATCACCAACTCAATTCCCGCCGGTGGCGTGCGCTCAGAAATTATTCAGGCCCGTGATTTGAAACCGAAACTGTGGACGCCGGACCATCCGAATCTTTACGAGCTGACTTTGGAATGGCGCGAGACTGCGAATGGACAATTATTGGATCGCTGGGCTGAGGATATTGGCTATCGCACGGTGGCGGTCAAAGGCTCGCAAATTTTCTTGAACGGAAAGCCCTATTGGTTTCGCGGCGCAGGCCAGCCGGTTTATGGCTACAAGCCAACCGACCCCGCGACTGCAAATGGTTTTATGAAGTTGATGCACGATGGCAATGAGGTGGTCACACGCACAGGTTGCAACCCATGGAATGATCTTTGGTATTCCGCCGCCGACCGTGCAGGCGTCGGCGTGGTGTCGGAAGGTGTGCGCCCGTGGGCGTTGATGAGCAAGTCGCCGCCGCCGGACAAGGCTTTGCTCGTGCAATGGAAACAGGAACAAATCGAGACCGTCCGCCGCTATCGCAATCATCCCTCAATTCTTTTTTGGTCCATCGCCAATGAAGGGTTGCAAGGCGATGCGAATAACCGCGAAAAAATTGCAATTTTTCGCGACATCATTGAGGCGGTGCGCGCCGTTGATCCCACCCGGCCCATTTGCCAGACCTCGGGCGATCTGGATGAGGAACACAATGCCGAGATCGAGGATGTGCATTCTTACTGGGGTTGGTATGAGCCATCGTCGTTCGTCAACAATTACAATTCGCCGCGTCGGGGAATTGCCGGCACACCCGGCCACGCATTTTTGAACACGGAATGCGCCGTGCCTTATCAGGACACGGACACGGGCGGCGTCCATCCCGCTTATATCGGCCGCTATTCGGCGCATTCGTGGGTCGGAGAACTCGGCGTGATGGGAACGAACACCGAATATTTTTCCGAACACATCCGTGCCGAGGCCAAACTCAAGAGCGAAAAACTCCGCTATCAACGGCGCGAGCAGCCGACAGCCGGCGCGTTGCTTTTTGCGAACACGACCTGGGTGCAGGATGTGCTGACTCGCCCGCCCGCGCAATGGAAGCCTTTTCCAGTATATGACGCGGTGCGGCTTGGCTTCGCACCGGTGCTGGTCGCGTGGGGCACGGAACAAACTGTTTTCTTCAGCGGTGATTTGCTGCATACCCGTCTTTATGTCGTGAATGACGATGCCGAGTTCCGCGATTTGAAAAACCTTTCGACCGAAGTAGAAATTGTTAGTCCGGCAGGAACTTCGCTGTTGCAAAAGAAAATCGCCCTCGGGGATGTGAACTATTTCGCTGTGCGCGATTGGCCGTTGGAATTGAAAATTCCACATTTGGAGAATGGCGCGTTGGGTTCCGCGCACGTTCGCCTGCGCTTGAAGGAAGGTGACAAGATCGTGGCGGAAAATTCATATCCGATCCGCATCGCCAGCCGCGAGTGGGCAGCGGGTAAATCGCCCGCGACGGTTGCCACAACTGGCTGTGACAAAGCCCTGCTGGCTCAACTCAGCCAGCTGGGTTTGCAGTTGCTGGATTTGGAGAATGCGGCAGCCGGAGCGCAAAAGGCCGACGTGGTTTTGCTCGGGCCCAAGGCCGTTTCCGTCACGGAAAAGTTTGCGGTGTCTGCGCTTAAACCGGGTGGGCGAATCGTGATCCTGGAGCAGGGCGAAAAAGCGAATCGTTTTTGCCTCGATGTTCTGGAAAAATCGGAAACCCCCAAGGCATCGGCTGGCGCAGAGAATTCGGTTGATGATTTCATGTATGACAGCGGTGCGGGCAAGGACAGCCGAAAGATCATTGGTGAATTTGTCGAGATGCTTGGCTGGTCAGATCAACGTCCACTGTTTGAAGGCTTGGACGCGATGGATTGGAAATGGTGGGCCTGCGGCGAAAATAAGCCGGCTTTTGCTTGCTCTTTCAGCCATCGGTTGAATTTGCAAAATCCGAGCGTCATCCCGTTGGGCCGTTACTTGCCGTCGCATTTTTATTGGAGCGGCGACTTGAAAAAAGTCTATCAGTCAAAAATTGAATATCCAGTTTTCGCCGTGCGCCGTCCGTGGGGCGAACTTTTGGTTTGCGAACTCAACCTGACGGCTGCCGTAATTCGCGACCCGCGCGCGGCAAAAACGTTGAATAATTTGATCCGGCAGCCATTATGAAACATGTGAACTTTCCGCGCTGGGAAAAATTATTTGTGCCAGTATTACTTCCGCTTTGTTTTTGGCTGGCAACAATTTTTGCCGCCCCGGCGCAGACGAACGATTGGGTTTTCTTGGACAACGGCCAGGTTCGGCTCGGCGTCAAAAAAAACTGCGGCGCCGGCATCGGCTGGTTTTCGCAGAGCGGCTCAACGCGGAATTTGATCAACGATTGGGACACGGGCCGGCTGGTGCAGCAATCCTATTACGGCGAGGCCGATGGTTCGTTGTGGAATAAAAAACCGTGGCGCTGGAATCCGGTGCAGGGCGGCGACTGGCACGGTCACGGCGCGAAAGTTTTGGAGCTGCGCGTCGAAACCAATTCACTCTACGCCAAGACGCTGCCGAAACATTGGGCTGGCGGCGAAGATTTGCCGGCGGTGCTGATGGAAGAATGGATTTCACTCACGGGCAAAGTCGCCCATGTGTGTTTCAAAATGACCTACCGCGGCGAACGTTTGCATCCCAAAACCGGCCACGAGGTGCCGGCGTTTTTCGCTCAACCAGATCTCGCCACCTTGGTGCTTTACGATGGCAAGAACCCGTGGACGAATGCGCCGGCCAGCCGAAGCCAACCGGGCTGGCCTAACGAAAGCCGCCGCATGACCGAGCATTGGGCTGCCTATGTGGACGCGACCGACTTTGGCGTGGGAGCGTATGTGCCTGTGTCCGATCATCTGACCTGCTATCGTTTCGGTGATGGCGAATTGAAGCACGGCTCGTGCTCGTATTTCGCGCCGCTAATCGAGTTTGCGATCACTCCGGGAAAAGTTTTTGAGTATGACCTCTACATGACTTTCGGCACAAGCGCCGAAATTCGATCCGCGTTTCAATTATTACAATCGAATCAGTGAATGCCGGGTTGCGTTTAATCTTTGTTTTGATGGGCGGCCGCGTTAGCCCGGCTTTTCACGTTCCGCAATTGCAGGTGTTGATCGGATTTTTACTCGGCCGAACTTCCGTCAACACCGCGTTGGGCGTAGGCGCTTCTTGCAACGCTTTTTCTTCAGTAAGGAGTCGCCAATTCTGTTCTTCGTCCGGTTTATTGACCGCGTGGTTAATTGCCCTTGGTGGGGCAAGTTCATTCGCGACTGGTTTTCCAACTCGGCCAATTTGTTCTCATCTTGCTGGTGGCACGGCAAACCGGAAAATCCGCCGAATTTATCAGCGTGCTGTGTCCGCCGGGAATGACGGTCTCGCTCAAAAAAGGCGAGCGCGACGGGCTGGTCAAACTCAGCGGCAGCCAGCGAGGAATCTTGAGATTTCCGGAGGGCGACCGGGCGCCGCAGTGGATGCCGGAGTAAAGCAGCACCCGGTTTGCGGTTACGGAATCGTAATCAGGCCATTCGCCTGCGGGCCTCGTCGCACGCACAAAACCCGCGCTTTGGCCTTCTGATTCGCCACCGACAAATCCGCGGTCGCGCCAGCAATGACAATCTCGTCATGCTGGCCGTTGGGGAAACATATCTCGAATTTTTTCTGGCCAGCGTCATCCGTGCCCAAAGAATTCACGATGGGCAAGTCCTTCGCATCCCTGAACGGCAAGAGCAGCGTGCAGAGTGTCAGCGGCAATTTGCCGGTGTTGGTAAAAACGGCTACCGGAGCTTTTTCAACCGTCGCCAAACTGGTGGCGATCTGTCCGGCTTGCATTTCCAATTGCGAACCGTCCACTGATTGCACACGCAGATTTGTGCCCTTGGGAAAATCTGTCTGCGCCGCGTTGCCCACAACTTTCGCCGGTCCGAGCGGAAAGTGAAAAAGACGTTTAACTTCATGGCTGCCTTGCCCCTCGACGTTGTCTAGCACGACCCAATAATCTGGTTTTACAAACAACACGCTGCGCCGGTGCGTCAAGCCGCCGGCAGTGACTTCGCCGCCGGCAAAATCCACCGCCGTATCCGAGTGCCACGCGATCAATTTTGGATCGGCTTGCAACTGTTCCTGACCGTCAATCATCACGACGTTGTGCGCGGCGCTCACGCGCAGCTCGCGTGAAACGGGTTCGTCGTAACTGCACATGCCCGCATCCACCAGCAAATCTCGCCCGGCAAAAACCGTCACCTGCAAACGATCCTGATGACTGTGGCCGCCCCGCCAGGGTGCGCAATCAAACAATAAATATTTGTCCGGCGGATTCCAGCCGGTGCGCATCACCGTGTATTGAGAATTAGTCAGCAGCACCGAGGTGAAATCAGGAACCCGGGAATCCAATGCCGCGTAACGCTGGCAAACTTCGGGGCCAAACAGCCAGACCCAGTCCTCCGCACAACGGTCGGCGGCGAGATAACGAAAATCCGGACGGTGATACAACAACGCCCCAACGCCCATTGTTTCAGCCACGCTGGCCGTGCCGGTGCCGGCGTCGCCGACTGGCGGATAAGTGCGGTCGGGCCGCGCGAGTTTTTCCAACACCTCATACATTTTCTCGTGCCGGGACATGAGGCCGGGAATTTCAAGGTGGTTTTTTTGGCACAGGAGCGAGACGTGCAGAAACTCATTCATCACCCAGGTGTGGTAGCCGGGCGTCAATTCCCAGTGCATACCGTCGGCTTCAACATCGTGCTGCATGTGCTCGACCAGCAGGTTCAAACCGCGTTGACGCCAGCCGGCGGCTTCCTTGAATTCCGGCAGCATGATGCCGACGGTGGCCAGACCGGCGGCCTCGCACACCTGCCAGTTGCCGCCGCGAAAACGCGTGTCCCAGGCCGACAAATACCGGGCGTGCTCAACCAGCGACTTGCTCATCAAATATTTCGCCTGGGGGTCAAACTCCGGTGCGTCCATGAAAAATTCCATGGCGTCAAACCAAGATTGACCACGAATCCCCGCCTCCAGCGTCCGCCAAACGGAACCGTGTTCGCCGCGTTCGTTGGAAACCTGCGCCGGCACCGGATTTGACTGAATCCAATCTTCGAGCAAGTCCACAAAATCCCGGGCATAAATGGATTTTTCCGTTCCCCAATAAGCCCGTCCGTAATCTTGCCAGTAACCGAAGCGGCTCAACACATGCGTCCATTCAACCGGTCCCTGCAACCACTGCACTTTGTGCGCAAGTTGTTGGCGCACGCCGAGCAGATTGAAATCCCGCGCCAGCACCCGGTCGGCGGCATTGGTATAACGCGCCAGGCCGCCAAAATTTTCGTCATACAGCCGCACGATGGCCGGACGATCCCGGCGCGACCAAATCCATTGCGGCGTCGTGCGATCCGCCAGATGCCGCGCCCAAGCCACCTTGGCCTGCGGCCAGTCCCGCGTGTTCACTGCGGCGCGCACCTCCGCCAAATCCGGCCGCGCAAGATCCAGCGACTGGAAAAAATCCGGCTCGCCGGAGAGCGCCATGGCTGAGATGTTGGTCACGGAACTGGCATGACCCATTACCGGCATGACCAACAGGAAGAGAGCAGATGCCAGCGAAATGCCGACACGCATTTTCAAACATACGCCCGAATCGACGATTGTTGAAAATTCTTGAGTTGGTCGCGTCGAAGGTTTGGACAATTTTTTGGTCGCCACAAAATTATTCTACCGACTTTAATTTGACTCTATTGATCAGCCTGAGCCGAAACTCACGGCTTTTTATATTTCGCTTCATGTTTGAAGTCGATTAAAGCAGATCGCCGGAGAATGAAGCCATCACGCAAACGCGGGGCATAACGGCGGGGCAATAACGGCCCAATGTCACAACAGTTCCACAGTTTCTGGCTGCTCATCTGCGGCAAGTCTGCGTTTTATAAGGTCGCAGATTCGTATTTGCGGTCGCTGGATCAAAACGCTTGCTGGCCAGCCCGCGTTTGCGTGATGCGGACATTGGCACTATTTGTTTGCGACCGGCAAAAACTGCCGATAACCATGAATCATGTCAAACAGACCAAAATCTCGACTGACTGTTCGTGGTCGCGAGAAACTAGAAATGATTTGCAACTCGGCTCAAATGGAAAAAATCTTCCGTCGGCAACCGACTTACGGTTTGAAAGTTTTCCTTAATAAAATGAAATACGTCATCCACTGTTTAACGATCGTATTCAGTATTGCCATCGCCGACGGCCAAGAATGTCCCGGGGTGCCGTGGCCGGCGACGGACGCGCTTGGTCGTTCGCTGCCGCTGGTTGATGAAGTCGGGCTGCCGAAGACGAACCGTTTCGTCGGCATTTTTTATTTCATCAACCACATCGGCACGCCGCGCAGTCCGCAACTGGGCGGGCCGTATGACGTGGCCAAAATCCTGGCGCGTGATTCCGGCGCGGGGACGAATCCGGCCAGTCCATTATGGGGCGGCAACGGCGTGGCGCATTATTGGGGCGAGCCGCTGTTCGGTTATTATCGCGGTGATGATCGCTGGGTCTTACGCCGCCACGCGCAAATGCTGGCCGATGCGGGCGTGGACGTTTTGATTTTTGACACCACCAACGCGCACTCGTATCCCGAAGTCTACACCAACTTGTGCGAAGTGTTCATGGCTGTGCGGCGGGCCGGCGGGCGCACGCCGCAAATCGCCTTCATGGTGAACACCAAAGCCGGGGCAACGGCGGTGAAAATTTACCACGAGCTTTACAAAAAAAATCGCTATTCCGAACTCTGGTTTCACTGGCAGGGCAAGCCGCTGCTGATTTGCGACCCAAAGGAGGCCGGCCCGGAATTAAAAAAATTCTTCACGCTGCGCGCCGCGCACTGGCCGTTCACGCTGGTCAACACCAAAAACGCCTGGCATTGGGAGGCGACGTATCCGCAGCCGTATGGCTTCACGGACGATCCGCAAAAAGCGGAACAGGTGAATGTCTCCGTCGCGCAAAATTTGAGCGCGAAGCATGGCTCCGTGGCAAATATGAATTCCGGTCTGGCTCGCGGTCGTAGTTTTCACAGCGGCCAGCAGCACATCGCATCCGGCTCGGTAAACTACGGCGACAATTTTCAAGAACAGTGGAAACGCGCATTTGAATTGGATCCACCGTTTGTCATGGTGACGGGCTGGAACGAGTGGATCGCGGGCCGCTGGATTCGCCCGGAAAATCCGCTGACGTTCGTGGATCAATACGACGAGGAATTCAGCCGCGACATTGAACCGATGCGCGGTGGCCACGGCGACAATTACTACTGGCAACTCATCGCCAATGTTCGTCGCTATAAGGGCGTGCCGGCGTTGCCGAAGAGTTCGGTGGCGAAAGCGATTTCCGTTTCGGCCGGCTTTGACCAGTGGCGCGACGTGCAGCCGGAATTTTCCAGTCACGTCGGGGAAACCGCGCCGCGCAATTTTGACGGCGCGGGCGGATTGCATTATACGAATTTCACTGGGCGCAATGATCTGGAGTTGTTCAAAGTCGCGCGCGACGCGGACAAAATTTATTTCTATGCGCACACGGTTGCGCCGCTGACACCAACGACGGACACCAACTGGATGTGGCTGCTGATTGACGCCGACCAAAATCCGCACACCGGCTGGGAAGGTTATGATTTCATCGTCAACCGCACGCGCGCTGCGGACGGGAAATTCTGGCTGGAGAAAAATACCGGCGGCTGGAATTGGAAAAAGGTCGCGCCCGTGGAGATGAACCTGGTCGGGAATGAATTGCAGTTGGCCATTCCGCGCGCCGCACTCGGGCTGAAAACCGGCAAGACGAAGACCGCGATTGATTTCAAGTGGGCGGACAATTTGCAAGCGCCCGGCGAGGTGATGGATTTTTATCAAAGCGGCGATGTCGCGCCATCGGGCCGATTTAATTATCGGTATGATGCGGAATAATGTCCCGCGTTTGCGTGATGGTAGAAAAAAAGCGATGTGTTAGTTTGAAAAAATACCAGCACATTTAGTATGCAAACCCGAATCCAAATTCATGCAGCGCAGTCGTGATGACTTGAATCGCCATCATAGTTTTTAACCTCA
>JANYCI010000134.1 GCA_025360325.1 Limisphaerales bacterium | reverse complement strand
CACCGGTGCCTTTTTGAATGTTGCCAGTGGCAGCCGACTGCCCGTGACCGGTTACCCGAACCGCAGCTTCCGCGTCACCGTCACCAGCACCAATGTCGTCCTCGACCAATACCAGACTGACACCCCGCAGGCCTATTTCACTTACGACCAAAATCTTGGCACGAATTCACTCACGGTCACGTTCACCAACCTTTCCAACGGCAGCGGTCTGACCAACCTTTGGAACTTTGGCGATGGCGGCACGTCCACTTCGACGGCGGCGACCGTGCAGCACACTTACAGCTCGCCCGGCACCAATACGGTCAGCCTGACAGTTGGCAGCACCCTGGGCGTCAACACCTACACCCGCAGCAACAGCATCATGGTGGTGTCTTCCTCCGCGCCCGCTCCGGCCAGCATTACCTACACCATGTCTGGCAATCAATTGATATTGAACTGGCCCAACGGTCAGGGCTGGGTGCTTGAATCACAGACCAACAACATCCACACCGGTCTAAATACGAACTGGGTGCGCCAGGCCAGTGCCACCAGTCCGTTCACCAACACACCGGATCCGGCCAACGGCACGGTCTTTTACCAGTTGACTTATCCGTGAGGATTCGGGGCGGTGATTTGAGAGGGCGTCGAAAGACGCCCTCTTTTTTTACAGGCAATGTAATTGCAATAATGAACCCTGTGCAGAAATCCAGTGTCGGCTATTGTAGTTGAAGAATCCACTGGCAGAGCAAAACCCAATTACCATGAGTCAACCCTCAAAACCCGCGCGCGCCGCAACGCCAGTTCTGCTCTCGCCCACCGCAAAAAATCTCTGGCGCAACGGAAGATTGATTCGCCCGCAAAGCAATTACGGCGAGTGGTCGGCAATGATTTCGAACGAGCGCGGTGTGGTTTTCATAGATGCGTTCCGTTTGATTGCCGACTGTTACGAAAAACTGGGACACGAAACAGTTCAGCCGCTGTTTTGCAGCGCTGCGGAACAATGTCCACACCGGTGTGGCTGGCGCGAAGCTGAACGCAAAGTGCGTGGCGGACGGTTTGCTGGCCGCCGCAAAAAGACAACGGGGCGACGCATTTGAAACCCTGTTGCATTCCATCTGGCATCGGTAGCCTGTTAAAAAATCCACGTAAAAACCCCGAAAAAAATTCTGTGAAATTGAAAAAAGATTTCAAGCTCAGCCAGCTTTCGGTCGCAACCAGTTATTTTGCGATGTTGCTTTGTTGCAATCTGTCTGCGCCGGTCGCTGCGATTGCTGATCTAGCCCAATCGCCGGAGAACCAGGTTTTTCAATTCATGCAAACTGGCGTTTGCACGAATTGGGCGGACGGCTCAAAAAACCAGTCATCGGCCTACTTGTGGATTCCCGAAAACTGCAAAAAAATTCGCGGCCTTCTGATTCTTTGCGCCAACGTGCCGGAGCACCGGCTGGTCGGCCATCCGGCGATTCGTGAAGTCTGTGCGAAAAATGATCTGGGCATCGTCTGGTGCGTGCCGTCATTCATGAATTTTCGCAAGGACAAAACGACAGGCATTGATGACGCGCACGATTACAAAACTTCCACCGCGTTTTTGCAGGAACTTCTCGGTGGCCTCGCAAAACAATCCGGTTACGCCGAAGTCGCGACCGCGCCGTGGCTGCCGCTGGGCGAGTCGGGACATTTGCTGATGGTGGACGCGCTGGTGGAGTTCCATCCCGAGCGTTGCATCGCCGGCGTGTGGCTGAAGAACAATCATCTGCCGCCGAAAAATCGGACTGTGCCCGCGCTCGTGGCGTTCGGCTCGGCGCAGGAATGGTCGCAGACGCAATCGGACATCCGCACGAACTGGAACAACGTCCGCAAGGCGGTTGCCGGCGTGTTTGACCAGCGGAAACAAAATCCGAACTGGCCGTTGAGCTATCTTATTGACGGCAGCAGCGGGCATTTTGACTGTTCGGAAAAGCTGACAAAATTTCTGGCGCACTACATTGACTGCGTCGCACAAGCGCGGCTGGCGGATGATGGTTACCTAAAAAAAATTACGATTGAATCCGGCTGGCTCGCGGATTTGGCGGTGCCCGGCCACGAAAAAAATTTGCCCCGCAAATTTTCCGAAACGAGCACAAACGAACGCGCGTTGCCGTGGTTTTTTGACCGTGATAGCGCGCAGGCAGCGCAGTCGTTCGCGGACATCAATTGGAATGCGGGAACGCAGTTGCCGGGCTTTGCGGATGCGGATGGAAAAATTCTGTCCTTCAGTTTCAACGGCATTTCCAATCTGGAACCAACATACGAAGCTGACGGCATCACCTTCACGCTGCGCGGCGTGATGCTCGACCAGTTGCCGGAGCAGTTCACAAATTTCGCAAACTTGAAACTCGCGAAAACGGAGGGCGACCCCGCGCTCGAATGGCTTTGCGGGCCGGTGAAACCGTTCGGCGGCGACAAGTTTCAAATCTGCCTTGACCGTTCGTTTGGCGCGTCGGCGTGCTACATCGCCGCGCGAAAAAATGGCGACGAAAAAATTCGCAGTTCCGTTCAGCCGTGCGGAATCTCCCTGAAAAAAAACAATTCCGGACAGGCACAGAAAATTTTGTTTGAAAAAATCCCCGGCGTGAAAGCCGGAACCAAATCCATCAAGCTCGCGGCCAAATCCGATTCCGGTTTGCCGGTGAAATTTTTCGTGCGCGCCGGTCCGGCGGTGGTTCACGGGAACGAATTGGAATTCACGCCCGTTCCGCCGCGCGCCCAATTTCCACTGGCTGTGACGGTGGCGGCGTGGCAATGGGGTCGCGCCGGAGCGTTGCCGGTTAAAACGGAAATCGTCGAGCAAACCTTCAACCTTCAAAGCGAATGAAATCACAAATCAAATCGGCGTGCCGGCTCGCGGCGCTTGGCTGGTTCATCGGCTTCGCCGCAATGGCGCAGACGAATACGGAAACCTTTTCGTTCGCCAAGCGCGAATTGTCGCTGCCGGTGCAACGCGCGGGAATGTTCGCCGGCCAGAGCGGCGGCGCGCTCATTCTCGGCGGCGGACGCGACGAAGACGGCCTGCCGAGCGCGGAGGTTTTTGTGCAGATTGATGCGGGCTGGAAAAAATTTGCGCTGACCGAGCCGGTCGCTTTCGCCGGTTTTGTGAGCGGAGCGTTTGCGGAAAAAATCGGGAGCGTCTCAAAGATTTTCGTCGTGGGCGGCCTCGGCACGAACGGCATCACCGACCGGGTTTTCGCGCTGGAATTTCGCGACGGAAAAATAATTCAAACCGCGTTGCCGCCGCTATCTGAAAAAGTCGCGCTGGCTGGCGTGGGATTTTTTGAGGATCAGGCGCAGAAACAGCTTTACGTCGTGGGTGGCACGACGGCGCTCGCGGCGGATTCCTCGTCGCAAAAACTTTTCCGGCTGGATTTAAGCCTGAACGGCAATTCAAACTGGGAGGAATTGCCGCCGATGCCGGGCGAAGGCCGCCTGCTGCCGGGCGTGATTTGTTTTTACAATGATGTTCACGTTTTCGGCGGCTTCAAGATTTCGCAAGCCGATGGGAAAACTGTTTACACGCCAACGACCGTCGCTCAGGCGTATCGCTGGCATGTGATTGACGGCACGACGTTCAAGGGCTGGCGCGAATTGTCGCCGTTGCCGGAGGCGGTGGCGGCACCGGCGGTGTTTCAGACCGGCCAGGTTCACGCCGGGTTGTCCGGCGGATACACGCAGCCGTTCACCGGAAATCTTTTTGAAATCCAGGCGGCGGCGGAAACAAAGGCGATTCAGGTTTATCACAATGTCACGGATACCTGGGTCGGAAAGGGTGAATTGCCGGAGGCGCTCGCGCAGGCGAAAGCGGTGCGCAATGGTAAAATCACCTTGCTCGGCGTCACGGAAGCCGGCGCGTCAGCGGCCTATGAAATTTCCATCCACCGCACGGTAAAAAGTTTGCGCTGGCCGGACTACACGGGGCTGTTCGTTTATTTTTCGACGGTGGCGTTCGCGGGTATTTATTTCACCCGCAAGCAAAAAGGCAGCGAGGCGTTCGCGCTGGGCGACCGGAAGATTCCGTGGTGGATGGCGGGCATCTCTATGTTTGCGAGCGCGGCGAGCAGCATCAGCTTCATGGCGATTCCGGCACTGTCGTTCCGCACGAGCATCTTGTGGGCGCTGCCGGTTCTGGTGCTTATTCCGATGTTTTTTTTGGAGGCCTACGTTTTGTATCCGCTGATCCGGAAACTGGAAATCACCTCGACGTTTGAATATCTGGAACGGCGTTTTCACCCCTCGTTGCGCTACATTGCGAGTGCTCAAGCCATCGCGCTGCAGACTTTCGGCCGCATGAACATGGTTTTGCTGCTGCCCGCGCTGGCCATCGCAGCCGTGACCGGCATAAATGTTTATGCCAGTGTGCTGGTGATGGGCTTGGTGACGACGATTTATTCCGCGAAAGGCGGCATGAAAGCGGTGGTGCTTACGGAAGTCGTGCAAGGATTGACGATGGTGGTCGGCATCAGCCTGATCGTGATTCTTGCGATCACGGGTTTGCCGCACGGCTGGAAAAGTTTCGTGGAAGTAGGCTCGCAATTCCACAAGTTTGACCTCGGCATCTGGTCGTTAGATTACACGATGCCGATTATCTGGATTTTGATTCTCACGCCGTTTTTTAACAAACTC
This sequence comes from Limisphaerales bacterium, assembly GCA_025360325.1. GTDB lineage: Bacteria > Verrucomicrobiota > Verrucomicrobiia > Limisphaerales > UBA11358 > UBA11358. The sequence continues at coordinate 3,298 of JANYCI010000134.1, read as the reverse complement.
GCGTTTGCTGCCGACGCGCCGACGGTGCAGCGGGTATTCGCGACGCCGCTGAAGGACGTGCGCAAGCTCGCGCTGATTTTTCTCTGCTTCAGCGTGTTCATTTCGTTCGCGGTGAACTTCGCCGGCATCTCGGTGTTCTCTTATTTTCATGCGCATCCGGGTGAACTCGATCCGGCGATGACCAATGACCAGGTCATTCCGCTCTACATCGTGCAGCGATTGCCAGTAGGCGTGGCGGGACTCATTATCGCGTCGTTGTTTGCGGCGGCGATGTCGGCGCTCGCGGGCAGCATGAACACGGTTTCGATTTTGTTCACTGAAGATTTTTACCGGAAGATCAAGAAGAACGCGACCGACCGCGAACGGCTGTTGACTATGCGGATTGCATCCATCGTCTGCGGTGTGGCGGCGACCATCACCGCGCTTTACATGGCGAAGCTGAACATGCGCTCGTTGTTCCAAACGTGGAACGAGCTGTTCGCGCTGCTCGGCGGCGGTTTTCTCGGCATCTACATTTTGGGAACTTACACGCATCGGGCGAATGCCATCGGCGCATTCACCGGCGCAATTGCGAGCATTGGTGTGACGCTATGGTTGAAATATTTCACGGCGGTGCACTGGTATTTTTACACGCCGGGCGCGGTGATTGCTTGCGTGGTCATCGGCTACGTCGTCAGCCTAGTCACGCCACCGCCGAAACACAGCCTCGCCGGGTTGACCATTTTCGACATGAAACGAGACTTAACCTCCGCCGAGAAAAATCCGTCCGAACCTTAATTAAATGAATATCATGAACAAAACACTCCTTATTCTCACATTGCTTTGCGCGACAATACTGCCGACCGGCTTACGCGCAGGCGAAGCCACTGAAACCAAGGAACAACGCGACGCCCGCATGGCGTGGTGGCGCGACGCCAAGTTCGGCATGTTCATCCATTGGGGCGTTTATTCCGTGCCCGCTGGATTTTATGAAGGCAAGCCCGTGCCCGGCATCGGCGAATGGATCATGAACAAGGGCAAGATTCCCATGACGAATTATCAGGCGTTCGCCAAGGAATTTAATCCGGTCAAATATAATGCCGACGATTGGGTGAAGGCTGCCAAGGATGCCGGCATGAAATACATTGTCATCACGTCCAAACATCACGACGGTTTTGCGATGTTCTGTTCGCAGGCCAGCCACTGGAACATCTGCGACGCTTCGCCTTACGACAAAGATGTTCTGAAACCGCTCGCCGAAGCCTGCCACAAATACGGCATCAAGCTGGGCTTTTATTATTCGCAGGCACAGGACTGGAACAACGGCGGGTCTGCCGCCGGCGGCAAATGGGATTCCGCGCAGGAGCACGATATGGATGATTACATTGACAAAGTCGCCGTCCCGCAGGTTAAGCAGATTTGCTCGAACTACGGTGAATTTCCCGCAGTGATTTGGTGGGACACGCCGCGCGACATGAACACCAACCGCGCGCAAAAACTTTACGACGCCGTCCACGCGCTGCGTCCTAACATCATCCTCAACAACCGGCTTGGCGGCGGTTTCGCGGGCGACACGGAAACGCCGGAGCAATTCATACCGCCGCAAGGGTTTCCCGGTCGCGATTGGGAAACCTGCATGACGATGAACGGCACGTGGGGATTTAAGAAGGACGACCACGGCTGGAAATCTACCGAGACGCTTATCCGCAACTTGAGCGACATCGCGAGCAAGGGCGGCAATTATCTGCTGAATGTCGGCCCGACGAGCGAAGGACTAATTCCGCAGCCGAGTCTGGATCGTCTAGCTGAAGTCGGCGCGTGGATGAAGGTCAACGGCGAGGCGATTTACGGCACCGGCCCGACGCCGTTTGGTGCGGAGGCTGGCGCGTTCAGCGAGACCGAGAAGGACAAGAACGGCAAGCCTAAATTCATTCCAAGCTGGGAATGGCGCGCGACGACGAAAGCGGGGAAAATTTATCTCATGGTTTTCAAATGGCCGGCAGACGGAAAATTTGAACTGACCGGGTTGCAGAGCAAGGTCAACAATGCCACAGCGCTCGCGGGCCACAAGAAGCTGAAGCTCAAGCAAACCAAAACTGGCGTGACGCTTTCATTGCCCGCCGAAGCACCAGACAAGATTGCCTCGGTTATCTGTCTTGAGATTGCGGACGCGACGCCCAAGGTGGCTTCCGCCAAGTGAGTGACCGGTCATGAAAACTCTAAGCCTCGCTGCAGCTATAGCACTTGCCGTGTCTGGACTTCTGATGCCGTTGGCGGCCGTAGCAGAAGTCCGATTGAACCCGCTCTTCGCCGACAACGCCGTGCTGCAGCGCGACGCCGAGGTGCCGGTCTGGGGCACGGCGCGCGACGGCGAAAAAGTGATCGTTGAAATCCAAAGCCAGAAGGTCACCACCACGGCGACCAATGGCAAGTGGCTGGTGCGGCTCAAGCCGCTTACCGCCGGCGGGCCGTTGACGCTCACCGTCACTGGCGACAACCAAATCACGCTCACCAACATTCTCATCGGCGAAGTGTGGCTGTGCAGCGGGCAATCGAACATGGAGTGGGCGCTGGCGAAATCGGACGGTGGCACGAACGCGATTGCGACGGCAACGAACCAATGGCTACGCATGGGCCGCGTGCCGCACAATGTCCAGTTCGCACCGCAAACGGAGGTGGCGGTGAAGTGGGAGATTTGCAGTCCGGCCACGGCCAAGAATTTTTCCGCGATTCCGTATTGGTTTGGCGAGAAGCTGCAAAACGAATTGGGTGTGCCGGTCGGCATCATCAACAGTGCGTTCGGCGGCACGCCAATCCAAAGCTGGATGCGGGCTGAAACTTTGAAAGCCGGTCCGTGGCCGCAGGATCGCTCGAATGATCCGGCGCTGGCCAAGGCGGATTACGACAAAAAATTCGAGGCTGTCCGCCCGCTCAAGGAAAAATACGAAGCGGAAAAGGCTGCGGCCATCGCAAATAAATTGCCCGCGCCCCCGCAACCGCCCGGTATCCTTAGCGAATACAAGGGCGCGACGACTTTGTGGAACGGCGAAGTCGCGCCGCTGCTGCCGCTGCGGATTCGCGGCGTCGCGTGGTATCAGGGCGAGAATAACGCCTATGTCGGAGTTGGGAATACTTACAAGGATTTGCTTCCAGCTTTGATCAAAGACTGGCGCAAGGGTTTCGAGCAACCGGATTTGCCGTTCCTGATTTTTCAAATCGCGCGCTACCGGAAGTGGCAGACCAACGCGAACGAGGCGAGCGGCATCGCAGAATTGCAGGCGGCGCAGGCGAAAGTCGCGTCGGCCACGCCGCACGCGGC
>JANYCI010000130.1 GCA_025360325.1 Limisphaerales bacterium | reverse complement strand
TAAAGTTCCGGCGAATCGTCAGATCAAAACTTTGGTCTATATCGCGGATACGAAACCAGTTTTGATTTTGATTCGCGGCGATGACCAATTGAACGAAACAAAATTTGCGGCGAAGACTGGTGCCGTCGCCGTGCGTCCGGCGACGGCGGAAGAAATTGTGCCGTTGCTCGGCGCGAAGCCCGGTTCGCTCGGCGCGGTGGTGAATGTTCCCGCCGACGTAAAAATTTACACCGACGAACGTTTGCAAGGCGCGAACGATATGACCACCGGCGCGAACGAAGACGGTTTCCATTTGAAAAATGTCTCCATCGAACGCGACATCAAAGTGACGGCGTGGTTTGATTTGCGAACCGTTTCTGCGGGCGAGCCGTGTGCAAAGTGCAGCAAACCATTGAAAATAAAGCGCGCGATTGAAGTCGGCCACGTTTTCAAGCTCGGCACGAAATACAGTGAGAAGCTGAACGCCACGTTCCTCGACGCCGACGGTTCGCGCAAGCCAAGCGTGATGGGTTGCTACGGCATCGGCGTCACGCGCACGTTGCAGGCGATCATCGAGCAGGGCAACGACAAGGACGGTGTCGTCTGGCCGTTGAACGTCGCGCCGTATCAGGTGTGCATCACGCCGCTCGCGGTCACGCCGGACAGCCAAGCGATGCAACTCGCGGAAAAATTCTACGCGGAACTCACGGCTAAAGGTGTGGACGTGATTCTCGACGACCGCGATGAACGTCCCGGTGTGAAATTCAAAGACGCGGATCTCGTCGGTTTTCCGATCCGCATTGCGCTCGGCGAAAAATCACTGGCGAAAGGCGAAGTGGAAATCAAACCGCGCACGGCGGCGTTTCAGGCGGTGAAGATTGAAGACGCTGTTGAAGCCGTGATGAAGCTGGTGGAGGCTTGATCCAGTCCAGTAAAAAAGTGTAAAAGCGGTTTCCATAAAACTGTGGCCGTTTTTTTGCCGGCTCGCTTGAAAAATTCCGCGAGGTTTTGGACTGCCGCGTCAACCTGTCATCCCAAGCCAGCTCGTCGGCCACAGTGTTTTTGAAAATGTTCTAATGCTGAAGCCGGTGCACTTCAATACCCGCGAGAATAAACGGTCCGATGCCCTTCAAATCATTGTTCACCACCGGCTCGCCGATGTAATAATCAAAACTGCCGTCGCGCATTTTGCCATTGCTCGGTGAGCCACCGAGACCGGCGACGGAACAGCATTTCGTCAGCGACCATTTGCCGTCGCCATCTTCTACAATCAAGTTTTTAATAATGCTGGCGTAAGCTTTTTCAATCGCGGGAATCAGATCACGCGACAAGTAGCCATGATTCACGCCCTTTGCGAGTGAATAGACAAACATCGCCGACGCGGTGGCTTCGAGATAATTTCCCTGGCGATCACCAGCGTCCATGACCTGCCACCAAAGGCCGGTGTTTGCGTCTTGATATTTCAAAACTCCCACGGAAAGTTTTTGCAACGTGGAAATAATTTGCGGACGCGCCGGATGGTTCTTCGGAAAATAATCCAGCACATCCACCAGCGCCATCGCATACCAACCCATCGCGCGACCCCAGAAATTGGAGGAGCAACCCGTCAGCGGATTTGCCCACGGCTGCGTCTTCAGCGCATCCCAGCCGTGATAATTCAAACCGGTCTTCGCGTCGTAAGTGTGTTTGTCTATCAAGCGGATTTGTTTCGCGACCTCGTCAAAGGCCGGCGTAAATTGAAACAGTTTTCCAAATTCGACGTAGAACGGCGCGGCCATGTAAATTCCATCCAGCCACATTTGATTGGTGTATCTCTGCTTGTGCCAGAAGCCGCCATCAGCGGTGCAGGGTTGTTTGAAAAGTTGCGCGGCCAGCCGCAACACGGCGACGGAATAGCGCTCCTCACCGGTCGTGGCCCGCAGCGCGATGGCCGTCTTGCCGGGGTTCAACGCATCGAGTTGAAACTCTTCCGGCTTGTAGGTGTGGATGATGCCACCCGGCTCGATGAATGAACCGATGGCCGCTTTGGAAAAATTGACATAGCTGCGCGATGGAACTTGTCCGTTCAACTTGAGCAGCGAGAGCGTGAATAATCCCGCCGTGTAATCCCACTTCGCCTTGCCGTCCGTTTTCCACACGAGTGAATCGCCGCGCCGCGCCATCTCGGAATCCGCCAGCCGCTGTGACCATTCGAGCGGCGTGGCGTCAGAGAATTTTTTGGGCGCAATTTTATTCGTCGCGCAGGAGCTTGCGAGCAAGCCGAGCGTAGCGAGACAAACTGATGCGAGTTTTAATTTCATAAAATTTTTGAGCCACAGATTTTCACAGATGAAACACAGATAGGAAAGGCATCCGCAGATTCACGCAGGTAAAAATTTAATCTGCGAAAATCTGTGTCATCTGCGGATAAAATGTTTTCCCTATCTGGGTTTCATCTGTGCTTATCTGTGGCTACTTCAGTTCCACCGGCTTCACGGCGTCCATGTCGTCGAACACCTGGTTTTCACCGGCCATGCCCCAGATAAATTTGTAATTGCCCGTGGCGCAGCCGAAGTGCATAGACCAGTTTGGCGACAACGCCACTTCCTCATTGTGCAAAAACAGATGCCGCGTCTCTTGCGGCTCGCCAAAAAAGTGCGACACAATTTTATCGCCGAGGTCGAAGTAGAAATAAATTTCCGTGCGCCGCCAGTGCGTGTGCGGCGGAAACGAATTCCACACATTGCCCGGCTCCAGCGCCGTCAGTCCCATCACGAGCTGGCAGCTTTGGATGCCGCCTTGATGGATGAACTTGTAAATCGTGCGCTTATTGGCAGTTTCCATCGCGCCAAGATTCACCGGCGCGGCTTCGGAAGCTTTCATCATGCGCGCGGGATGCGTGGCGTGCGCGGGACAGGAGAGAAAATAAAATTTCGCCGGGTTTTTCGCATCATCGCTGGTGAAAGAAACCGATTTGGTTCCCAGCGGCAGATAAACACAGTCCATTTTTTGGAGCGAAAAAGTTTGGCCATCGGCAATGACTTTGCCAGCCCAGCCGACATTGATCGCGCCGAGTTCGCGGCGTTCGAGAAAAAATGCGCGCCCGGTTTCTTTGTGATTCGGTAGTTCAATGGCTTTCGCCGTCGGCATCGCGCCACCGACGACGAGGCGGTCGAGATCGGTGAAGTGACCGGTGATTTCGCCCGGCACAAAAATGTTGCCGATGGAAAAAGTGTCGCGCAATTCCTGCGTGGCCATGCCGATGAGGTCGTGCGGACGCGGCGTGCGGCGAATCGTATCTTGAATCATGTCGCAGCTTGGCAAAAAGCGAATCGCCGGACAAGCCCCAGCCGCCGCCCCGGCGAAATAATTTATTTCCCCCATCAGCTTGCGACGCCACAAACCGAACAAAAAAATCGGTGGTTTGCGACCTCAAGTTGTGATAGATTTTCGCCGCTTCACATGACCATCCGATCCAACGTTTTTTTCTGTGCCAGCCTGCTGTTGCTGGCGTTTTCCGCTTCCGCGCAACTCGTCATCACCAATGGCGTGCAGACTTACGCCACGCTCACGGCAACGACGGTGACGATGAGCAACCGTTGCGAGTTGCGCGTCACGGGGACGAACAATCCGATCGCCGGCTCGGTCATCAATTTGAATTCGCCCGATGCTTGGTTTTTTCTCCCGAACCTGCGGCCGTCCGTTGTTTCGGCCAGCTACCTGTCGCAAGTTTTCGTCAACGGCGCGGCGGCGGTGGCGGGTAGCAACTGCCGCTTGGATCAATATGCGATGGGCACGGTCATCGTGCCGCAAGCCCCGGGCTACTTGCCGCTGACGGTTTTTAGCGGACAAAATTTTCTAGGCACGTCCGGCCAGTTTGGGACTTACACTTATTACAACACCGGCGTGGCACTCGGGGCGATGCGCTGGAATATAAGTTCATTCAAATTGAAGCGTGGTTATTCGGCGACGTTCGCGCAGTTCGCCGACGGCACGGGTGCCAGCAAGGTTTATGTCGCGCAGGACGGCGACCTCGAAGTCGGCGCGTTGCCGGCGAATCTCGATCACCAGTGCAATTTTGTGCGCGTGATGCCGTGGCGCTGGACGGGAAAAAAAGGATGGGATGATGTCGGGGGAGAAAGTGCCCTCATCAAGCCGCTGTGGTTTTACGATTGGGGGAATGGACGCACTTCTTCGTCGGACGCGGAATATGCTCCGATGCAATGGGGCGGCGGATACTCCACCGGCATCAATAGCAAACAAAAGTCCACGCACGTCCTTGGTTTCAATGAGCCGGACAAGAGCGATCAGGCGAATATGACCGTGGCGCAGGCCATCGCTGACTGGCCAAACTTCATGCAGTCGGGCTTGCGATTGGGTGCGCCGGCGGTTTCCGATTCCGGCACGACCGGCACGGGGCTGGACTGGTTGTATAATTTCATCAGCCAGGCCGATGCGCTGGGTTACCGCGTGGATTATGTGCCGGTGCATTATTACAAGTGCGGCAGCGGGCTGGGCGAAACGGCGGCGAATTTTCGCAGTTACCTGCTCGGCATCTATCAGACCACGGGGCGGCCCGTGTGGGTCACGGAGTTTAACTACGGTGCGAATTGGTGCAGTAGTGCGCCCACCTATGACCAGGAAGCCACGAGCGTCAGCCAGTTCATTGATATGCTGGAAAGCGCACCGTTCGTGGAACGCTATTCCATTTTCAACTGGGTTGGAGATCCGCGCGCCATGATCACCAACGGCGTGCTGACCGCTGCGGGCGTCATCTATCGTGATAAGCAATCCGCGCTGGCCTACGCGCAAGTGCTGCCACCGGGCGGCAGCCGCAGCCTCGCGCAATTTCAATTTGAAACGAATACGCTCGATAGTTCCGGCTATGCGAACAACGGCTTTGCCATCGGTGCTCCCGCTTATACCACCGGCCACAGCGGGCAGGCGGTGCGGTTGGACGGCACTAATAATTACATCCAACTCCCGCCGAATATTGGCAACAGCGCGAGCTTCAGTTTTGCCGCGTGGGTCTATTGGGACGGCGGGGCGATCTGGCAACGCATTTTTGATTTTGGCGATGACCAGACGCATTATCTTTTTCTCTCGCCGAGTTCAAGCAGCGGCACGCTGCGCTTCGCCATCAACAATGGCGGTGGCGAACAGATTGTCGAAACCACGGGACTGGCCAGCGGAAGCTGGCAGCACGTCGCTGTGACCTTGAGCGGCAGCAGCGCGAAACTTTACGTCAACGGCGTGCTCGCAAATTCGTCCAGCACGTTCACCATCGCGCCGTCGAATTTTAATCCGAACTTGAACTATCTCGGCAAAAGCCAGTTTGCAGACCCGTTGTTCCGGGGTCGTCTGGACGAGGTGCAGATTGCCGACTTCGCCTTCACCGCCGCGCAAATCGCCGCGCTGCAAACGAACACGCCGCCGCAGTTCACCACCAATATTTTGTCCGGCGGCACCGCTCCGGCGGCAACGGCGTTCAGCGGGAGCATCGCAGGCACAGCCACGGATTCCGATCCGGGCGACACGCTGACTTACAGCAAGGCGGGCGGACTTGCGTGGTTGAACGTCGCGGCGGATGGCACGCTTTCCGGCACGCCCGGACTCACGGATGGTGGCACGAATAATTTCACCGTGCGCGCGACCGATGCGGCGGGCGCAAGCGCGTTTGCGATGTTGACCATCGTCACGCCGCTCGGCACTGGCAACGGCATTTGGTATGTGGACGGCGCAGGCAATTGGAGCGACGTCACGAAATGGACGCGCACCGCTCCCGCCAGTGGCGCCGGGTTGACGGCGGATTTCAGCATCCTCGACATCACGGCAGACCGCATCGTCACGCTAGATTCTGCGCGCAGCATCGGCACGCTGAAGTTCCGGGATTTTGCTGGCTCGCAGGCCTGGACGATTGCTTCCAGCGGCGGCAGCGTGCTGACCCTCGACATGGCTTCGGCCACGTCGCCAGCCATCATCGTTGGCACCAGTTCGACGCTGGCGACGAGCAATGCCGCGACGATTTCCGCGTCACTCGCTGGCACGAACGGTTTCACCAAAAGCGGTTGGGGTAATTTAATTTTAAGCGGCAACAACACTTTATCCGGCACGTTGAACGTGGATACCGGCAGCACTACGACGAATGACGGCGCGGTGCGAATTGGCGCGGTCAATGCCGGAGCCAACCTCACGGCCATCAACATCCGCAATAACAACAATGGCAGTTCCACGTTGCAACTCGCGGGCGGCGCGATTGTCTCGGCACCGATTTCATTGAGCGGGCGCAATACAAATGTGCCCGCCATCGAAAATATTTCCGGTAGCAATTCACTCACCGGCCCGCTCGCGATCAATTCCGGCGGCGGACTTTATTTGCTCCAGTCGGACACTGGCACGCTGAACTTCGGCGGCCTCGTTTCCTCGTCAGTGACCGGCACACGCACGTTCAACTTTCAAGGCCCGGGGGATTTTTATATTTCCGGCTCCCTCCAAAACGGCAGCGCGACGACAGTCAACGTGACCAAGCAGGACGCGGGTAATTTAATTTTTGCGAACACAAACACGTTCACCGGCGGACTCGGTATCGGCGGCGGCGCGGTAAAAATAAATTTTTCCCGCGCACTCGAAAATCAAATTCTCAACCTCGCCTGCGCTGGCAGCAACGCGCTTAAGTTCGGCTCCATCAGCGGCGCGACGGTCGCCGGTTTGAACGGCCTCAACGATGTCTGGCTCACCAACGCCAGCCTCGCCGCCGTCACGCTCACGAATGGCAACAACAACGTGAGCAGCGAATACGCCGGGACTTTTCGCGGTTCTGGCGGTGTGATGAAAATCGGCAGCGGCACGTTCACGCTCGACAACACCAACACTTACACCGGCGCGACGAGTATCGCGGGCGGCACGGTTCGGTTCGGCACTGCGACAAATGTGATCGCCGCGTTGCAACCCGTGTTATGGATGAGTTTTGATGCGGTCGCCGGGACGGTCGTCACCAATCAGGGCAAGGGCGGCTGGGGCATGAACGGCGCGCTGCTCGGTAGTGGCGCTTACATCACAAACGCCGGTCGTTTCGGCAGTGCGCTCTACCTCAACGGCTCCGGCTCGAACACGATGAACAACATTGTCCGCATTTCCAGCAAGGTGGTAGATACTTCCGTCAGCAGCAGTTGGACGCTCGGCTATTGGATCAAGACCAGCACGGCAGGCGCGGTGATGCTGTATCAAGGCGATGGTGGCTGGTCGAGTTCCGGGCAGACAACGTATTTGTTGAACGGCAATTCCGGCAGCACTCCGGGAACGAAAGCGGGCGCGGTGCGTTGGGCCGGTGGTTTTCTCACCGGCACTGCTGCGCTCAACGATGGCAACTGGCATTTCATTTCGCTCGTGGACAACGCGGGTTCCGAATCTATTTATGTGGATGGCAACGTGGATGCCGTGACTTCCACAATGACGCTTGCACTCGCCAGTGGCACCGATGAAACCTGGATCGGCGGCTCGCCGGATTCCGATGCGGGCGCGATTAAAATGACCGGGATGATTGATGAAGTCTGTATGTTTGATCGCGCGTTGACGCAGGCGCAAATCCGTTCCCTCTACACCAATGCGCCGACGACTGGTAATTTGCCCGCAGCCTCGGCGGTGAATGTGGCCGCTGGCGGCACCTTGAATTTATCCGGCTACTCGCAAACCATCGCCGCCCTCGCGGACTTAAATGGCAGCGGCGGCAATGTGACTAATGGCGGCGTAGTTCCCATCACGCTCACGCTCGGTGGCAATTCCGGCACGAGCACCTTCAGCGGTGTCATCGCCGATAGCTCGCCGGCCAACGCCGTCAGCCTCGTGAAAAATGGCGCGGCTACTGAAATTTTTTCCGGCGCAAATAATTTTCGCGGTTCTACCACGATCAACGGCGGCGCGCTCCTCATCAACGGCGCGTTGGGAACCAACACGCTCAATGTCATCGGCGGCACGCTCGGTGGCAATGGACTCGTGAAAGGCGCAGTCACGGTGCAACCGTCTGGCACGTTGTCGCCCGGACAACTCGGCATCGGCACGCTGACTATCAGCAACACACTCGCGCTCGGCGGCACCACTTACATCGAGTTGAATCAAGCCGCCGCGACGAACGATAGCGTGGTCGGCCTGACCAGCGTGAATTACGGCGGCTCGTTGAGTCTGGTGAATCTCGCCGGAACCTTGACGACGAATGACGCCTTCAAAATTTTTTCCGCCACGAGCTACAGCGGCACGTTCGCCAGCATCACGCCGCCGATTCCTGCGCCGGGCTTCGCGTGGGACAGTAGCACGCTGACCAGCGATGGCACGTTGCGCCTATTGCAAACCGTGAGTTTTGCGCCCGCGAACATCGGCACATTGGTCAATAACGGCGCTCTCACATTGTCATGGCCCACCGATCATGTCGGCTGGCGTTTGCAAACGCAGACGAATGATTTCCTCACCGGCCTCGGCACGAATTGGCTCGACGTGTCCGGCTCGACGTTGACGAACCAAATGAATTTCATCATGGACGCCGCGCTGGGAAATGTTTTCTACCGGATGATTTTTCCGTGAGTGGCGATTGAAGTTTTAGTGCGGACGTCCGCAAATGGTCAGCACAATTCCCGCGAGGATGCCGATGACCGGCGGCAATTTTTTCCAGCCGTTGACCTCGCGGAAAAAATACAACCCGCCGGCAAACGCCACCAGCACGCTCGCCCGCCGCAGACTCATCACCACCGCCACCAGCGCGTCCGGTTGCTTGAGCGCGCTGAAATAAAAATAGTCCGCCACCAACAGCGCCACAGCGATGAACGGAATACTCCAACGCCAAGAAAATTCATTGCGTTGCCACAGCCGTAATTTCCAGCCGAGCGCAAACGGCGCGAACAGCCCCACAAGATAAATCGAGAACCAGCATTGCACCGTGGGCACGGAAAAATTCAGCGTGGTGAAAAGGTATTTGTCGTAGAGCGAACTCACCGCGCCGAACAGCACGCCGACGAGCAGTGACCAAATCCATTTGTTACGGTGAAAATGAATTCCCTCGCGCGCGCCCGCAGCGGACAAACCAAAAAATGAAACGAGCGTGGTGAGGATGCCGACTAGCTCCAGCAACGTCGGACGTTCACCCAAAATGAGAATGGCTCCGAGCAGCGTGAACAGCGGACTCGTCGCCCGCACCGGCGCGCCGAGCGAGAGCGGCAGATGTTTCAGCGCGTAGTAAGTGCCGATCCACGACACGGCGACGATGCCGGATTTCAACAGCAGTTGCAGATGTTGCTGCACGGTGAGCGTGTCGGTGACGAGCGAGGGCGGCAAAAATCCCGGATGCAAAAGCTGCACGAGCAGCAACGTCGTCCACACGAGCGCGCCGGTGAGGGTGCTGAAAAATAAAACCGGCGTGACGGCGTTCCTCCGCACCGCGTGTTTGGTGCAGAGGTCGTAAAGCCCGAGAAAAAACGCGGACAAAAAAATGGCGGTGAGCCAGTTCATCAAACGGCCAGATGCCGAGCCTGGCGTTTGGGCAGGTTGGATTTTCCGGGACGCGGACGAGTGGTTTGTTCCGCTGGCAGAAACGCGCGAATTTTTTCCGGCGGATCGCGATGGCCGCCGCGTTGCCAGTCGAGCCACAATTTTTCCGCCGCGAGTTGTGTTTCAATTTTTAATTCGCTGGTGAGAAATTCAAAAAGTTTTTCCGCCAGCCGCACGAGGGAAATTGTATCCGTGCGGCCAAGCTGGGCGTAAAGCCAGTTGCTAAAACGGAAAAAGTTGGCGAACGGCGAACCCGCGCGCCACAGCAACGGCAGAATCTCGACAAAATTTCCACTGTTGCCAACCAAATCCCAATACTTCGCAAACCGTCGCAGCCGCTGCATCGTGGCGAAATCAATCAGCTTGTTTTGCAAAATGTCGTAGGGCGGGTGTGCGTTATAGAGCATCTGCCATTCCGCGTCGTGGCGGATGATGGGCGTGCCGCGCAGCCGTTTCAAAATGCCGACTTGAATTTCCTGTGGGCCAAGCGCGATGAGCCGATCAAAGCCTGCGCCAAAACTTTCCACCGTTTCACCGGGCAGTCCGATGATCAAATCCGCGTGGATATGAACACTGGTTTCTTGGCACAAATAATTAAAATTATCCGTCAGCCGTTCGTAATTTTGGCGGCGGCTGATGAGCGTGCCGACTTCCGGATTGAAGGTCTGGATGCCGACTTCAAATTGCAGCGAGCCGGGCGGAAACTTGGCGATGACTTCGCGCAATTCAGCGGGCAAGCGGTCGGGAATCATTTCAAAATGAAAAAACATTCCGGGCTGATACCGCGCGAGGAAAAAATTCAGCAGCGCCTTGCTCGTGAGAATGTTCAAGTTGAATGTGCGATCCACGAACTTGAATTGTTTCAGCCCGCGATCCAAAAGGTTTTGCATCGCGGCGAGAAATTTGTCCAATGGCACTTGGCGCACGGGAATGTCGAGCGACGACAAACAAAATTCGCAGGTGAACGGGCAGCCGCGCGAGGCCTCGACATACACGATGCGATGGGAGAGATCGGCGGCGGTGTAAAAATCGTATGGCAGCTCGAGGCGGGAAAATTCCGGCAACTCGGCGAGTATGATTTTGGGCAACGGAGCGCCAGCATTGGGTTCCAACAACGCGCGGCACACTTCGGCGAATTTCAAATCCGCTTCGCCGGTGATGACGTGGTCGGCGAGTTCTAGGATTTTTTGCCCGTCAGTTTCGTAGCTGACTTCGGGGCCGCCGAGAATGATTTTTATTTCGGGACGAATCCGTTTTATCGCCGTGATGACTTCAGTGGTTTCCTCGACGTTCCAAATATAAATTCCGAAGCCGATTATTTTCGACTCACGCGCGAGCAACGCCTCGGCAATGTCGAGCGGACGCAAATTGATGTCGAATTCGGCAATGACGGCGCGGGGTTGCAACTCGCCGAGATTGGCGAAAAGATAGCGCAACCCGAACGCGGCGTGGATGTATTTCGCGTTGAGCGTGGTGAGAACAATGTCCGGCATCACGATTAAACTAGCAGCCGTGGCTAGTTTAGCCAAAGCGGAAATTATTTTTTAGCCACAGATGGGCACAGATGAAACACAGATAAAAAAGCAAAACGCAGAGGCGTAGAGAACGTAAAGATTTTTTCACTCTGCGTTTCTCCGAGCTCTGTCGTGTCGAAATCTTAACCCTCATTTTCTCCGATTAAGATTACGAATCCAGATTAGGACACCACCCCGCGCCGCCATGTTTTGCCCCATTTGTGTTTCATTTGTGTCCATCTGTGGCTAAAAAAATTCTCCGCGTCTTGGTAGTTGTCAATGCTTCGCCATCTTCGCCATGAATTCTTTGGCATTGGTGGCGAGCTGGTCTGGCGTGAGGTCTTTTTGGTGCGTGGCGATAGACCATTGATGACCGGACGGATCTTCGACAATGCCGTAGCGGTCGCCCCAAAAAGTATCGGAGACGGGCATCTTGATGATGCCACCGGCTTTGACGGCGCGGGCGAACGCCGCGTCAACATCGGGAACATAGAGGTGCAGATTGACGCTGCTGCCGCCGCGTTTTTTGGGCGACAGGCAGTCGGGCGCAAATTCGCTGCCGAGCATCAGGACGGAATTACCGATCTGCATTTGCGCGTGCATCACCGTGTCGCCGCCCGGCACGAGCAAGCGGAAGCGTTCCTCCGCGCCGAAGGCTTTTTTGTAAAATTCAATCGCCGCCGCGCCGTCGGTCACGACGATGTGCGGGGTGAGCGTGTGGAAACCGGCAGGAATGGGTTGAGTCATATTTTTTTGGTTTGAGTGGCGGAGAAACTTCCATTGCGCGGAAAAAAAGGCAAGCGAAAGTTGCCGGCGGTTTCACCTCCGCGCTTTTCATTGCGCGGCGAGAGCGCTTTAATTCCCGCGTGGCCATTTTGAAAATCCAGCCGGTTCAATCCCTCGACGCGCCGGCGCTGACGTTGTATCGCACCCTCAAACGCACGGAGGAACACGAGCGCGCGGGCGTGCTCGTGGCAGCGAATTTCAAAACGGTGAAGCGCCTGCTCGCGAGCCGCTACCCGGTAATTTCCGTGCTCGTCACGCCCGCGTGGTTGGAAAAACTGGCGCCGCTCCTGCGCTTGCGTCCAGAAACTGAAATTCTCGTTTACGTCGCCGAACAAAAATTACTGGAGACTATCACCGGCTATGTGATGCACCAAGGCGCGCTGGCCGTGGCGAAAATCCCGCCACTGCCAGATTTAGAAACGTTGTTAAAAAATTCTCCGCGTCCACGGTTGCTCGCCGCCGTGGAAGGGATTGCGAGCGCGGAAAATCTGGGCGCCGTGGTGCGAAGCTGCGCGGCGTTCGGCGCAAGTTTTCTCATCGTGGGCGAAACGTGCGGCAGTCCGTTTCAACGTCGCGCGGTGGCGGGTTCGATGGGCACCATTTTCAAGCAGCCATTGGTGCGGGTGGAAAATCTCGTGGCGACCTTGCTGGCGTTGCGGGCGCAAGGTGTGCGCTGTCTCGCGGCGCATCCGCGCGCGGACGCGAAAAAATTGATGCACGCTGATTTGCGCGGCGATTGCTGTCTCGTGTTCGGCGCGGAAGGGCCGGGACTTACTGCGGCGGCGTTGGCCGCGTGCGATGACATGGTGGAAATTCCGATGCCCTCCCACATGAATTCCCTGAATGTGGCCGTGGCGACCGGCGTTTTTCTTTACGAAGCGACGCGGCAGCGCGAGACGAAATAATTTCAATCAATCCACTTCGCAAAACCGGTTCTTATCCGTGTCTAACTGTGTTCATCCGGGGTTAAATCATTTTCCGTTCTTGCCCGAAAAGAAATTATCAAACTGAAATTCCACCAACGGTTTGAAATACTTTTTAAGCAAACACGCCAGTGGAATCGCCAGCACCGCCGAGGCCAGCACATCGGAGAGATGATGCCATTGCAGCGCGACGCGTGACCACATCACCGCCAGCGCATAAATCATCGCCACCGTTCCCCAGCCGCGATGCACCAGCCATGCCGCCGCCGCCAGTCCGACCGCGAGCGACGCATGGCCGGAAGGAAACGCGCTGAACACCGCCTTGCCAATAATCCAATGTCCGTCGTGCCACACGCCGTAAAACCCCGGTGCCACGCCCTGCGGCCCGTGCAATCCGGGACGCGTGCGTCCAACCAGCACCCGCACAATCGTGCCTGCTAGACCAATCAACAACGACGCAGTAGTGACAAAAAAAATGTCCGCCGCGATTCGCGAGCGCCGCAAAAAAATAAAAAAGGCCGCCGCAAAAACTCCCGCTCCGCCGACGATTTGTCCCTCACCCAACTTGGAGCACCACCAGGCAAAATTGTTTATCGCCGGATTTTTTGTCACGTTGAGCGCGGCGTCCACACGGTCATCCAAAAAAAATGCGCCGCCCACCACCGCGACTCCGGCGAGCAGCCAGAGTAGCCAAGGGAAACGTGATGGAGACGGACGTTGCACGGTGCGAGTGTAAGCGCAGCGGCGGGCGGCAGAAAGCCGGATTTCATTAAAAAGTTTACGGCGTTCTGCCGAGCCGCCGCTACGCAGAAAGCCTTTGCTGCCACACGCCGCACGCCCTAAACTGCACGCGATGTTTTCTTGGTTTGAAAAATTCGCCGCCACCCCGCAACGCTCGATCATTTTTTTGAGTCTGTTGCTACTGCTCGCCGGCAACTGGATTCTCCCGCTCACCGACCGCGACGAGACACGTTTTGCCGAGGCCTCGCGCGAAATGTTGGAACGCGGCGACGCCGTCGTGCCGTGGTTCAATGGCGCGTGGCGCTTTGATAAACCCATTTTAATTTATTGGTGCCAAGCCGCGAGCTACACATTTTTTGGCGTCAATGATTTTGCCGCACGCTTGCCATCCGCGCTGTTCACTACCGCCACCGCGCTGCTCCTCGTGCGTTGGGGTAGGCGACGCATGGACATCCGCACCGGATTTTTTGCGGGCGCAATTTTTGTCACCGCGTTGCATGTCGCCCTCATTGGTCGCGTCGCCACGGCAGACATGGCGCTGGTTTTTTTTTACGCGCTCGCCGCGTGGAGCGGCTGGGAACTGACGCGCCCAGAAAATCCTGAACGCAAAAAATGGTGGGCAATTTTTTACGTCACGCTCGCGCTCGGATTTTTGGCGAAAGGTCCCGTTGCTTGGCTGCCGTTGGTAGGAATAATTTTAGGGCGCGGGTTGCGAAAAAATTCTTTCCGCTTGCCGCTCGGCGAAACAATTCTTGGCATCATCCTCACCGGCGCGCTCGCGGCGTGCTGGGGCATTCCTGCGCTACAACAAACGCGCGGCGAATTTTTCAACGTCGGCATGGGCGAACACGTTTTCCGCCGCTCGACTGGCGTGATTGATGGCCACGGCTTCAGCGGCACGCTCGGTTACATCGCCCTGATGCCATTGTATTTTGTGATTTTTATTTTCAGTTTTTTGCCTTGGACAATTCGTAAGCCAGAAGGGTTTGAATCTTGGCTGTCAAAATTAAAACAACAAGGAAAAAGCGCAGCCCTGCTGGCCTTTGTCGTTTGGCTGCTATTATTTGTTTTATACATTCCGATTAAAATCTGGCGCTGGTGGCCGGAGCGAAAACGAGACGACCTCGGATGGTTTCTGCTCCTGCAATCATTACTCGTGTTCGTGGTTTTTTCCTTTGTGCGAACCAAGTTGCCGCATTACACGATGCCGGCGTTTCCGCTACTCGCGCTCTGGCTCGCGCGGCAAATTTCCAGCGGACAGAAAAATTTCCAGTGGATCGGTAAACGCGTTTTCGCAATGAGTATATTCATGCTCGCCTTGATGCTCGGTGCGGCTTCAGTGCTGCGTCCGTTTTTGCTCACGGAAAATGTGTGGCGTCAGCTTGCCCCGCACGTTCAAACCAATACGCGCATCGGTTGTTTTGGCTACACCGAGCCGAGTTTGGTTTGGAAATTCCGCAGTGTGTCCACGAACTTCGTGACGCTTGGCAGCGTGTCGGAGGCGAAAAACTTCCTGACCAATGCGTCCCCGTGCATTTTAATTTTGCCAACGCGTGATCTCGCCACCTTGCCGGAAACGAACGGCCTGCAATTTTCCGCGCACGGTCTTGATCTGGTGAAATTCAAGAATTGGGATTTGACGGCAATCGTGCGGTGATTGGAGGTGTCGGCTCAATTTCAAAGCTGGTGGGGGCGAGCGTCCTCGCGAGCCGACGTGAGCCAAGCAGTTCTCGCGGCTCGCGAGGACGCTCGCC
>JANYCI010000118.1 GCA_025360325.1 Limisphaerales bacterium | reverse complement strand
ACAGTTCGCGCGTAAGGTAGTGCCGGCTTTTGAGCCGTGAAAAGCCGAGGCGGTCGTGCGCGCCGGAAAATTTCATCAGCAGATGATCGCGCGGATCCCACCGGCCCGAGACGGCGAAATCAATTTTTTTTTCGCGGAGCTGACGGTGCAGTCGGAGCATGGGCCGCCACGGCCAGTTCCAGAATTTGTATTTGCCCCGGAAGGCGGTCCACGGTGCGGTGAAGGGGATGACCTGGACTTGCGGCCAGAGGCGCGGTTGAAGTTCGAGCGCGAACGGTTTGGCGAGGAGCGTGACGTCGTATTTTTCGGCGGCGGCGCGGAGGAACGGTGTGGCGATGGCGAGATCGCCGAGGCCCCACAGTTCGAGGACGAGCAGCCGAGGTTTCACGGCGTCAAGCAGGCTGGGTCTGCGACCTGCCCATCCGGTTGATGCGCTGCACCACGCGGGCCGTTTTTTTCGGGCCGCAGATGCACCAGTTCAAGGCGATGCTGAAACCGGCGAGCTTGGCGGATTCACCCAAGTCGTTCGAGTAGGCGCCGAAAATGAAAAAGAACCCGAAAAATTTTTGGAAAGCCACAACCAATAAGAAGGCGTTCACGGTCTTGAGATCGGCATCACCATACCGGTAATTGCGGAACAAGATGTAAAGTGCAGTCAGCGACACCCATAAGAATGCGATGGCTCCCCAGATGCCAAAGGGCATGAGCGTTGAGAGCGGGCCATTATGGTAGTCGCCGGAAATGGCCAGTGCCACTAGACTTTGATCCATTTTTGCCGCGATGCCGTTGGCAAACGTGCCGTCACCCATCATGGTAAAATCTTCCGCCGAGAGTGCATAGCCTTTGCCCAGCAAAAGATACTGCGGCACTTTCGGCCAAGTGTCCGCCCAGATACCCTCTCGCCACGCCTTGCTGCCTTCCGCGTTGATCACCACTTCGGGATCCAGATTCAAGCCCGGAATGAATGAAAGCGACCGTTGAAACGTGGGCGGTAGTTGGTTTGCAAACGGAAAAATCAGCACGCAGCCAATCACCAGACCGAAAATCACCGGCATCACCATTTGCGTCCGGTGCAGGCCCTCCAAATAGAACAGCATCGCGAAGATGGACAAGTAGGTAATCAACACCACGCGAAATCCCCCGAGCATGGTCAATGAAAACATGATCAAAAACAGTAGGAGGCGAATGGGGCGGCTCAGGGTCAAAATCCCGCGCATACCATACCGCACCAGCATGTAACTTGCGATGGTGCTTGCAGTGGCGGAAAAAGCGGCAAACCGCGTCGTCCCCAAAGACGTTTCCCCCGCATCCCCGGCTGCGCCGCTGCCGGAGGCCGGAATGAGCAGGTTGATGTAATTGAACGGGGCGGGCATATATGGGAAAAGGTCGCCAAAGAAAGCCGGTAGCCCCGACAGAAAGTAGAAGGCAATGTAGAGTTTGCGTTTGTCTTTCGGAATCGCCCGGCTGGTGAGCGCAAAATAAGTGCCGATGGCGATGAAGATGGCGAGGTATTTTTTGCCACCGCTCACGGGGCCGCCGAGAGCTTTCAGGCCAATGCCGCCGGTAAGTTCCGCCGTCATGTAAGTCACGCCAAAGGCAAAGATTAACGCCCAGGTCATCAGCGGGACGGAGATGAATTTTCTATCGCTGTTTAGGGTGCGGTCAAGCACCGAAATGCCTAGGCTAAGGACGGTGATGACCTGCCAAAAGGGCGGGTTACCTTTCAAGAAAAAACAATAGACCGGTGCACCGAGGCCAAAAATCAAAATGGGGTAATGATACCGGATGATCACCGGCGACAGGATTAACGCCCCAATCAAGCCAAAGAATCCGAGCGTCCCGTAATCCATCTGGTTCGTGAGCATCCAGCCAACGAGCGCAGCCAGCGGGATGCAGATCGAATAAATGACCAGCATCCGAATGGCGGCAACAGGGTTTGATGTCATGCAATTTTTAGATTAGAACGCGACTAAAATAGACCCGCCGGTTCACTCCCGCAATCGGAAATATGCTTCGACGAAACCGGGTCCAATCAAGCAGGCCGGTCTGGTGGCAGCAGTTTTTTTCGGAGCCAGTGTTGCGCCGGTTTTTCAAACCAGCGATGACTGGCGAGCGAGGTGGCGATTAGCACCAAAAAGAAAGCCAGCATGATGGCGGGGTTGGAAAACAGCGTTTTTGACCATCCACATTTGATGGCCAGAATGATGATACCCAGTTGCATGGGAAAATGCAGGAGATAGGACGAGTAGCTGATGTCGCCTAAAAAGGACAACCGTTTGCCCAACGTGCCGCGTTGCGTTTCCCACAACGCGAGCAATATGATCGTCGCCGGAAAAAGGAGAAAGTCATACGAATACGTTGTAAAAAAAACGATGGTGCCGCCGATGCCGTAATCGTTCGGGCTGGTTGTGACATGGCACAGGGCGCGATAGACAAGATTCATCTGAAAATTCATCGGAAAAAAAATCCACATGGCGATCAGGGCGGGCACGATGAATTTGATTTGGACGCGCCGATTTTCGTTTTGAATCTTATCAAACAGTTTGAAGGCCAGTCCGCCCATAAAAAAGCCAAGAATGCCTTTGCCGACGGCAAACGCACCGTTTTCCGTGAACATTAGTCCGACCGCGCCGTAGCCTAGGAGCAGTTTCCAATGGGTCAGCTTCAATCGGCAGAGGCAAAAAAACATCAAGTAGAGCCAGACCTCAACGGATACGGACCAGATCGGGCCGTTGAAGGAGAAGCCTTGTTCCCAGCCCCAATTTGAGATGAAAAAAATCTGCAGGATAAAATGATGCCAGTCGTTGTAGCCCGAATCGCCCCAATAACTGCCGTCCAAGTGGCGGATTGCATATGTGGCTGCCGCCGCCAGCAACAACGTCACGAAGTGCAGCGGATACAGCCGGGAGAATCGCAGACAGCCAAACTGTTTGAAGCTGACGCGCTGTTCAGCGATGCGCCGGGAATAGAGCCAGAAAAAAATAAAACCGGAGAGGCAAAAAAACAAATCCACCGCCATCAGGCCCTGCTCATAAACCGGCCACAGGATCGGATACAGCGGCAGTTGCTGCGGGTCGCCGTGGAATTCGCTGCGCCGGTCATAGAAAAAATTGCTCCAGTGATAGACGACCACCATCAAGGCGGCGACGCCCCGCAAATTGTCGAGCGAATAAAAATGTTTTGGACGAGGTGACACTGATTAAGTTTTCAGGTTTCCGATTTCCGGTTTCAGCCCTTTTTTAAGCTGTTTCTAACGCCGTTCAAAATCGGCAATGAAAAATACCGATACACCAACGCGGAAAAAACAAATGTCAAAACCAGCGGCACCACCGTCCGCCACGCGTAAGCCAGCACGCTGCCATGCGTCGGCCCGTTGTGCTGGGCGAAGTATTGCACGATGGGGCCGTGGAACAGAAACCACTCATAGCTGATGATTCCAGTGAACCGCAGCCAGCCCATGCTCAAAATCCGGGCGCCCACGCTTTGCGCGTCGAAGAGAAAAAACAGCATCAGCATCACTGCCAGCGCCGGGAGAAAGTGTGACATCTCCACGCCGCTGCGCGTGGCGAAGAAATCGAATTTACCCGCCCACCAGCCCATGTAAACGAGGCAGACCAGAAGCAGCGCCGCGCCCGCGTAGCCGAGCGCGCCCAAGGCGCGCAGTTTTTCCAAACCGCCGCGTGCCAAAGGAACATAGAGCGAGGCGAATAAAATGCCCCACGCAAAATAATCCAACTGGCAGGGAAACCGCATCAGCTTGAACAGCGTTTCGCGATTTAGCGCGTGGGTGTAATCCGGCAGCGAGAAAATTCCCGACGGCCAGGTGAGGTGGCGTGCCAGCAGCGGGATGAAAAATAAAATTCCAAAAATCATCAGCCCGGTTTTCGCGCCGGAAAGTCCACGCGTGATCCAGAACAGCAGCGGCAGCACAATATAAAAGTGTGATTCAACGATGAGGCTCCAGTAAGAACGGTTGAAGCCCGGTTCGAGGGGGATGAAGTTTCCCAAGCCAGTGGCCCATTTCCACGCCGAATCCAGATACGCCGAATCGTGGAATTGCACCCAGTAAAAAATCACGAACAAAACGATGGAAAGATAAAATGGCGGCAGGATTTTGCCGAGGCGTCGGCGAGCATAGCCGCGTTGATACCAGAACTGCGGATCGGTTTCGCGTTTTTGAAAAAACGGATATGAGATCAGAAAGCCGGACAGCACAAAAAAAACCGGCACGCCGAGTCCGCCCGCAGAAATGATGCAACCGATGAGCCGCGCGAGAAATCCATGCTCCGGGTTGACGTAGAGCGTGTGATGCGCGACGACCAGCAAAATGGCCACGCCACGCAGTCCGTCCAGCGCCTGAAAGTGGCTGCCGGAACTCGTGGAAACTTCCCAGCGTTGGAGCAGGCGGGCAAACATCGAGCGTTAGTCTGGCGTAAAACGCACGGTGAATTCAATGCGGAAAGAGTTTTTTCGGCCAGCTTTCCGGCTTCCTCGCCGCCTCGGGGGAGAGGATTGAGGTGAGGGGGCGACGTGGCAGGTATGGGAGCTAACGGATTAGCGAGCGTCTGAACCCCTCACCCTAACCCTCTCCCCTAACAGAGGCGAGGGAACCGACCTAATCCACCATGCCTTGCCTTGACGCCGGGCGGATGGCCTGATAACCAAACGCCTGCTCAATGCCCGACCAACCGCCAAATCGAATCGCCGAACTGAAAACCCAGTTGCTGGCCGGGGAACCGCAGTTCTGGAATTCGCTCAAAACGGCGACGCGCGCCGCCAAGGATTTTGAAGAATTATTTCTGCTCTCGTCGCTCCGCAAAAAAGCCCACGCACGAAAACTGGTTGCGCCCTCGGCGGCCACCAAAAAAATCCGGCTCGCGATCCTGGGCGGTTATAGTTTGTATCCGCTGCACGAACTCATTGAGCATCTTTGCGAAATGGAAAATCTTCCCGTCGAGCTGTGGCAGGGCGATTATGATAATTACATTTCCGAAATCATGGACGACGACAGCGAACTTTACATATTCGCGCCGAACGTCATTTTTATTTTGCCCGCCGAACGCCGTTGCACTTACACCGGCCATTTGACCGACGCGCGCGAACGGCAACAAGCCGAGGCGCAACACGTCGTGGATGGCTTGCTCGACCTCGCGCGCAAGGTGAGTGAAAAAACGCGCGCCGAAGTCATCACCACCAATTTCATGCTGCCCGCGCGGCACGATCTCGGCGCGTTCCGCTCGCGCACGCTTGGCTCCGACTGGTCGTTCCGCAAATGGGTGAACCTCGAACTCGGC
>JANYCI010000112.1 GCA_025360325.1 Limisphaerales bacterium | reverse complement strand
TAGACTTTCACAAACATTCCGAGCGGGCTGAAAAGCATTTTTGTGAGCGACGCTTTTTTACCAGCTTCGTGGTAACGCTCGGCCATGAGCGTGGAATAGCGCTGGAGTTTGGCGGTGGCAATCTCGATGGTGGCCCAGGGGTATTGCAGCGCGTGTTCCTTGAGATAGCCGAGCGTGCCGTCCAGCTTGTAAGTTTCGTGGACGAGATCCTCGGCGTAGCGCATTTTTTTGCGGTTGAAAAATTGCGGCTGCCGGTAGTCGGGATACCAGCCGCAATGCCGCATCCACCGCCCGAGAAAATGACTTTTTCGCGGAACGTGATAGGCATCGGCGGTCGGGCTAGCGGCCAGTGTGCGGCGCATTTCCTCGGCGAGTTCCGGCGTGCAGCGTTCGTCGGAATCGAGGCTGAACATCCAGTCATGTGTCGCGGCATCCAGCGCAAAATTACGCAGTTTGCCGAACCCGCAGAATTTTTCGCTGATGATTTTGGCCCCGAATTCGCGCGCGATTTCCACCGTGCCGTCGGTGCTGAACGAATCCACGAGGATGATTTCATCCGCCCACCGCAGGCTTTCCATGACGGCGCGCATCTGCCGCGCCTCGTTGAAGCTCATGACGTAGGCGGTGATTTTTTTTGGGTCGGAATTCATAGGGTCATCAAATTAGTGCACGTGCCGGATAACGATGCTGGAGTCGAACAGCACGCGGTTCAATAAAATTCCCAGCGGTTGCAGGAGCGGGGTGATTCATTTAATCCAGCGCATCACGACTTGTGCCACCATGCTGGAAGGTGATGATTATTGGACCGACCCAACCAAGCTGGCGCAGCAGGCGGAGTTTTTGGATGGCCATCCCGACTGTGTGAACTGCTTTCATAATGTCGTCGTTTTTTCGGATGACCCCGCCGTTCCCGTGAAGGGCTATCAACTCCAGGCCGATGGCCGTCGTCTCTTGTGTGCCTCCGATCTGAAGCCGCGCTACGCGCAAAAAGATTTTCTGCGGGGCAACTATATTCCCACCTGCTCGGTGATGTTCCGCCGGTCCGCTGCCGGAACGTTGCCGCCTTGGTTTAGGAAACTTCAATTGGGCGACCACCCGTTGCATATCCTTTGCACTGAACATGGCTTGGCCGCCTATCTTCCGGGCGTGATGGCCGCCTACCGGCTGCACAGCGGCGGTGTGTGGTCCAGTAATACGGCACTGCACCGGGCTGCGCGCGGTTTGGAAATGTATGAAGAGCTATGCCGCCACTACCGTGGACGTCCTCAAAGCGAGACTCTGGAAAAATGGCGTCTCCACGCGATGCAAGGCACGGCGCGGCAATTAAAAAAGAGCGGGCGCAGGCCCGAAGCGGCGGCGATGTTTGCCGCCTACTTAAAACTGGCTCTTAAAAAACCAGCGTATTGCCTCACAAACCTTCGACGCCTGATCCGAGCCGCTTTTTTATTTTTCTACCTGAAAATAATTCTGTTAACGAGGCGGTAACCAAAACCTAGTTTTACAAAAAATAAGTCATCCCTAGTTCCTGCTTTACTGAATTTCTTTTGCGGGTAGCGGCCGTTTCTACTGTTAGTCGTTCATGAATTCTTTGGCACCACGGATGGACACCGATTACGGAATGGCGAGGCGGTTGGTGGCGAGGCCGGTTTGGGCTATCAAGTTTGAGCAGACAGAATTATTGGCCGACTGAACGCTGCCATCTGAAAACAATAAATTTCCCAACGGCGCGTGACGTTGGTTGCTCCAACCTATCGAAGTATTTGTAAAAATTTGCACAAGGCCGGATCGAATGGGCGTTGCATTGATTTCGAAATCGTCGTCGCCCGAAAGAATGGAGCGAGGGAGAGAATCTGTGGCATCCACGCCGACAAAATAACTCAACCTGTGGTTGCCAAAATCAGTTGTGAAATTGGTGGCGGCGAAGCGGTGGTTGTCTGCCGGACAAACCAAAACTTTGGTTGTTCCCAGCTCATTGGACATTACTTGAAAACTTGTGTAGGCGATTCCGCTTTCAACTGACTCTCTGACTCCATAATTGCGGTTGGAGAAATAATACTGCATTTGAAAATCATCGCTCTGACTTTCTCCCCAAATGCGAAAGGCAACGCCAATTTCGTGCAAATTATTAACGCAGCCAATTTTCTGCGCCTTCCCCTTCATTCCACTTTCAGACAGCATGGCTAAAGCAATAAACAGGAAAAAAATCAATCCGACTACGACAAGCATCTCCATTAACGTCAGCGCGTAGCTTTTCTGTTTGGAGCAGGACAATTTCATTTCACCGTGGGCAAAAATAAATCCGCCGGGTCGTTCGGGTTAAACTTGAAGGCTTTGAAGGAAAAATTATTCCACTCTTCCACATGGCCGTCGGCGAAGAGGACGTTGCCTTTGAGTTCGTGCAATTCGGCGGTCCACCAGAAACGGGCGCCGTCGGTCATGCGGAGAATCGTGGGGCTGGGTAGCGGTGTGCGGGAAAGATTACGGTCGGCGAGGAGAACGGAATCGGGTTTGGAAAAATCAGCCTGCACGCCGACGGCGTAACTGATGTTGCTGTTCTGAAGCGTGCCAAAATTATCGGCGGGTTCGCGGACTTGTTCGCTTTTGCAGACGAGGAGTTTGGTCTGGACGAGTTCGTTGGAGAGGGGTTTGAATAGTTGGTAAGAAAAATAAAACGGGCCGGCGACGAGGTAGCCCCGCTCGACAAATTCCTTCGCACCGCCCTCGGCCACGGTTGCGCCCGTGGGAAAATGGCTGTTGTGTTCGTGCATAAACAGATGCAGGCCGAGTCCGATCTGGCGTTCGTTGTTTTCGCACCAGATGCGTTTGGCGCGCTTCATGGCACCTTCGAGTGCGGGCAGGAGCAGCGCGGCGAGGATAGCAATGATGGCGATGACGACGAGGAGTTCTACTAGCGTGAACGCCCGGCTTGTGCGTGTGGATGAAATGGTTTTCATGCTCCCGGCTCCTGAATTGGCTGGAATTAAAGCAGAGGGCGGAGAAACAGCCAAGCTCCAACGTCCAAGGGCAGCGCCCTAATCCAATGTCACCGGGAATTGGCTTGACGGGGCGGAAGTGACTCTTTAGCTTTCTGTCCCTAAAGCGGTATTGGCTGGTTTGGCCAGCGTGCGAAAGTCGGAGACATAGGTCTTTCCGACTTTTTTGTTCGCCGGATGCAACCGCCGCGTTGTCGTTATGAATGCAGATTTTATTGCCGGATTAGAATTCTGGGAACGTGAAAAAGGCGTCAGCCGTGAGGTGCTCATGGCTGCCGTCGAGGAAGCGTTGCTGCAGGCGGCCAAGAAAGCCGTCGGCCCGGCGCGCGAGTTGCGCGTCCAGATGGATTCCAAAAATGGCGACATCAAGGCGTTCGCCAAACTCATCGTGGCAGAAAAAGTCATTTCGCAGCACGATCAAATTTCCCTGTTCGACGCGCGCCGTATCAAGGCGGACGCGAAGGTTGGTGACGAAATTGAAAAGGAAGTGACGCCCGCCGGTTTTGGCCGCATCGCCGCGCAATACGCCAAACAGGCGTTGATGCAAAAGGTGCGTCAGGCCGAGAAGGCGATGATTCTCACCGAATACAAAGACCGCGTGGGCGACATCGTCAGCGGCACCGTTCGTCGTTTCGACCGCTCGGATGTGATTTTGGATCTCGGCAAATACGAGGCCATCATGCCGAACAAAGAGCGCGTGCCGACGGAAGAATATCAGGTGGGCGAACGCATCCGCTGCCTCATCAAGGCCGTGCAGGAAGGGCCGCACGGACCGGAGATCATTTTGTCCCGCGCTGACACGAAGTTCATCGTGAAACTTTTCTCAGTGGAAGTTTCCGAGATCAACGACGGCACGATTGAGATCAAAGGCATCGCGCGCGAACCGGGTTTCCGCACGAAGATGGCGGTTTATTCACGCGACGCAAAAGTGGATCCCGTCGGCGCGTGCGTCGGCCTGCGTGGTCAGCGCGTTAAAAATATTGTCCGCGAGTTGAACAACGAAAAGGTGGACGTGATTCCGTGGTCATCGGACATCAAGGCGTTTGTGACGAAGGCGCTGGAACCTGCGAAAATACGCAGCATCGAAATGGATGAGGTTCGGAAGCGCGTGCACATTCTCGTCGCGGAAGATCAGTTGTCACTCGCCATCGGCAAGCGCGGCCAAAACGCGCGGCTCACGGCGCGGCTCACCGGTTGGGAAGTGGACATTGACGCCGAGCAGGTGGTTATCAAAGGTTTTGACGAGAAGGTGGCGGAAGCCATCGAGCAGTTGGCGGTGATTCCCGGCGTCACGCGGGAGCAGGCGGATTCGCTCGTTCACGCTGGCCTTACGCGGCTGGACGATTTGCTGTCGGCGGAAGCCGGCGACATCGCGGACATCCCGCACATCGGCGAACACGCCGCCGCGATTCTCGCCGCCGCGCACACCGAGGCCGCGCGCCGCGCGCAGCCCGTGAAGTAAAAATTTTATGGTGCCGAACGGAACAGTTGGTTTTTTTGTGATTTGACCATGCAGGTAGAATGGCACATTCCGTCCGGCGGCAGTGAAAAAAAATTATGCCCGTTCGTATCTACGACATAGCGAAGAAACTTGGTCTCGAGAGCAAAGAAATTCTCGTCAAGGCCAAGGAAATGGGCATTGCTGCCGCGAAGGTGCCGTCTAGCTCGCTCGATAAAATCAGCGCGGAATGGCTGGAAGAAGAAATCGTCAAGGCCAGCCCCGCGCTCACCGCCAAGTTCGCCCCCAAGTCAGTTGCAGCCCCGCCCCAACCCGCGCCCGTTGAGGAAAAAATTGTAATCATCTCCGCGCCGCCACCACCGCCACCGCCGGTTGTGGTAATCAAAGTTGAGCCGCCGCCCGCGCCCGTGGTCGAAATGCCTAAGCCGGTGGTTGCGGAAATCTCCCAGCCCATCTTGCCGCCGACGCCACCGAAACCCATTGTTCCATTCGTTCCGCCTAAACCGCAGATGGGCGACAAGGTTGGTTTCATCCAGCTCGCGCCGCGTCCCGGTGCGCCGCGTCCCGGCGAGCGTGGCAATGAGCGTGGTGGTCAGCAACGTTCGGCCGCACCAGCCAGCGGCACGCGCCCTGGCCAACCACCGCCGCGTGGTGGTGACTCGCGTTCGCAATTTCCGCAGCGCGGCCGCGATGGCCGTCCGCAACCGGGAGGCCGCGATCAACGAACTCCCGCCGCGCCCGCCGCACCGAGGTTTGTCGCGCCGACCGGTGGCGAGATCATTATCATGAAGCCGCCGATCGCCGTGCGTGAATTCGCCGAGCGGCTCAAACAAAAGCCTTTCAAGATCATCGCCGACCTCATGGAGATTGGGGTTTTCGCGAACGTCAACCAGACGATTGACGAAAAAATCGCCGCGCAAATCTGCGCGAAATATAATTTGCGATTTGAAGTGGAGAAACGCGCAAAGGGCGAAGGCGTGGTCCATACGCAGATCAAAAAAGTCGAGCTGGACATTGACGATAAGCCAGAAGATTTGAAGCCACGCGCGCCGGTCGTGACCATCATGGGCCACGTTGACCACGGCAAAACATCATTGCTCGACGTGATCCGCAAGGCGAACGTCGTCGCGGGCGAAGCTGGCGGTATCACGCAGCACATCGGGGCTTACACGATTGCCGTGCCGCATCCCGAACGCAAAAAAGAACTCGCGCAAATCACTTTTCTCGACACGCCCGGCCACGCGGCGTTCAGTTCCATGCGCGCGCGCGGCGCGAACGTCACGGACATCGTCGTGCTAGTCGTCGCCGCGACCGATGGCGTCATGCCGCAGACACTGGAAGCTCTCGCGCACGCGAAGGCAGCGAAAGTTCCCATCCTCGTCGCCGTCAACAAGTGCGATCATCCGAACGCGAATCCACTACGCGTCCGCCAGCAGTTGCAGGAAAAAGGTCTGGTGCCGGACGATTGGGGTGGCGACACGATTTACGTTGAATGTTCCGCCGTGACCAAACAGGGCATTGATAAATTGCTCGAAATGATTTTGCTGCAAGCCGATTTGCTGGAACTCAAAGCGAATCCGACGCGCAATGCCAAGGGTAACGTCATCGAATCCGGCGTTTCGCCCGGCGGCCCGACGGCGACCGTGCTCGTGCGTAAAGGCACGCTGCATTTGGGCGATGTGATTATTTGCGGCGAGTATTACGGCAAGGTTCGCGCGCTCATCAACGAAGAAGGTCAGCGCTTGAAAGAAGCCGGCCCGTCCGTCGCGGTGAGTGTTCTCGGCCTCAACGGCGTGCCGGAAGCGGGCTGGGAATTTAGTTGCGTGGACGACGAAAAAGCGGCCCGCGCACTCGCCGAGGAACGCGCGTTCTCCGCCAAGAGTGAAGATTTGGAAAACCGCTCCAAAGTCACGCTGGAAAATTTGTTTGCCTCGCTGAAAGCCGCGCAGAGCAAAGTTCTGCGCGTCGTCATCAAGGCCGACACGCAAGGTTCCGTCGAGGCGATTGTCGAAGCGCTCAAGAAAATTGATTCCGATAAAGTCACGATGGAAGTGCTGCACAGCGCCGTCGGCACGATCACGGAAAATGACGTGGCGCTCGCCTCCGCATCGAAGGCCGTCATCCTCGGTTTCCACACGCGGCTCGATAGCACCGCAGCGGAAAAGGCCAAGCACACCGGCGTGCAGATCAAACTTTACGCGATCATCTACGAATTGATTGATCAGGTGAAAGATTCGATGGCCGGCCTGCTTGATCCCGACCTCCGGGACACCGTCGTCGGTTCAGCGGAAGTGCGACAGATTTTTGAATTGTCCAAAGGCATTCCCGTCGCTGGCTGCATGGTCACCGTCGGTCGCATCGTGCGCGGCAAAGTCCGCGTGCGCCGCAATAAAGATATTATTTACGAAGGCGTCACGCAGTCGCTCCGCCGCTTTCAAGACGAGGCCAACGAAGTCCGCGCCGGCATGGAATGCGGTATCCGCATCGAAGGCTACAGCGACTTTCAAGTCGGCGACGCCATCGAATGTTACGCGGTCGAAAAAATTGCGGCGAAGTTGTAAAATAATTTTGAAATAGCTGATTAAGATTACGATTAAGAAAAACAGTGAGCATTGCAGTTGGCGTCGTAATCGTAATCGCAATCCTGATCTTAATCGAATATGTCCAACCTCCGACACGAACGCGTCCGTGAACTCCTGAAGCGCGCGCTGGGCGAGGCCATCCGCCGCGAATTTCATGTTAACGACGTCGGCGTCATCACCGTCAACGACCTGGATGTGGGTGGCGATTTGCGGACCGCCGTTGTCTTCATCAGCATCCTCGGCAACGACACGCAAAAAAAACACGGCTTGCAGGAACTGGAAAAAAACCGCATCCGTCTGCAGAGCCACGTCGCCAAGACCGTCATCTTGAAATACACACCTACGCTGAAATTCATCATTGATGACTCGGTCACGCGCGGCAACCGCGTGCTGGAAATTTTAGACGAACTAGAAAAAACTTCGCCGCCCGCAGTTGTTCCGCCGGAAAAACCCGAGTGAAAAAACACCCGCAAATCATTGATCGGATCGTCGAAATCATCCGGGAAAATCAGACGTTTTGCATTGTCGGACATATGCGGCCAGACGGCGATTGCATCGGCTCGCAACTCGGCCTCGCGCTCGCGTTGCAAGCGGAAGGTAAACGCGTCACGGTCTGGAATCAGGATGCGATTCCGCAAAAATATAAATTTCTCAACACGTCCGACCTGTTTGAAAAACCGAAGCGCGGTGAGAAATTCGACTGCGTCATCGCCACGGATTGCGCGAGCTTTGAGCGCCTCGGCAAAGTTGGCGACTGCATTGGCGAGCGGAAAATTTTCATCAACATTGACCATCACGTCAGCAACACGCGCTACGCCGATGTGAACTGGATTTCGCCACGCGAACCGAGTTGTGGCGAATTGATTTATCGTCTCCTCAAAGTTGCGCGCTGGCCCATCACTAAGCCGATGGCAGATTTATTGTTCACCGCCGTCTCGACGGACACCGGCTCGTTTCAATACGCCAGCACTCGGCCCGGCACCTTTCACACCGGCGCGGAACTCGTCACGCGCGGCGCGAACCTCGCGAAAATTTGCGACGAAGTTTATCAATCGTATCCGCTTTCCCGCGCGAAATTATTGAAGCACGTTTACAGCAAATTCCGGCTGTCGCCCGATGAAAAAATTGCGTGGTTCTGGCTCAAGCAAAAAGATTTCAACCGCACCGGCGCGGAGAGCAATGACACGGAAGGCTTGATTGATCACATCCGCGCGATTGAGCCAGTCGTCGTCGCGTGCGTGTTTGAAGAAGTGGAACCGGAAGTCACGCGCATCAGCCTCCGCTCAAAAAACAATCAAGTGAATGTGAACGAAATCGCCGCGCAATTCGGTGGCGGCGGTCACCCGTCAGCAGCAGGCGCACGCATTGCCGGCACGCCGCTCTCGACACAGCGCAAGGTGATCGCGGCGATCAAAAAAGCGTTGAAGACGGCGAAGTAAGCTTTATTTTCCCATGCAAGATTTTACCAACCTCGACGGCGCGATTCTCGTAGATAAACCCGCTGGCCCGACGTCGCACGATGTCGTGGACGCCATTCGCCGCCGCTTTCAAATCAAGAAGGTCGGGCATTGCGGCACGCTGGATCCGAACGCCACCGGGCTGCTCATCATCGTGCTGGGTCGCGGCACGAAATTATCCGAGCGACTCATGGGCGATGATAAAGTTTATGAAGGCACGATCAAATTTGGCGAGGCCACGGACAGCTATGATTGCGATGGCGAGATCACCGGTTCGCTGCCGGTGATGCCGATGACGCTGGATGAACTGAACGAGGAAGCTGCGAAATTTATCGGCGATCAAATGCAAATTCCGCCGATGGTTTCCGCGATCAAAAAAAATGGTGTGCCGCTTTACAAACTCGCGCGCCAGGGCATCGAGGTGGAACGCGAGCCACGCTTGGTTCACATTTACAATTTTCGTTTCACGGAATACGCCGAGCCGTTGGGGCAATTTCGTGTGGCTTGCACCAAAGGAACTTACATCCGCAGCATCGCGCACGATCTAGGCCAGAAGCTCGGCTGCGGCGCGCATTTGACGACACTGCGCCGGAGTGCGTCGGGAAAATTTGATGTCAAAGACGCGCTGTCGCTGGAGGCGATTTTGAAACTGACGGTGGCAGAACTGGAGAAGCGCGTGATGCCGTTTTTGAAACTAGCCGCAGCTTAACAAGCCACAGATGGCCACAGATGAAACACAGATAAGCAAAGCCTCCGCAGATTGCGCGGATTCACGCAGATTAAAAATAAATTTGTGAGACTGCGGATGAAATGTTTCCCCATCTGTGTTTCATCTGTGAAAATCTGTGGCTAGAAAACTTATGAAACTCATCCGCGCCGCCAACGAACTCGGCAATGGCTCACGCAAAACCTGTGTGGCCATTGGTGTTTTTGATGGCGTGCATCTGGGGCATCAGCAAATCATCCGGCAAACGGTCGCGGATGCGCGGCAACACGATGCGCTCGCGGTGGTCGTCACGTTCGATAAACATCCGAGCGTGATCGTCGCGCCGGAGCGCGTGCCGCCGCAGATTTTTTCCCATTCACAAAAATTGCGCGCGATCGAATCGCTCGGGGCGGACGCGCTGCTGGAAATTCCTTTCGACAAAAGTTTCAGTGAAAAAACCGGCGAGGTTTTCATCCGCGAACTGACGCACGATTTGGGGAAAATCTTTTCCATCTGTGTGGGTGCGGATTTTGTTTTTGGCCGCAAACGGAGCGGCGATGTGGCGTTGCTGAAAACGCTGGGCGCGGAATTGAATTTTCACGTTCACGGTCACGCGGCGGTGGCGCTGGATGGTGAGCTGGTGAGCAGCACGCGCATCCGCGAGGCGATCCGCACGGGCAATCTGGATGCGGCGAGTCAAATGCTGGGGCGACCTTACGCGATTTGCGGCCAAGTTTTTGGGGGCGATAAAATCGGGCGGCAGCTTGGTTTTCCGACGGCGAATCTGGACATCGCAAAACTGGTGTTGCCCCCGAATGGCGTTTATGCGGGCTGCGCGAAAGTGGCGGGAAAGTTTTATCGGGTGGCCCTCAACGTCGGTCTGCGTCCGACGGTGGCGGTGGCGCAACCGCAACTGCGCGTGGAGGCGCACCTGCTCGATTTTAGCGGCGATCTTTACGGCACGGAGTTGGAACTGGAAGTCGGTGACCAGTTACGCACGGAGAAAAAATTTTCCTCGGTGGCGGAGTTGCAGGCGCAGATTGCGCGGGATGTCGCGGCGGTGCGGGCGGCTTGAAACCTTGGTTTTTCAGGGGTTTTGTTCGTCGGGGAGGAGGTTTTTCAAAGAATCTCCTTGATTTTTCGCGTCTTCGGGATAGGATAGCGCGGCGTCAGTCTTCTGGATTTTGTCTTTTCCCAGTTCGCAGCGTGAACGCGGTTGAGTCGTCAGAAGCCGTCTATGTGACGGACGGTTGATTTTTTTCTGAACCGGCGCGGTATTTTTCAGTCTTATTATTATGTTGAAACGCAAAGCAGCGGCGCTGAAAGGCACGACCGCCCCCAAACGCAGCGGTAGCCCGAAAATCTCCAAGGCCAAACCTGCCGACATTGCCAAAGCTACGCCCGTGCGCCGCCGGTTTGTGATCTCGTCCAAGGCAGTGAAACTGGACGCGCCCAATCCCGCGACGGCACCCGTCGCGGCTAAACCCCATTCCAAGAACAACGGCAGCAAGGCCGCCGCCGCCGGTTCCGCGCCGGTGTTTGCACCGACGCCGTCCACCGCCGATTTGACGGAGACGATCAAGACGTTGCTGCATCTGTCGCAGGAACACGGCTACATCACCTACGACGACATCAACGACATTCTGCCGGATAATTTGAACCCGGAGGATTTGGACTCGCTGCTTTCCAAGCTGCGCGGGCTCGACGTGGAAATCGTCATGGATCAGGCCGAGGCCGAACGGGCCGAGCGCGCCAAGCAGCCGGAACAACACGAGGAGACGCCGGACGAAGACGCGCGGCTGGAAATTTTGGACGATCCGGTTCGGATGTATATGAACCAGATGGGCAAGGTTCCCTTGCTCACGCGCGAACAGGAAGTCGAGATTTGCAAAAAAATTGAAGAGGCGGAAGTCTCGATGAAGGCGATCATTTACAACCTTGGTTTCACGGCGAAGGAACATATCGCCATTGCGGAAAAACTGTTATCCGAGCCCCCAAAAGAACGTTTCGACCGCGTCATCGTTGACAAAAAAATCGCTAACCGCGAAGGGCATCTCAAAGATTTGCGGAAGCTCATCAAGAAAATCCACGCCGCCGACGCGAAGGTGGATGAAAAGTATTTTCAATGGCAGAAGGCCGCGCAGAAAGGCCGCAAGGAAGCGCTCGCAAAAGAATTGAAAAAAATGGGCGCGAAGCTTCAGGAGATGTTCGCCAAATTTTATTATAAACAAAAAGTGGTCGAGGAAATGATTGTCGTGGCGGGGAACATCCACGAGAAATTTCAGGCGAGCCACCGGCATTTGACGTCGCTCGAAACGCAGCGCAACACGGCGGAAAAACGCGCGGCGGTCGAGGGTGAACAGGCGAAAATCAACACGCTGGAACAGTTCGTGCGGATGCCGCGCGAAGATTTTTTCAAGACTTTCAAGGATTTGAAAGCCGCCGCCGACCGCGCGCTCAAGGCCAAGACGCACATGGCCGAGGCCAACTTGCGCCTCGTCGTTTCCGTCGCGAAAAAATACACGAACCGTGGCCAGTCATTTCTGGATTTGATTCAGGAAGGCAACATCGGTTTGATGAAGGGCGTCGAGAAATTTGAATATCGTCGCGGCTATAAGTTTTCGACTTACGCGATTTGGTGGATTCGTCAGGCGATCACGCGTTCTATCGCGGATCAGGCGCGCACGATTCGTATTCCGGTGCACATGATCGAGATCATGAACAAGCTCTGGCGAGCGCAGAAACAGCTCACGCAGGAACTCGGTCGCGAACCCACGCCGGAAGAACTCGCAGACGAAATGCACATGCCCGTCTCGCGCATCCACGCGTTGCTCAAGATGGCGCAACAGCCCGTGTCGCTGCACGCGCCCGTCGGCGACGATGGCGATGTGAGTGTCGGCGATTTCATCGAGGACAAGTCGGCGGAAAATCCGTCGGACGTGACCAGCTACAGCTTGCTCCGCGAAAAGCTCGGCGACGTTTTGACAACGCTGACGGAACGCGAACGGAAAATTCTGGAGATGCGTTTCGGCCTCGCGGATGGCTACGAACGCACGCTCGAAGAAATCGGCAAGATGTATAACGTCACGCGCGAACGCATCCGGCAGATCGAGGCGAAAGCGCTGCGGAAACTTCGCCACCCGACGCGCGTCCGTCATTTGCAAGGCTTCCTCGAAGGTGCAGAAGCACTGTAAAAAATAATTCTGACAATAAACCGCCCGTGAAAAAAATTTCACGGGCGGTTTTTATTTTGAAACATTTAGGTGGCCTCGCGTTCGAGGCGGCGGATTTCTTCGCGCAGCAATTCGGTCACGCGGTTTTTTACGAGATAGACCTGATCAACTTTGATGTTAAAAGTTTGCGCGACTTTTTCTGGTGGCCACTCGCGCCGGACATAAAAATCAAAAATTTGAATTTTTTGCGGATCCAAGTTGCGTTTGACACGTTCGAGCGCCGCCGCATAAAGGTTTTTTTCCCAGTCGGCCTCCCAGATGGCGTCTAGGTCGGGGCTGTTTTCATCGGGGACGCGTTCAATCGTGGCAGTGCGGTTGGGGTCATCGCCCTCGTGATGATGCGGGGCGATGGGGCCGCGTTTGCGTTTCTGATCCACAATGCGCCACCGCGTCTGCGTGAGCAGCCAGCCTTTGAATGTGCCGAGTTCGCGGTTGTATTTGAACTTGGGCAAATTTTTCGCGACGGAAACCATCGTGTCCTGCAAGGCGTCTTTCGCCTCGGCCTCGTTCAAACCGGACTTGCGCGCAAAGCCATAAATGAGCCGCCAATAGATGTTGAAGAACTCCTGCCAGCTGGACTGGTCATCCAGATTTTTCATCCGTTCGAGCAGCGTCACGCGAGTGCGGATGAGTTCGTCGTCGTCATTATTTGCCACGGACGACTAATGCGCGGTGGCGCGGCGGTTGGCAAACAAAAAATGTTGCCGACGGATCGTGGCCTTTATTCCTCCTCAAGCTCCACGCTGTCCACGAAGGCAGCCATGGTGATCCGCCGGCCCGCCTCCTCGGCGAGCTGCGAGCCGCTGATTTTGGTCAAGGCACCCGCAAATTTTTTCTGCGCCGCGAGCAGCTCCAGCGCGGTCGTCAAGCACCGATGGATCGCAACCTGATTTTCCACCCGGAAACGGCGGAGCTTCTGGGCATCCGAAAAATCCTCCCACCATAGCCAAGGGAAATCCGGGTCGCGCGCAGCGAGGTTGGCCGCATTTTTGGAGCTGTAGATTTGGTGGACGTAGCAGTTGATGAGCAAGGCCAGCACGGCGCGCGCCTGCGATAACGGGCTCATGGCGTCTAGTGAAAGCGGCCGGAGCGCCGTGAGGTCCACGGCCTCCATCGCCAGTTGGATCGCCGCGCCAGCCGTGCGCGGGCCGTCAGCGTTTGGACGTTGGGCGTTGGGCTTGGACGCCGGGAAATTTTCTGCTGCCTTTAGGTCGGTTCTAACATTCATAAATTCACCATGTGCTGCTTGTTCATGGGATATACGCACGCGCCGAAAAAAACTTTCAAAGTATTTTCACCATCATTGAAATTTTGCGGAAGATAATTTGAAAGAAATGGCGGTAGGACGGCGTATCCCATTGAGCCGGTATCAAGGCGCAGAAATGGATTGCTTGCTTTGCCGCTGTTGCTCACTTAAAACATGAAAGCACTAGACAATTTGCAACGGGGTGGCCTTATGAAAAAATTCATCACAGCCTTTAGGCGGGTGCGGCTACTCGCGAGCCTAGGCGGAATCGCGCTCGCGGGTGAAACGGCTTGGGCGCAGGTCGAAGAAGTTCGCATCGTCCAAATCAGCGGCTATGTGGACATTTTGCGGAACGGCACCACCAACTGGACGCCGACGACGTTCACTAATCTGCCGTTGAATTCGTTTGACCGCATCCGGGTCGGCACGAACAGCTCGGCGGGAATTTACATCCCAGGACAAAATGTGGTGCGCTTTGAAGCGCGGACCGAAGTCGAAATCGGCCCGCAAGCCGCCGCCAGTGACGAGCATAGTTTGAATCTCATCCACGGCATCCTCTCCTTTTTTCACCGCAGCGAGCCGGGGCGCATCCATGTGCTTTCCAGTGGCGGCACCGCCGGCATCAAAGGCACGGAATTCGTCATGTCCGTCCTGCCCGTCAATGGTGTGGAGCAAACCACGGTTTCCGTGTTGGACGGCGAGGTGAATTTCACCAACGCCACCGGCGCGTGCCAGCTCACCAACGGCCAGCAGGCCGTCGCCGCGCCCGGCACCGCGCCCGTGACCACCGCCGGCTTCATCGCCAATAATTTGTTGCAGTGGTGCTTTTATTATCCCGGCGTGCTCGATCTCAACGATGTGTCGCCGGAATTCGCGGCGACGGACAAAAATATTTTCAGCGAATCCGTTGCGCTTTATCGTGCCGGTGATCTGCGCCGTGCGCTCACAACCTTTCCCGATGCGCGCCCCGCCGCAAACGATGCCGAACATATTTTTCACGCGACGCTGCTTCTGAATGGCGCGCAAATTTCTGATGCCACCAAGGAACTCGATCGCGTCAGCCCGGCGTCAGAAAAAAACCAGCGCCTCGTCAACGCTCTGCGGATGCTAATCGCCGCCGTGAAACACGAACCGTTCACCTCGACTCTCAACCCGCAACTCGCAACTGAATTCCTCGCCGCATCCTATTACGCACAATCGCAGCCTAGTCCGAAATCTTTGGACGATGCTTTGCGATTCGCCCGCCGCGCCGTGGAAAAATCGCCCGCGTTCGGCTTCGGCTGGGAACGCGTGGCGGAATTGGAATTCAGTTTTGGCCACACCGACCGCGCCGCCGCCGCG
The DNA here is from genome assembly GCA_025360325.1 of Limisphaerales bacterium. GTDB lineage: Bacteria > Verrucomicrobiota > Verrucomicrobiia > Limisphaerales > UBA11358 > UBA11358. The sequence goes on along the minus strand of JANYCI010000112.1, from coordinate 14,643 downwards.
CTCGAAAGCGCGCTGCGATTTTCACCCACCAACGCCGAAGCCTTGTCATTAAAGGGTTTTCTGCTCGCCGCCCAAAATAAAAATTCCGAAGCCAGCACACAATTTGACCGCGCGCTGGCGATTGACTCCGCGCTCGGCAACGCCTGGCTTGGTCGCGGCCTGTGCCACCTCCGGCGCGGCGAAGCCAAAGCCGGACGCGAAGATTTGCTCATCGCCGCCGCTATGGAACCGCAGCGCGCCACGCTCCGCAGCTATCTCGGCAAAGCCTTTGGCGATGCCGGCAACGTGCCGCGCGCCGTTCACGAACTTGCCCTCGCCAAAAATCTCGACCCCAACGATCCAACCGCGTGGCTCTACTCCGCGCTGCTCAACGAACAAAATAATCGCGTGAACGAAGCCGTGCGCGATCTGGAAAAATCGCAGGAACTGAACCAGAACCGAGGCGTCTATCGCTCCAGCCTGTTGCTGGATCAAGATCGTGCGGTGCGCAGCGTGAACCTCGCGCGAATTTATGCCGAGGCGGGCTTGGACGACGTAGCATTGCGCGAGGCATCGCGAGCCGTGAGTGCGGACTATGCTAATTTTTCCTCACATCTTTTTCTCGCGAACAGTTACCAGCAGTTGCGCAACTCTAGCCCATTTGATCTGCGCTATGAGACCCCCGCGTTTAGCGAATACTTAATCGCGAGTTTGCTCGGCCCGGCCGATGGACGTTTACTCGCGCAGCCCGTGTCGCAACAGGAATACACGCGGCTGTTCGACCGCGATTCGTATGGCTTCAGCTCTAGCTCGGAATATTTGAGCCGAGGTGCTTTCAACCAGTATGCGGCGCAATACGGGACACAGGGAAAATTCAGTTACGCGTTGGAATCTCAATACAATTGGGATCCCGGTCAGACGCCGAATGGCAGTCAGGAAACAAAACAGGTGACGTTCAAATTGAAACAAATGCTGACGCCGAAAGATGGACTTTTTTTTGAAATTCAAGATGCCCGTCAGGATAGAGGCGACACCGCGCAATACTATGACCCGGCAAATCAGGCCAATCCGGTTTACAAGGCGCAAGAAAAAGGGGAGCCAAACCTGCTGGTTGGGCTAGACCACCAATGGAGCGAGCATCAGCACACGCTATTGCTGGCCAGTTTTTTCAATGACCAGGTGTCACAGTCAAATCCTGACACTACGAGTTATTTGCTGAAGAGTGTGAACTCCGGCGATCCGCCGTTTGAATTTTCTCCGGTCTTTCTAGCGGAAAAATTAGAGAACCATTTGACGACGGAATCGTTGGAGGTGCAGCACTTGGTGACCAGTTCCCATTTTCAAACCATTGCGGGGATGCGTTTTCAAGCTGGCACTTATCGGCTCGGCAGCGATTTGTCCTGGTCGCCAATCATGGATCCGTTTGATACGTTATACTTTCCCAACCCAAGTATCACCAACCAGTCATTTTCGGCTCGCTCGCTCCGCCTCACGCCTTACTTGTATGAGCACTGGCATTTGACCTCAAAGTTTTGCCTGATTGGCGGACTGGCTTACGATTACCAAAGCCTGCCGCAAAATCCATTTCTCGCCCCGTTGGGAAACGGCGACCGAATCGAAAAACAATTGTCCCCCAAGGCCGGAATGGTTTGGGAACCCACGACACATTCCTCCATCCGAGCCGCCTATGCTCAATCCCTCGGTGGAGCTAATCTGGATCAGAGCCTGCGGCTGGAGCCGACCCAACTGGCCGGGTTTGCGCAAGCGTATCGGAATCTTATTCCCAGCTCTCTTGCCGCCGTGGGCGGCGAACGATTCGAGACATTCGATTTTTCAATTGCCAACCGGTTCGAGACCGGAACCTATGTCGGCCTCTCGGCGGAGTTGCTCCATTCGACCGACCGGCAATCCGTCGGTGCGTTTGCGGCGGCACAGGCGGTCGGTGGTTCGGCCATCCAGCTTGCACAGCAGCTTGCGTTCACGGAACGCTCGCTGGATTTTTCCGTGCATCAGTTGCTGGGGAAAAATTTCAGCGTCGGCACTCGTTATCGCCTGTCCGACGCGCACATGGATACTTTGATTCCCGAGGTGAATCCCGGCCTTGGCACCACCCACTCAAGCATCGGGGGATTGTTACACTTGTTCAGTCTCAACGCGTCGTTTCAAAATAGCTGCGGCTACTTTGCCAGCGTGGAAGGCCAGTGGTGGCATCAGGAATTGCGAGATAATCTGGCCGCCATCCCCGGTGATGATTTCTGGCAGGCCAACGCCATGATTGGCTATCGCTCGTCTCGGAGACATTTTGAAGCTTCGGTCGGCTTGCTCAACATTGCCGGGCAGGATTATCACCTCCACCCGATAAATTTGTATCCCGATCTTCCGCGCCAGCAAACCTTGGCCGTCCGATTGCAGGTCAATTTTTGACGATCCGAATTGTTCCAAGGTTATGGCTGAACGGTCATGGTAACACTGGACGGATACGGTATGGCCGTAAAGCAAACGGTAAAATAATACTTCGGATAGGCGGGGCCGGTAAAAACCTTTTGATTGCTTTCAAAACTCTCGCACGCGCAAATCTTATTGGTGCCGCACGTCACTGCCACGAAATAATTGGCGGCAGGGACGACCCCGCCGTTGTTATCCGTCACCTTGATACGATGAGTCCCGGCAGCTAGTGAATAGCCCGCGAAAAAATTTGCCAGTTTGTAATAGGTGGCATTCGCGCAAGCCGTATTGGTGCAATAGGAGGACTTGGCGGAACCTCCCGGCGGAGTCAGGGTTGGTGACGGGGTGGTGGTTATTCCGCCCGTGCCAGATACGCTGGCGCAGCCTACCAAGGCCAGAAACAGCGCGAACGGGAAACTGAACAAGTGGATTAAATTTTTGTGTGACATAAACTTCCTTTTCATTTTGTTTGGATTTTTTCCCGCAGCTAGCTGCCCACCCCAAACAACCGGTGGCCGACTGGCCGAGATGCGCGGACTGTTTCTCACCCACGGCGAAACTTGTCAACTGCAAAAGTCGGGCTAAAAAACTTTCCCCACCGCACCCCCGCATTAGACTGTCGAGGACGGACGGGATTTCTTTTTGTGAGCACGCCGGTTTTCATCAAAAAAATGTTCACGCGTTCTGCGCTGACCGGCGCGGCGCTGACGACGTTTTGTGGCCTGCTGCTCTGGGGCACGGAGCTGGGCGTGGCTTGGGAAAATGCCAGCTACGACTGCCTCTATCGCTTCGGCACCCGGGCGCCCGGCAACGCAGTCGTGCAGTTGCGAATGGATGTGAGCGGGGAGCGAAATCTTGAGCGCATCGAGCAGGAGCGTCGGCAGCACGCAGACTTGCTGGACAAACTCCATGCCGATGGCGCGCGGTTGGTGGTGTTTGATGTGCATTTTGCCGCCACCACTTCGACCGAGACGGATGCGCGATTGGCGGCGGCGATGCGGGCGAATGGCCGCGTGGTGCTGATGGCTGACATCACCAATCAACCCAACGTGTCGGACGTTGACAATGTGAGTTTGTATCCGCCGCAAAAAATTTTCCTAGATGCCGCTGGCAATTACGGCGTGGGCCGTGTCGAGCTACCCGAAGGTCAGTTGGTGCGGCGGCATTGGCCGGGGTTGAGTTTGTCTCACGGCGAAACCAATTTCCACAGCCTCGGCTGGGCGGCGGCGGCGGCCTGCGGTGCCAAGCTTGATGCTTCGGCGAAAAATCAGTGGCTGCGTTACTACGGCAAAAGCGGCCCCGGCGACTGGCTGCCGTATGTGGACGCGTTCTCCCAGACGAATGGACATTTCCGCGACAAGGTGGTGTTCATCGGCAGTTGGCCGCAATCGCCGGACAAGCCGACCAAGTCCGAGGCTGATAAATTTTCCACTCCCTACACGCTTCAAGGCGGGTTGGCCGTGGGCGGCATGGAGATCAACGCCACAACTTTTTTGAACTTATTAAAAAATGAATGGCTGCGGCGGCTGCCCGCCTGGGGCGAATTTTTACTGCTGGTGGGCACGGGGATTTTAATCGGTGGCGGTCTCCGGTTATTGAAGCCGCTGGCCGCGCTGCTGGTGGCGGTCGCAATTTTTTTTGCGGTGATGTGCGCCTTTGTGGCGTTGAGTTTTCATACGAATTACTGGTTCCCTTGGCTCGTGATTGCCGGTGGGCAACTGCCGTTCGCGCTCGTGTGGGCTTGGACTACTACGCCCCGTCACGTCATGCTTACTTACGAACGCTTTCCCGGCTACACCCCGATCGGCGCGCCAATTGGGAATGGGGCGTATGGCCAAGTTTGGCGCGTGTGCAATAACACCGGCGAATTTCAGGCGCTCAAGGAAATTCAGCTCGCCAAATTCGACGATGCCGATCCTTACGAGCGCGAGTTTCGCGGCATCAAAAGTTACAAGCCTATTTCCAACCAGCATCCGGGCCTGCTGCACGTTGACTATGTCTATCGCGCAGAACACGGCAGCTATTTTTTTTACGTCATGGAACTTGGTGACGCACTGGATCCTGGCTGGGAAGCCAATGGTGGAAAATATGAGCCACGCGATTTAGGCCGGGCCGGCGCCCAGATGGAGGGCCGGAAAATGCCCGCCCGCGAATGTATCCGCATCGGCATCAAACTACTCGAAGCCCTTGATTTTTTGCATCAACACGGACGCATCCATCGCGACATCAAACCAGCCAACATCATTTTTGTGAACGGGCAGCCCAAGCTGGCCGATGTGGGGCTGATCCGGGAAACGCCGACGCCCGGCCAACAAGCCACCCGCGTCTATACTCCTGGTTTCGATGATCCGCTCGGACTCGGCACCAAGCTGGCCGATATGTATGCCTTGGCCATCACCCTTTACACCAGCAGCACCGGCAATAAAGAAGGCTCGTTTCCCCAACTGCCGACGTTGGTTTCTCAAGAGCAGGAATTCATGCGGCTGAACGAAATCATCCTCCGCGCCTGCCAACCCGTCGCCACCGCGCGTTACGCCAGCGCGGCGGAAATGCTCGCGGCCTTTCGCGCGGTGCAGGCGGAACTTGACGCCGGCCAGACGCAGCAGATGTGAAGCTCTAACCACCCGTTGCTCCAAAATGCTGGCGGCCAATAAATCAAACCCGGATCTGCCCGCTGCCAATCCCCAGCCATTTGTAAGTGGTCAATTCATCCAAACCCATCGGGCCGCGCGCGCCGATTTTATCCGTGCTGATGCCGATCTCGGCGCCCATGCCGAACTCGCCGCCATCGGTGAAACGCGTGCTCGCGTTCCAATACACCGCCGCCGAGTCCACCTCCGCGAGAAATTTTTTTGCGTGCGCCGCGTTCTTCGTCACGATGCTGTCCGAGTGCGCCGAGCCGTAATGATTGATGTGCTCAATCGCCGCGTCCACGCCATCCACCACGCGCACGTTCAAAATGTAATCATTGTATTCCGTGAACCAGTCCTGCTCGACGGCGGGCTTGAGCTTCGCGGATTTGAAATTTGAAATTTGCGATTTCAAATTCTCCAGCGTCGTTTCGTCCCCGCGAATTTCAACGTGCTTCGCCAACAGCTTTTCGCCGATGACGGGAATAAAATTTTCCGCAATCGCTTTATCCACCAGCAACGTCTCCGCCGCATTGCATACGCCGGGGCGCTGCACTTTCGCGTTCATCACAATTTCCTCGGCCATCTTCAAATCAGCTTCCGCCTCCACGAAAACGTGGCACACGCCTTTGTAATGTTTGATGACGGGAACGCGCGAGCAGTCCGCGACGGCGCGGATCAAGCTCTCGCCACCGCGCGGCATACACAGATCAACGTATTGTGTCAGCGAGAGCAGAATGGGAATCGCCTCGCGGTCGGGCGTGGGCACAACTTGAATCGCGTGTTCGGGAAAATTTTTATTCGCGATTTTACCCGCGTCAATCATGGTCTTGGCGATGATTTGATTGGAGTTCAACGCCTCCTTGCCACCTCGTAAAATCGTGGCGTTGCCGGATTTGAAACACAAACTCGCCGCGTCTGCCGTGACGTTCGGGCGCGATTCGTAAATGATGACGACAACGCCGATGGGCGTGGAAATTTTTTGCAACTTCAAGCCATTGGGCCGCGTGCGCTCGTCCAGAATTTTCCCAACGGGATCAGCGAGCGCCGCGACTTCACGCAAACCTTTTGCCATCGCAGAAATTCTTTGGTCGTCCAATTTCAACCGATCCAGCATCGCGGCAGAAAGCCCGTGTTGCGCGCCGAATTCCATGTCGAGCGCGTTCGCATCCTGGATGGCGACGGAATTTTTTTCGAGCGCGTCGGCCATCGCGAGCAAGCAGGAATTTTTTTCCGCCGCCGTCAGCTTCGCAAGTTCGCGCGACGCGGCCTTGGCTTGTTTCGCCAATCGCGTCATTTGCTCGGTTAGATTCACATCCACAGTTTATTTCAGATTGGTGACGGGAAAAAGCGCAAATGCGTCGGCCATTTTCGGCGCGACTGAAGTTTTTTCAATTAATGCCGATAAAGACCGGTGAACGTAAGCATGTGGATGACGCGGGATTTTCAGAGGGTGGAGCCGACCACGTCGGTGGTCGAGGCCGCGCGCGTCATGTCGCACAAACGTGTTCGCCGCTTACCCGTCGTGGAAAAATGGCCGGACGGTTTGCATCTGCTCGGGATTGTTTCCACGCGCGATGTGATCCACGCTTTTCCATCGCACGTGAATCCTTTCGCCATCGAAGGCCCGGATGCGCGGCTCACGCCCACGACCGTTTCGCAAGTCATGACGATCTCGCCGCGCACCGTCACTGCCGATACACCGATAGAAATGGCGGCGGCGATGATGAGCGAACATAAAATCGGGGCGCTGCCGGTGATGCGCGAAAAAATTATCGTCGGCATCATTTCCGAATCTGACATCTTCCGCGCATTCGTCAGCCTGTTCAGCTCCAAAGAAACCGGTGCCCGCATCACGTTCGACGTCACGAAGGGCGAGGATGTTTTTGCGCTCGTAGGTCAGTTAGCCAAGCGACATCAGATGAAAATTTTAAGCCTCATCTGGACGCAACACGATCAACTCCCCGTCTGCGTCGTGCGGGTGGCCGGCAATAACGTGGGCGAAATGCTGGATGAACTATGGAGTTCCGGTCATCCCGTCGTGAACGTCATCCGCTTCCCGTCATAACCATTCCGTAAATTATTTTTGCCGCGCGGCAGCCGTGATCGCTTCGGCCAATTCCTGCGGCGTCCAACTATTCCCGTCAAATTGTTGGGAAATTTTTCCCGCCGCATTCAAGACCACCGTCCGCAAATTATGCGAGATAGAACCGTTCTCACGCCAGAAACTCAAATCTACCTTTGGCGCGAGTTCCGCCAGCGTGTTCGTGGTGGCCACCGCGAAACGCCAGCGATTCGTGTCGTCGCCGCGATAAAAATGAGCATAGCCACTGATGATTTCTGGCTTGTCAAAAGCCGGGTCAAACGAGATTGAAAGTAATTCCCAATTCGCTGGCGCGTTCGTATCCACCAGCAGAATTTTCCGCGCCTCGGCGAAATTTTTATTCATGCGCGGGCAAAATTCCGGCAGCGGACAGCTCGTGAAAAAAAACGTGAACGCCACCGCGCTCCCGCGAAAATCCGCGAAATGAAACGTATTCCCATCCTCGCCGGTGAACTCATAGTCCGGCAGCGTATCCCCCACTTTCAATTCCGATTCCACCACGCGCCACGAGGGTAGCGCGGCCACATTCGTTTTCCCGACGATGGCAATTTTTTCAATCCAGTCATCATTATCCGTGACGACGAGGTTGAACGTGATTTGATCGCCCGCCGAAATACCGTTGAGCGCGTTCGTGTCCTTCACAGAAAAATCCATCGTCATCGCCGCCATGTAGCCGGGGATTTTTTCGTGCTTGATGGTGGCGTGTTTTTTGTCGGCGGGAATTTCCTGCACCACGCCACGCACGGCATAAGAATTGGTCGCTGACTTTTCCGTGGGCGGCACGCGCACAGCAGGCTTGCAACCAACCGACATGAAGCCCAACGCGACCACGCTAGCGAGCGGCAGAAAAACTTTTTTCAACATGAAATCATTTTACGCCAATCCGTCGCCGCAAAAAATCATTTTTGCGCGAGCAGGCCCATGATGTCGGACGGCGCACGATTATTTTGCAGCAACCGCGCCATCGTTTTCATGTGCGGATCAATGTGGCTGAAGAATTTTTTGTAGGCCGCGCACAGATAATTCAAGCCGTCCTCGCCATCGGGCGTTTGGATGAAACGATGCTTCAGGCATTCGCCATTGCAGGCGAAACGCACCTCGCACTCGCGGCAAAATTTCGGGAGCGTGTCGAATTTGTCATTGCCGAATTTGATTTGCGCCGGTGAATTCAGCATCGCGCCGAGACTTTGATTCATCACGTTGCCGAGTTTGTAGCGCGGATAAACGTAGTGGTCGCAACTGTAGAGATCGCCGTTGTGTTCAATGGCCAGCGCCGAGCCGCATTTCTCCGCGAACACGCAGAGCGACGAGCCGAGACCCATCCAGTTGCCGAGCGCGGTGTCAAACAACTGCACGAATGTTTTGCCAACATCGTGCCGCACCCATTCATCAAAAATCGCGCAGAGAAAATTCCCATACTGCTCCGCCTCGACGCTCCAAGGCGTGACCGTAGCGGCATCTCGGCAGAGTGCCGCTGACCAAACCGAAGAAAAGAATGCGGCGCTCTGCCGAGACGCCGCTACGAACGAGCAACGGCGGCTCCGCAAAATCCAGATTTGTTTCGCCAGCCGCCGTGCGTTCGACGAGCGGGATGAATTGCAAAAACTCGCTGCCGATGCTTTTCAGAAAACGATAAACCTCCAATGGTTGTTGGGAGTTTGCACGGTTGACGACGGTGAGCGTGTTGAAATAAACTTTATGTTTTTTCAAAAACTCCAACCCGCGCATCACTTTGTCGAACGTCGGCTGCTGGCGTTTATCCACACGGTATTTGTCGTGCAGTTCCGCCGGGCCGTCCACGGAAAGTCCGACGAGAAATTTATTCGCCGCCAGAAATCCGCACCACTCGTCATCCAGCAATGTGCCGTTGGTCTGGAGCGCGTTGGAAATAGTTTTGCCGTCCGCGAATTTTTTTTGGAGCGCGACGGCCTTGCGGAAAAATTCCACGCCGAGCAAGGTCGGCTCGCCACCTTGCCACGCGAAATTGATTTCCGTGACCGGCTGGCTGTGGATGTAGTCGCGGACGTATTTTTCCATCACCGCATCGCTCATGCGCCAGGAATTTTCGCCCGGATACATTTTTTCTTTTTCGAGATAGAAGCAGTATTTGCAATCCAGATTGCAGATCGGCCCGACCGGTTTCGTGAGGATGTGAAACGGTCGTCCGGCTTTCATGGCAGGCGATTGGCTCAAGCGCGTCGAGGATAAGTTTAATTCGTGGCGCTGGCAAATGCCGTTGCATCCACCAAACTGGCGAGTTTGCCGCGCTTGCGTTTACTTGCGAACCGCAGTTAAATCCTTCCCATGAAATCCCCGCAGCCAGTTCCGCTCACACGCCGGAAATTTTTGGGAACCGTCGCCGCTGCGTCTGCCGCCGTTTCGTTTCCCGTCGTGCTGCGCGGCGCGGAAAAATTTGCGCGCAAGCCAAACGTGCTTTTCCTGATGGCCGACGATATGCGCGTGGAGCTTGGCTGTTACGCGAGTCGCTTCGATGCGAAGACGCCAAACCTCGACGCGCTCGCCAAATCCGGCGTGCGCTTCGATCGGAATTATTGCCAGTTTCCACTGTGCAATCCGTCGCGCGCGTCGCTGCTTACGGGGCGCAAACCATCCACCACCGGCGTGCTCGGCAACCGCACGGATTTCCGCACCGCCCATCCCGATTGGACGACGCTGCCGCAGTTGTTTGGCAACCACGGTTACGCCTCCATGCGTGCCGGAAAAATTTATCACGGCGGTCTCGATGACGCAAAATCATGGAACACCGCCAGCGAGCAAGACCATCCGACCGATGACGGCAGCGAGCCAGCGGTCGGACAAACCAAACGTGTTGCCCGCGCACAAATTCCCCAACCCGATGGCGTGCTGCCGACGTTACCCGCCGACAACGCCCGCGCAGCGTATTCCGACCGCATCGTGATTCTCGACGGCAACGGCGAAGGTCACGGCGATTATCACGCCACTGACCGCACGATTGAAAATCTCCGCCAGCATAAAAATAAACCATTTTTCATCGCGGGCGGATTGATCAAACCGCACAGCCCGCCGACCACGCCGCAGAAATTTTTTGATTGGTATGACCCGGAAAAAATAAAGCTGCCGCCGGATTTCGCCGCGTGGCCAACTGTGCCGCCGGGATTTCCGAGCGCGGCCATCCGCAAGCGCAACGCGGATTTGTTCATCGGTCGCGGCGCGAGCGAGGCGGAGGCGAAGGAAGTTATCCGCGCCTATCTCGCGTCGTTATCGTGGGCAGACTGGAACCTTGGCCGCATCCTCGGCGAATTGGACAAGCTCGGTTTGCGCGAAAATACGATTGTTGTTTTCGCCGTGGATCACGGCTATCAGCTTGGCGAAAAAGGGAAATGGTCCAAGGCCGGTTCATTGTTTGAAATGGGGACGCGCGTGCCGCTCATCATTTCTGCGCCCAACATGAAGGGCAACGGCCAGAGTTGCCATCGCATCGTCGAGTCGCTGGATATTTATCCGACGCTCGTGGAACTCGCCGGACTGCCGCCGCAAAAAGAACTCGAAGGCACGAGCCTAGTGCCGTTGCTGAAAAATCCCACGGCGAAATGGGACAAGCCCGCTTACAGCATTTGGAGCGAAGACGGTAAGACCGCGCATGGCGTCGCCGTCCGCACCGAGCAATGGCGCTACGCGGAATACGGTAAGGACGGCGCGAACGGCGCGATGCTGCTTGACCCCAAGGACGCAGATGAATTGAAAAATTTCGCGAACGCGCCGGAACACAAATCTGTTGTGGCTGAACTCTCGGCGCTCACGCGGAAATATGCGGCGGCGGTGTAGCAGGTGTTGGCTTAATTCAGAGATGGTGGGGCGAACGTCCTCGCGAGCCGTCGTGCGCCAAACACTTCTCGCGGCTCGCGAGGACGCTCGCCCCACCAATTTGAGCTACTACCTCGTAGCCGCAAAAATTGACTACAAGAAATCCGCTCGCGTCCAAACGCGGTGGGAGGAATAGTATGGTCATGCAATTTGGTTTTAATTTGTCCCGACGATTTTTTCCCCGTGTGATCAAAGGCTTGTTGTCGTTGGTGATTTTCAGTTTCGTCAGTCAGTTTGCATCCGCATTGGCGGATCAAATTGTTTATGACGACGCGTTGCAAAACGGCTGGACGAGCTACGGCTGGGCGACGTTGAATTATGCCAACCCGTCGCCGGTGCATGGCGGTGCGGATTCCATCAGCGTTTCCTCGTCGGGCTATCAGGCGGTATATGTTCACCACACGGCACAGGCGGGTTCGCAGTTCACCAATCTTACTTTTTGGATCAACGGCGGCAGTGGTGGACAAAGCGTGCAAGTGCAAGCGACGAGCAATGGCACCCCACAAACCGCCGTGCCGCTCGCGGCGTTGCCGGTCAATGCGTGGCGGCAGGAAACAATTTCGCTCACCGCGCTCGGCGTCGCTACGCTCAACACGTTCGACGGTTTTTGGATTCAGGCGCAAAGTGGCAGTCTCATTCCGACGTTTTATGTGGATGACATTTCGCTCACGACCAATGCCGTCACGGTCGGAACGAATTCAACCGTGACCGTGCAGATTGACGCGGCGGCGAATCGGCGGGCAATCAACCCGCTGATTTACGGCGTGGCGTTCGCGGGAAATTCAAACCAGTTGCTAGATTTGAACGTGCCGCTGCATCGTTCCGGTGGCAATGCGGAGACGCGTTACAACTGGTCGAACAATGTCACCAGCATCGCGTCGGATTATTATTTTGAATGTCTGCCGAGCTTCCCCAATGTTCCCGGCGGCGATGCGGATAATTTTTTGCAACTCTCCAAAGGTGGTAACGCGCAAGCGATGTTGACCGTTCCCATCATCGGTTGGGTTGGCAAACTAGGGCCGGGGCGCACGCGGCTCGCGAGTTTTTCCGTCGCCAAATACGGCGCGCAAACCAGCGTGGATCAGTATTGGACGGACGCCGGCAACGGCATTTCCAGCGCGACGGGCTTGAACATTACCAACAACGATCCGACGGATGCGAACATGATTGTCGGCACGAATTTTCAATCCGGCTGGGTGCGGCACCTCACGAATACTTGGGGTGCAGCGAACGCGGGCGGCTTGCGCTACTACCTCATGGATAACGAGTGGAGCCTGTGGAATTCCACGCACCGCGATGTGCATCCCATCGGCACGACGATGGATGAAGTGCTGGGGAAATTTTGTGATTACTCCACGATGGTGAAAGGCATTGATGCCAACGCGCTCGTCGCTGGGCCGGAGGAATGGGGCTGGCCGGGCTATCTTTACAGCGGCTACGATCAATCTGTCTCTAGCACTTATAATTACAATCCCGCCAATTATCCCGACCGCGTGGCGCACGGCGGCCAAGATTTCGCGCCATGGTTTTTGGCGCAGGTGAAAGCGCGCAGCCTCACCGCAGGCCGACGACTCATGGATATTTTCACGCTCCACATTTATCCACAGGGCGCGAACATCGCGTTGTCCAGCGACGTTTCTGCGGCGGTGATGATCGCGCGCAATCGTTCTACGCGGGCGTTGTGGGACACAAATTATGTGGACGAATCGTGGATCAACAGCGTGATTGCCTTGATACCACGCATGAAAAGTTGGGTAGCCACGAATTATCCTGGCACGCTCATCGGCATCACGGAATATAATTGGGGCGGCGACGACTTCATGAACGGCGCGACCGCGCAGGCGGATGTGCTGGGAATTTTTGGCCGCGAAGGACTTGATCTCGCGACACGCTGGACTTGCCCCAGCTCAAATTCGCCCACCTATAATTCCATCAAAATGTTCCGCAACTACGACGGCAATAAATCCGTTTTCGGCGACACCAGCGTTTCCGCCAGCGTGCCGAACCCGGATATGCTCGCCACCTTCGCCGCCGTGCGCGCGAGCGATGGCGCACTGACGCTGATGGTCATCAATAAAGATTCCAATTTCACACCCGTCGCGCTGAACCTCACCAACTTCGCCGCCAGCGGAACCGCGCAAGTCTGGCAACTCGCCACGAACAAAATCAGTTCGCTCGGCAGTCAAAGTTTCACCAACAATTTGCTCACGCGCACACTGCCGCCGCAAAGCGTGACGCTGCTCGTGCTGCCGCCGCTGCCGCCGTTTAGTTTGCGCGCGGGCGCGAGTTCCGCCGGGCAATTCACGTTGTGGTTGGACGGACTCGCCGGACAAAAATACAGTCTGCAATCTTCCACCAACTTATTGCAGTGGGCCGCCATCAGCACGAACACACTGTTGAGCAATTCCTTTCCGTATTCGATCACCACCACGGGCAGTGCCGCAAAATTCTATCGCGGGCGTTGGACGCCGTGACATTTGGGATTCGGATCTGCTCCAGTTACTTACTTATTCGGATTCCAGACGTATTTTCCCGCCGTGTCCACGTAGCCGACGCGGCGGCCGCCGGTGAACGCACCGTTGAAGCCGCTGCCGAGACTCACGCGCGCGCGACCGTTGCTGAAATCCGCCGCCTCGTTGAATTGCGGGTTGATGACAAATTTGCCCTGCGCATCCACATAGCCCCAGCGGCTGGCCAGCTCCACGCGGGCGAGGCCTTCGGAGAACGAAGCCGCTTCGCTGAACTGCGGATTGATCGCGAAATGTCCGGTGGCATCGACATAGCCCCAAAGTTTTCCGAGGCGCGCGGGCGCGAGGCCTTTGACGAAATATCCAACTTCATCGAATTGCGGATTGATGACAATTTTCCCCGTCGGATCAATGAAGCCCCAGTGATGATCCATTCGGACCGCCGCGAGCTTTTCGGAAAAGACCCCGGCTTTTTCAAACTGCGGATTGATTGCGATTTTCCCGGCAGTATCCACGTAGCCATAAACGCTGCCCAATTTGACGACCGCCAGTCCGCCGAAAAAAGCGCCCGCTTCATCGAACTGCGGATTGATGGTGATTTTGCCGGTCTTATCAATGAAGCCCCAGTGACTGGCGAGTTTCACCGCAGCCAGACCTTCGGTGAACGGCCCCGCCTCGTCGAACTGCGGATTCACAACATACTTGCCGTCTGTGCCGATGTAGCCGTAGTGGTTGCCGAATTCGACTGCCGCCAGTCCGCCGCTGAATGATCCGGCGTGTTGGAACTGTGGGTTGATGGAGAGGTTGCCGGTGGCATCTACGAAGCCCCATTTGTCGAGACGCACCGCCGCGAGATTTTCGGCGAACGGCTCCGCTTTTTCAAACTGCGGATTCACGACGAGCTTGCCGGAATTATCAGCAAAGCCCCATTTGCCGCCCACCACCACGGGAAACAATGTGGCCGCACCAACGGAGGCCGTGGCGAGAACGGTGAGGGTGAACAGAGAAATTAGTTTGCAGGTTTTCATAATTGGATTGAGGAATGGAGTGGTTGGAACCAACGCCAACCTAACGTTGCCAGTCTATTTTGCGAACGAGTCGAGTCAAGCGGTGAAATCGGCAGCGGGCCAATTTGGTGGGGCGAGCATCCTCGCGAGCCGCTTGGGCTGGC
>JANYCI010000106.1 GCA_025360325.1 Limisphaerales bacterium | reverse complement strand
CCGCGTTTATTCCGGTCACCTCAAAAAAGGCGACAACATTTACAATCCGCGCACGCGCAAACGTGAACGCGTTTCGCGTCTCATGGTCATTCAAGGCAGCGAGCGCAAAGACATCAACGAAGTTTACGCTGGCGACATCGCCGCGCTCGTCGGTCTCCGCAACATCACGACGGGTGACACGTTGTGCGATGAAGATTTCGACGTGACGCTCGAACCGCCAACGTTCCCCGAACCCGTCATCTCGATGGCCGTGGAACCGAAGACGAAGGCCGACCGCGATAAATTGTCCGAAGGTTTGCAACGTCTCGCGGAAGAAGATCCGACGTTCCGCTGTTTCACGAATGAAGAAACCAGCCAACTCATTATCGCGGGCATGGGTGAGTTGCATTTGGAAATCATCATTGATCGTTTGAAACGCGAATTCAAAGTAGAGGCCAACACTGGCGCGCCGCAGATCGCGTATCGCGAAACGATCACGAAGGAAGCGGAAGGCGAAGGCAAATTCATTCGTCAGTCCGGCGGCAAAGGCCAATACGGACACGCGTGCATCAAAGTTTATCCGAATGAAAAGGGTAAGGGCGTGGAAGTCGTGGACGAAATCGTCGGCGGCTCGATTCCCAAGGAATTTATTCCCAAGGTCATTGACGGCATCGAAGAAGCCATCAAAGGCGGCGTGTATGCGGGCTATCAGGTCATTGACATCAAAGTTGAAGTCGTGGACGGCTCGTTCCATGAAGTTGACTCGAACGAACTCGCGTTCCGTATGGCTGGCATTTTCGCGTTGAAAGACGCGTTCAAGAAAGCCGGCCCGATCCTGCTCGAACCGCTGATGAAAGTGGAGTGCACGACGCCGGACGAATACCAAGGCGACTTGCTCGGCGACATCAACCGTCGTCGCGGCACCATCGTCAGCATCGAAGCGAAGAACGGCCAGACCGTGCTGAACGCGAACGTGCCGCTCGCGGAAATGTTCGGTTACGCCACGGCGATCCGTTCACTCTCCAAAGGCCGCGCTTCTTACTCGATGGAGCCGTTGACCTTCGCGCAGGTGCCGAACAGCGTGCTGACCACGATCTTGGATCAGGCCGCGAAGAAGCCCGCCGCGCGCACCTAATTCATTCTGAAAAATTCAAAGAGCCGGAACGAAAGTTCCGGCTCTTTTTTTTTGGGGGGGGGGAAGGATTCTCTTTCGTCGCGTGTGGCAGTTCAAATTAACACTAGTGTCGTTGGCCGTGACGATGGGAAAAGCGGCGGTGGGCCGCCGCAGTCCTCTGGCGCTTTGCTTGGGACAATCTTTCTGCGTGAATCGAACAGTGCCAATGCCAAATTGACCACACCCTTTTGCCTTGAATATGTTTTCCGGCTCGCGGCACAATCCCATCATGCAACGTATTCAAGCAAGGAAAAGTGCGGCCATCAGCTTCAGCAAACATCTGGTATTGACGTTTTGCGCCGTTGCCATGATGACGCCGCTTCTCCGGGCGGCGGATGCGTTTTATCATATTCCCGTCGCAGAGTTGAAACTAACCGAGGGTGCGCTGCCGGTCGCGGATGCCACCAGCGACAACGCGCGCCGTTGGCAAATGACGCAAGTCGTGCAGCCTTACGCGACGATTGACGGCGGCGGCGAGGCTTATGTCAGCGGCAACACGCAACCGTGGGAGCGTGATGGCACGGCGGCGGGACAAACCATTTCCATCCGGTCGCTGGCAGGAAAGGAAGTCACCGGGCGACTGTTTCTGCCCAAGCTGGATTACAGCGGAATGGTTCAGGCGCGTTTCAAAATTTCACCGGCAGATGCGAAACCGGAAGCGCAAAAAGATTTTCTCGCGGAGAAACAGAAATTTTACCAACAGTTGCAAGATCGGAACATCGCGGGTGCGGCGTGGTTTCGTCATCAGTCGGCGGTGGCCACCAAAGCGATGGGCACCAATGCCAGCGCGCGGGAAAATTTTAACCCGCGCTTCAACCGTTTTAGCAATGGTGATTCCGAACTAGAGGACACGTTTGAACTGTTCAGCGGCGGCCGGGCGTTGAGTGAAAATTTGCAACTGGATCGCGCCTTGCCTCCAATCAATGGCGGCGTCTCCAACTCCGAAGCCATCACGAATCTAACCGGCATCACGGTATCGGCAATGAATTGGAAACCGCTGCTGAAAGGGACGAATACCGTGCTCGATCCGCTCGCGGCGTCCATTCCCGCCGACCAGCACGCGCTGTTTTTTCCTTCGTTCACGGCGATGACGACGATGATAGACGAGGCGGATGCGAACGGCACGCCCGTGCTACAAATGTTTGAAGCACGCTCGGAGGACGCCGGTTCGCGCGCCCGCTATCAAAAACAACTTTGTCTTGGGCTGAACGATTTGTCGCGTTTGCTGGGACCACAGGTCGTGACGAGCGCGGCGTTCACCGGCTCCGATCCGTTTTTGCGCGCGGGAACGGATCTGGCAATTTTGTTTGAAGCGACAGCTCCGCAACTGATTCAGGCGAACGTCATCGCGCAACAAACCGTCGCGCTGACAGCAAACCCAAGCGCAAAAAAAATCAGCGGTGAGATTGAGGGCGTGTCTTTTGTCGGCGTGGTTTCACCTGACCGCGCAGTGAGTTCCTACTTGGCGACGGTGTCGAACGTCGTGTTCGTCGCCAACTCGCGGAAGCAGTTGGAAGCTCTGTTGCACACGGCGGCGGGCAAATCTACCGCGTTGAGTTCGCAGGATGAATACATTTATTTCCGCCAAAAATATGTGCGCGGTGAAAATGCCGAAACGGCGTTTCTCGTTTTGAGCGACGCGACCATCCGCCGCTGGTGCGGCCCGCAATGGCGCATCGCGGATTCGCGCCGCACCCGCGCTGCCGCCGTGCTTGCTGATTTGCAAGCCGCGCATCTGGATGAACTCGCCAGCGGCAAAGTCGCCAACGCCGTTTTACATTCGGATTATCCGGTGCCGGATTTGGGCGAATTGAAACTGACGGCGGGCGGCGTGGCATCTTCCATTTACGGCACGCTCGGATTCCTGACGCCGATTTCGGAAATCGCCCCGGCTGCCGTCACGCACGAGGAAGCCGCCGCCTACGGACGTTGGCGCGACAATTACGAACGCAACTGGCGGAATTATTTTGATCCCATCGCGCTGCGGTTTTCCATTTCCAAAAATAAACTGGCCACTGAATTGACCGTCATGCCGCTGATCACCGGCTCGCGTTACAATGAATTTTTGGGCGTCACCACCGGCGCACACATCGCCGCCAGTGCGGGTGATCCGCACACGAATGCGCTGGCACGACTGGCGTTCGCCATCAACACACAGTCGAAGCCGATTCAGGACGCGGGAAATTTGGTCGGCAACATGGCACCCGGCTTGAAGGCAAATTTTCTCGCGTGGCTCGGCCAGTCCATCACGCTTTACGCAGACGACGACGGTTTCTGGAACGAGCTCAATGCGGCCACGAACGCGAATTTGTTCATGGAACATTCCTACTCGCGCCTGCCGGTGGCGTTGCATTGCGAGGTGAAAAGTCCGCTTGGAGTCGTCGCGTTCCTCACGTCGCTGCACGCGTTCGCCGATCAGTCCGCGCCGAAGATGACCACTTGGCAAAACCTCGAATACAACGGCCAGTCCTATGTGAAAGTCGCTGCCAGCAAATCTTCCGCGCGCTCGAAACCGGGCGAAGACTGGTCCGTTTTTTACGCCGTCACGCCCGATTCGCTGACGGTAACGTTGAGCGAAGCGTTGTTGAAACGCGCACTAGACCGGCAGGCAGCGCGGGCCGATACGAACGTGGTCGTCCAAATCGGGAAGCCGTGGCTGGGCAGCAATGTTTGTTTTCAAGTGGAACAAAAATTATTGAACATTCTCCTCAAGGCCACCCACGACGATTACCAGACCCATCTGCAAACGCTCACCTGGAATAATCTTCCTATTCTCAATGAATGGAAGCGGCTTTATCCCGACCAAGACCCGGTGAAATTACATGAGGAACTTTGGGGCGTAAAACTCGTCTGCCCCGGCGGCGGCGATTATGTTTGGAATGAAAAATGGCAGACGATGGAATCCACCGTGTTCGGCCATCCGGGCGAACCCAAGGCGGGCAATTTCACCTCGCCGCTGGCCGCGCTGTTGGATGCAAATCTCGGAGTGACGTTTGAAAATCAAGGCCTGAACGCCCGGGCGGTGGTGAACCGAAATCCTGAAAAATAATTTTTAATCCACGAGCCGTGGGCGACGCCGGGAATTTTCACGGGCCGATTGCGCGTGGCCAGTTTTCACTCTGCGTTACCAATCATCCGACGCAGGCGGTTCACCATGCGTTCGGCGAAACGTTCGTAAGGCAACAGCGTGCGTCCGTGGATGATGATTTCATCAATCGTCGCCAGCGACATCGCAAAATCAAAATCATGCAGCGTGTGATTGCGTTTCACGCGGCGCACCCAGCGGGCGAGTTTCGTCACTTCCTCAATGTCACCGGCGCGACCCGGACGGAAGGAGATGCCCCAGTCATCGCGCCGTTCAAAACCGTCGCGCGCGGATTTTTCCTCGAACCACGGATCGCAGAGCAGGATGCTCACGGATTGTCCATTCGCCGTGCCGAGTCGGTAGAAAACTATGCGCGCATTCGTGGCGGCAAAATGGTCATAGGCAATCGGCAGGGCGGCGTCATCCGGCGGCGTGAATTTAGTTTGGAAACCAACGCGGAATTTTCCCGGCAGCGCGTCCGAGTCCTCGATGCAAAGGTTCTCGGAAAAAATCCAGAGCGAGCTGGCGGGGAGATTATTTTTTTTGAGACACGTTTCCCACGCGGCCAACGCGGCATTGAGCGACGGTCGGTCGAACTGGGTGTTCGCGGGGTTTGAGTTCTGGCGTGCCATGTTATTTCTGATTCGCGCGGAACCATTCTACGAACATCGGGATGCCTTTTTCAACCTTCACTTTTGGTTCGTAGCCGAGGAGCCGTCGTGCTTTGTCAATGTCGGCAAAGGTAATGGGAACATCGCCGGGCTGCAAGGGCTGACGGTCAATTAACGCTTTTTTGCCAAGCGCATTTTCGATGAGCGCGATGAGTCCCGAGAGTTTCACCGTCTGCGATTCGCCAAGGTTGAAAATTTCAAAACCAAATTCCTGCCGCGTGCAGGCAAGAATTCCCTCCAAAATGTCCGTGATAAAAGTGTGGTCGCGCGCCGTGCTACCATCGCCAAAAACGGGAATCGGTTTGCCCGCATCAATCAACTTCGTGAATTTGTGGATCGCCAGATCGGGCCGTTGGCGCGGGCCATACACCGTGAAAAAGCGCAGCATCGCGACATCCATTTTGTAGATGTGATGATAGACGTGGCCGAGTGCTTCGCACGCGAGCTTACTGGCGGCGTAAGGCGAGACGGCGGAAAAAATCGGATCGCTCTCGCTGAACGGCACTTTGGCATTCACGCCATACACGGATGACGACGAGGCGATGGTGATTTTCTTCACGCCAGTTTTGCGCGCGGCTTCGAGGATGTTTACGGTGCCTTCGACATTCACACGCTGATAGAGCGCGGGCTGTTCCAGGCTTGGCCGCACCCCTGCCCTCGCGGCGAGGTGGATGACTTGATCGAACTTCGTGGCGGAAAAAATTTCGTTCACCGCGTCGGCATCGCATAGGTCGCCGTGAAAAAACTCAAACGGTTTAGCAAGCGATTGGATGGCGCGGAGATTGGCGCGCTTGATCTGCGGATCGTAGAAATCGTTCAGCTCATCGAACGCCCAGACGCTGTGGCCATCGTGCAGCAGGCGCTCGCAAACGTGCGAACCGATAAAGCCCGCGCCGCCGGTGACGAGAAAGTTCATGGGGAAATTACCAGAGACGGTTATTTGTTTTTTTCCTTTAACAGCCGTAACACGCTGTCGGTGATGTCTGGAACGTCGCCGGGCTTGCGAAATAAAACTTTCGATTGGCCGGAAAAATATTCGTCGCTGGAATCCACCACCAAATCATAGCGGTCTTTGGCATACTCGGCCACTAAGTCATTCACCTTGATTTCGTTGGAAAATTCAGAGTATTGACGGGCACGGCGGTCAATGATTTCAGCGACCGGAGCCTTGGCTTCGGCCACTTGGTTGGCGAGCGCGGCATAGTCGGTGTTGGTGGGCGATTCCATGCCGACGGGGGGAGGAGGCATTGGAATATTATTTCTCGTGCGCATCTGGGTAAAACGCAACTGTGACAGTTGCCTTTCCAATTGTTCATACCGGGCAATCTTCGCCTCGATTTCCGGGGAAATTTTTTCAGATTTTTTTACGGCTTCCGACCGGTTGCGTGCGTATTCGTAACCGGCGCTTTCAATCTGGCGTTTGTTGGCGAACGCCCAGCGGATTGGCTGGCTTTGCTGGGCGGCAATTTGGTTTTTGACTTCATCCAAACGCTTCACCACGGTGCTTTCGGTTTCCGTGTCGCGTTTGCAACCGCAAAAAAAATATGCCGTCAACAACAGGAGAGAAAGAATTTTCATGCACCAAACCGTATTTCCGCCCCGGCTGCTTGTCGAGTGAAATTCCGCGTCTTCCCGTCGCGAAGCGACATTGGAAATTAGCCAGACACGAAGTGTCTGGTGATGGTGGGAAAACAATTGAGTCCTGAAGGGACGCCGGAAACCACCGCGCCTTTCCACCGTCTCTTCACGACGGATTTCATTAAGTCATTCCACCCGGCACGTTGTGCGGGCTAATTTCCAATGTCGCTCCGCGACAAAGCTGCGTTTCATAAGGCATTTCTTTTTTTGAAACGGCGGCGGAGTGCCGCGCAAGCTAGGAATTGTTGGCGTCGAATCATAAACCGACTTTGAATTTCTTATTCACCCGCACCGCCATCCGTGTATCCTTGTCGCACCATTATGAATCCAGAATCTTTTCTCCAACAACGGCTCGTCTGCGTCGCGGTCATTGACAAAGTGGATGACGCCGTGCCGCTCGCCGAGGCATTGCTCGCGGGCGGATTGAACTGCATCGAAGTCACGTTCCGCACGGCGGGCGCGGCGGAAAGCATCGCG
>JANYCI010000031.1 GCA_025360325.1 Limisphaerales bacterium | reverse complement strand
ACAGTTTCGTGCTCATTTGATGATTGGCTGTTGAATACTCACCGCTTCGACTGTTCCCGACTACCGGGTTTCAAATCATCATTGAACCGAGTTCACTTGAAGATTCACCATGGTCCGAAAGGTCAAGTTATCTGACAGACGGAATTACCATAGCGTCCGCGCTTTTTTTGGCAAGCCTATTTCTGCGAGAAAAAGCGCGCCGCTAAACCGACGCCGGATAAATTTTCTTTCATGTTCCCGCCGGGTCGTTTTTTAGATGATTTCTGCAATATTCCCCTCCATGATTGGCAAAGATAGTCATCACCACATTATGAGTCACGTTGCCAAATTATTTTTCCTGCTGCTTGCACTGGCAGTGGCGGAGGCGCGGGCGGCGCATACGACGGCGGAATTATTTCTCGCGGCAGACACGGTTGCACCCGGCGCGACAATGTTAGTGGGCATCCAGTTGGAGATGGAACCCGGCTGGCATACTTACTGGAAAAATCCCGGCGAGTCCGGGCAAGCCACGGAAATTAAATGGCAATTACCAGCCGGAGTCACCGCCGGAGAAATCCGCTGGCCGGTGCCGTCAAAACTTCCGCCCGCCGAGGTGACCACTTACGGCTACGTGGACAAAACCGTTTTAATCATTCCGCTCACGATCGCGTCCAACGCAGCGCCCGGGCCGCTGGAAATTTCCGCGAAAGTTTCTTGGTTAGAGTGCAACGAGGCGTGCATTCCCGGGAGCGCGAGCGTTGAGGCCATTTTGAATGTCGGCAATGAAACCAAAGGGTCTACCAATGCCGCGTTGATCGCTGAATGGCAAAAAAAATTACCCGCGTCGCTCACGGATTTAGTTGTCAATGCGTGGTGGGAAATGGCGGCGGCGGGCGATACACGACCGCTCATCATCAGTTGGTCGCTCGGCGCCAAAGCCCCGGAAGTAAATTCGCCCGGCCTCGCCGCAACGTTGGATTTTTATCCCGATGCGAACGACAAGTTTGAGATCCAGCCGGCCGTGACAAATCTATCCACGACGACCGCGACCGTGCAGTGGCGTAAGCTGGTGAAAAAATTTGAGGGCGAATGGCCCGCTGAAATTTCCGGGCTGCTGGTGTTGGGAAACGGCGCGGAACGGCGTGGAGTGGAGGTGAAAATTCCGGTCGGAAAAAATCCAGCGGGCGAACCGGCGCTCGCGTCATCGTCGGTAACGTCGGCGGCAGCCACGGCGCACCCACTGTGGCAGATGTTGATTTACGCCTTTATCGGCGGGCTGATTCTCAACATCATGCCGTGCGTGTTGCCGGTGATCGCGCTGAAAATTCTCGGCTTCGTGAGCGAGGCCAAAAGTTCGCCGCGCCGCGTCCGCGCCCTCGGCGGGATTTATGTCATCGGCGTTTTGTTTTCCTTTCTCGTGCTGGCCGCGCTCGTCATCGGCGTGAAAGCCGCTGGCAACCAAGCCGGGTGGGGGATGCAGTTTGGTAGTCCGGTTTTTCTGGTCTGCCTCGTCACGCTCATCACGCTCGTAGCGCTGAATTTATTTGGCGTGTTTGAAGTCATCCTCGGCGGCGGCGCGATGAATTCAGCGGGCAATCTGGCCGCCAAATCCGGCGCGGCAGGCGCATTTTTCAACGGCGTGCTCGCCACGATTCTCGCCACGCCCTGCACCGCGCCGTTTTTAAGCATCGCCCTGGGCTTCGCGTTCGCGCAGTCCGCGCCGATCATCGTGCTGGTTTTTCTCACGGTCGGACTGGGCCTCGCCTCGCCGTATCTGCTGTTGAGCTGGAATCCCGCGTGGCTGAAATTTCTGCCGAAGCCCGGCGCGTGGATGGAAAAATTCAAAATCGCGATGGGCTTCCCGATGCTCGCTACGGTTGTATGGCTCTTCAGCGTCGCCTCCAGCAGCTACAGTAAAAATATTTTCTGGCTTGGCGTCTTTCTCGTCATCGTGTCTTTCGCGGCGTGGGTTTTCGGTGAATTTGTCCAGCGCGGCCGCAGCCGCAAAACGCTCGCGGCCATCATTGCGCTGTCGCTGCTGGTCGGCGGTTATGTTTTTGCCTTGGAAAAACAACTCGACTGGCGGAATCCGATGACGAATTTCATATCCACTGGTTCGCTCAAAGAATCGGCGGATGGTATTGACTGGGCACCGTGGTCGCCAGCCGCCGTGATGTCGGCGCGGGCGGCGGGAAAAATTGTTTTTGTGGACTTCACCGCCGACTGGTGCCTGACCTGCCAAGTGAACAAACGAACCAGCATCGAAATTACCGCCGTGCGAGAAAAATTAAAGTCACTCAATAGCGTCGCGCTCATCGGGGACTACACGCATTTCCCTCCCGGCATCACGGCGGAACTGACCCGCTTCAACCGCGCGGGTGTGCCGTTGGTCGTGGTCTATCCGAAAAACTCCGCCACGCCGCCGATTGTGCTGCCTGAAGTGCTGACACCCAGCATCGTGCTGAATGCGCTGGCGCAGGCGGATAAAATTTAATCTGGCCGGCTTTTACTTCGCCGCAATCATCCCGCTCGCTCGCGCGTAGTTGAACAAACCGCCTGCATCCACCACGGGGCGCACGTCGCCGAGCGGTTTGAATTTGTAAACCTTGCCCGTCGCTTGCACGGTGACGCTCGCGGCATCCAGATCCACCGTCACCACGTCGCCGGTTTTCAGCACGTCGCAGAGACGGTCGGCACATTCGCACGGATAGAGTTCGCCGGTCGCCACGCAGTTGCGGAAGAAGATGCGCGCAAAACTTTCCGCGAGGACGATCTCGCAATTCGCCGAACCCATCGCGATGGGCGCGTGTTCGCGGGAGCTGCCGCAGCCGAAATTTTTCCCGCCCACCACAATCGGATAATCGCTGTCGAGCTGGCCGGCTTTGACGTAGCGCGTCGGGTAGAGCGAGGCGGGCAGGCCGTCGAGCGCGTAGCTGCCGAGCTTCTCGTATTCCTCGGCGATGGTCGGCACGAGGTTCAGAAATTGCGCGGAGATGATCTGGTCGGTATCAATGTTATCGCGCACCACATAAACCGGCCCGGTGAAAACAGATTTTGTCATGCGGGAAATTTAGACGGAATTTTACGGATTTACAGAAATAAATTTGGGTAGGGCGCGGCGCTCCGCGCGCGCCGCTCTTGGCCA
>JANYCI010000346.1 GCA_025360325.1 Limisphaerales bacterium | reverse complement strand
CGCTAGACCAAGCGGCTCGCGAGGACGCTCGCCCCACCAAACTATACCACCACCGCGCCGCGTCACGAATTGTGACGGTGGCGGACAGGGCGCGTCCATTTACCGAACAGCGGATGTCAATTTTGCGTTGATTTCACAATGTTTTTCTCCGTATTCGGTGGCACATGACGTGCTTTTCACGAAGGGTGCAATTAGCCACCAAGTTCATTTCCACATCAGCGATTCGCGCGCGGCGCGCGGCGGGTCTGACGCTGGTGGAGGTGTTGATCTCGCTGGTGATCGTAGCGCTGGTGTTCGGCTCAATCATTCAGGGCTACGTCACGAGCGGCAAGATCACGGAATGGTCGGGCTATTCGCTGGCGGCGCAGTCGCTGGCGGTGCAGACGCTGGAGCAAGTGCGGTCGGCCACTTGGGATCCGCAGATGAACAAATGCGAGGTGACGAACATACCGTTAGCTGGCGCGGTGCTTTCCTATTCCAGCGCGGGCTACTGGACGAATTATTCCGGCTACCAAACGAGCATTTTGGATGTGCCGTGGAAGTCGAATAATTTTGTGATGGCGACGAACTTTGTGAATTTCAAATTGGTTTCATTTTCATTCAACACGAATGTGCAGGCGGTGTTGGCGCGGGTGGACACGGTCTGGCAATTCTCGGGCTGGGGTTATGCCAACGCCGTGACGTATACGAATACGGTCTGCACCTTTTTCGCGCCGGACAACATTGACCCGGCGCTGCTCGGCAACTGAAAACGTTCGCATGAATTCTTCACTCTCAACCAAACGCCGGGCGGGTTTCACGCTGGTGGAAATGATTTTTTCGATTTCCGTTTTTAGCATGGTGGCGATGGCGCTGGTGGCCGCGCACATCTTGGGGCTGCGGGAAAACCAATTGATCGAGAGTAAGTGCGGGGCGAGCGATTCGTCGCGCCGCGCGTTGAGCAAGTTGCCGGAGGACATTCACGCAGCGAAGATGTGGAAAGTGGGAAACCTCTCCGCGCCGTTCACAAATTTCACACCCATCGCCGACAACACCGCGCAGAACGGCAACGCGCTGCAGTTGTTCCAGACGACGAATAATAGTTCGTTCATCATTTATTATTTTGACCTGACCGACGCGGCGAACAGCAACGGCAAGCTGTGCCGCTACACGAGCGCGAATCTGACGACGGTGTGTCTCGCGTCCAATCTCGTGAACTGGCTGACAAACGGCTACAGCTTTGTAGCGGAAGATTACACCGGCACGACGGCCACGAATCAGGGCACGAGCCGCGCGTATAAATCCATGATCCACGCGAAGCTCCAATTCGCGCGGTTCCAGTATCCGCTCACGCCCGTGGGCACGAACGGGCTTTACGATTATTACAAAATGGAATTCAAGGCCACCCCGCATCTCCCGGAATAAATGAAAATCTCCCTTCGCCAACGCCCCGCCGGTTTCGCCCTCTTGATGGTGCTCATCATGCTGGGCATCGGCATCATGCTACTGGCCGGCGCGATGTATCGCTCGATGACGATCAGCAATCTGAACCAGCGCAGCAACGATTATCTCGCGGCCAACAACGCGGCGGAGGCGGCGGTGGAAAAAGCTTACGCGGCGCTGGCGTGGACATTTCAAAGCTACGGTGTTTCCGGGGTGAGCAACGGTGTGGCCTCGTTCCAAACTAATATTCCGTCCGTCATCGAGGAAGGTTACTGGACGAATTTTTGGTTCACCGACGGGCAGGGACATCAGAACAAAACGTATGTCCAATGGGTGTCTGATTACTCCGGCCCGTTGCCCTCGACTTACAGCGGCTTGCAGACCGTTGGCTCGCCGATCTACCGGATTGTTTCCAACGTGACGGACAAACGGACTAGCCGCCAGGTCACCGGCACAGCGCAGGAGGATGTGTTGCTGGCGCTGATCCCGTTGTGCAACTACGCAATTTTTTACAATGGCACGCTGGAGTTCTCGCAGTGCGCCACCATGACGGTGAATGGCCGCGTCCATGCCAATGGCAGCATTGCCGTGGGCACCAGCGCGACGCTGAATTTTGCCGATGCGGTCAGCGCGACCGGCACCTTGACTGGGCCAGGACTAGACGGCCAGTCTAGTTACGGCACGAACTGGCATACTTACTTCGCCAACACGCCCGCTTACGCCACGAATGTCGCGAGCGTGACGGTGTCCTTGAGCAACACCAACTCCGACGTGCATTTCTTGATTGATATGCCCACCAACAGTGAAGCCGCGATGTCCACCATCGGCAAGCAACGGCTCTACAACCAAGCGCAAATCATCTTGCTCGTCACGAACGACGCCACGGGCACTTACACAAATCCCACGATCACGCTGACGTTGCAGACGAGCGTGAATGGTGCGGTGCCGGGCGATGATTCGGCCAAGGCTATTTATGTGTTCACCAATTTGAGTCCCAGCCGACTGGCGAGTAATCTGCCGTTTCTCGATCTCGACAATCAATTTTTCGATCGGCGCGAAGAAAAAACTAACATCATCACCGATGTGGATGTGGGCGCGTATGGCAATTGGATCGCGACCAATTCGCTGGTGCAGGGAAAATTACCTTCGGCCTCAGGAATTTATCCGACGATTTTGTATGTAGCCGACCAACGCCAACCGACGGTCACACAGCCTGGCCAACTCGCCGTCGTCCGTCTGAAAAACGGCGCGGTGTTGCCCTCCAACAACACCCACGGCTTCACCGTCGCCACCCAAAATCCGGTTTACGTCTTGGGCAATTACAACATCCAGCAAACCTTCGCTGGCCCGTCCTCCGCCGCCACCACGAACACCGCGAATACTTATCCCGCCGCCATCATGTCCGATTCACTCACGGTGTTATCCGCCAACTGGTCGGACGCCACCAGCCTCTCCACCACTTACTCATCGTCATCCAGCAGCTTCAATGCGAGCTACGACACCACCATCAACGCTGTCATCGTCGCCGGCACCATGCCCTCCACCGGCACGAGCGACACCACCTTCAGCGGCGGCGTTCACAACCTGCCGCGCCTCTTGCAAAACTGGGGTGCCAACAGCCTCTGGCTGAACACCTCCATCCTGCGACTGTGGACCAGCACCATGGCCACCAGCCAATTTCGCAATCCCAAAGGGTTCTCGCCCTCGCCGACAGATCCGTATTACAACGCGCCCACTCGCCACTACAACTTTGATTTGAACTACCTCGACCCCGCGAAAGTGCCGCCAGGAATTCCCAACGCCCTCGTGCCGATCCGCTTTGGCTGGAGCACGCCCACGCCCGGCGTCGTCACCAACACGCCGACTTACAACTAAAAATATTTTAATCGAACTTTTTCTGGAAACAGAAAAACCCTCCCGCGCAGACTTCGCGGGAGGGTTATTGATTTTGAAATAATTTACTGCCGCAGAAATTTTCCGACGACGTCCCGCCATTTTTTCAGGTCGGGCAAATTGATATACATCATGTGGCCCGCGTCAAATTCCGCGTAGCTGATGTTCGTGCGATACGCCTCCGCGAGCGGCAAGTGATCGAGGCTGTGGTGCATCGTGTCAATCGGACAAACCAAATCGCAGCGGCCGCCGAGCACGAGAATTTTCAAGTGCGGATTCAGATTCATTGCCGTGGCCAGCCGGTCACTCGCGTTCGGAAAACTGTTTCGCACATTATAATTCCACGTCGGCATCCCTTTGAGAAACTCATACGGCAGATCATTTTCAAATTTTAATTCGCCCCGCACATACGCGTTCATGCACGCCGAGAACGGCCCGAACACCGCGTTGCCAGACGGATCAAAACCCGGCCCCGGCGCTGCCGCCACGCCATCGCGTCCCGTCAACCGCGCGTCGTAAGCGCCCAGCACCAAGCCTTCCGCGTGCAACAACTGTTTGCGAAAAACGCTTTCATCCACGCGCAAATTATTATCCTCGATGATGGTCGGCGCGAGGCCGGTGAGCCGCGCAAGTTCCGCCACGATTTTTTTCCGCGCGTCCGCCGTGAGCGATGCGCCCGCTTGTAACGCCGTGGCAAATTCACCCTGCGCGAACGCCCGCGATTCCGCCAGTGCCTTGTCCAAATCTGCCTGCAAATCCGCTGGTAATTTTTTGTGGAAATGCGCCGCCGCCGTGTAAGCCGGCAACGTCAGCACGAACGGCAAATCATTCCCCGTGTCCGACCGGATCGTGCCGAAGTCCAGCACGCCCGACACCATTACCAAGCCGTTCAAATACATCCCACAGCGGTCGCGCAAATGATCTGCCAAACCGGCCGCGCGGAAAACGCCGTAGCTTTCACCGCACAAAAATTTTGGCGAGAGCCAACGATCATGCCGCGTCGCCCACAGCCGGATAAATTCACCCACCGAATTCAGATCGCCTTCGTCGCCAAAAAAATCATCCGCCTTCTCATCCTTTGCCGCGCGGCTGAAACCCGTGGCCACCGGATCAATGAAAACCAAATCACTCGCGTCCAGCACCGAAAATTCATTATCCACCAACGCGAACGGCGGCGCGGGCAACGAACCATCTTCATTCATCTTCACGCGCCGCGGGCCGAGCGCGCCAAGGTGCAACCACACCGACGCCGAGCCGGGGCCGCCATTGAAACAGAACATCACCGGGCGCTTGCCCACTTCGGATTTCGGATTTTCGATTTCGGATTTTTCGATCCGCGTGTAAGCCGTGTAAAAAATGTTCGCGCGCGTCGCCGAGCCATCTTCTTTCAACACCGGCAACATTCCCGTCTCCACCACATAGTTCACCCGCGCGCCGCCGATGACCACGGCGTTCGTCACGCGCACCGGAGCCGACGAGGCATCCGGGATTTTCGCCGCGACCACCGCCGGGCTGGCGGGGGCGGAATTGGTCGGCGGCAGCTCCGCCCGCGCGGAAAGCGCCGCGCCGACGACCACGAGCGTGAAGATTTTTTTCATGGGAATAAAGCCAGAGGACGTTGTCATACGGGGCATTGTGAACTGGCGGTGAACAACTTTCAAGAAAAGTGCTTGCGCGACTGGATGGTTTGTGCGAAAAAATGTTATTGGTAATTAGCGGAGAAATTAAGGAAAACCAAAAATTAACCGGTGGCAAAAAAGGAGATCCGTAGTATGGTCGTATGCGAATGCCGTCAGACGGAAATAGTTTTGGAGGAATGTTTCCCAAACGTCACTTCGGCCCAGTTAATTATCGGCTAAACTTATCCGCGCAATATTTTTTATGAAACAGTCCAACATCACTCGCAATGTGAAAGCAAAAAAACGGGTCGGCCTGCTTGCCCATGCTCGTCGTGCTTTCACCCTGATTGAACTCTTGGTCGTCATCGCCATCATCGCCATTCTTGCAGCCATGCTGCTGCCGGCACTAAGTGCAGCCAAGCAAAAGGCACAAACAATCAAGTGCCTTAACAATATGCGTCAGTGGGGATTAGGTTTTCAGATTTATGCTGGTGACAATCGGGACGTCGTTCCTGAAGAGGGCAACACATCGGCAGCAATTAATGACCCCGGTGGCCCGACGGCAACAGATAATTATGATTCTGCTTGGTATAATTGCGTGGCTCCCAGCATTGCTCAACCGCCATTAGTGAATCTGTATGGAGCCAACGGTCATCAGGTGGATCCGCCGACCCCAAACAGTTCTAGCATTTTTTCTTGTCCGGGAGCCGTAGAACCCGGACTGACTTTGGGTTACCAAAATCCTTTGAAAGTGGCCAAGGCGTTTTTTATGTATGGCGAAAACGGACGGCTTTGCATTAATTTTTCCACGCGGAAATCCAAGGGCATTGGGCAGACTAAACTTGGCAATATCACGAAGTCATCGGACACGATTTTTCTGGCCGAAGTGAATGGCAATGGCGTGGACGCTGCGGGGGCTTCGATTGTGGGGCCATCGCAATCAAACGTCACCGGTTTTTACAGCTTTGCCCGGCACAGCAAAAATAAATTGAGTAATTTTTCCATGTGCGATGGTAGTTCGCGATCCGCCCGCACTAATGATTTTTGGCGAACTCAAGGTGAGGCTGATGGAACGCCTACTAATGACGGCCAGACGGAATGGGCGAAAGACCGCGCCATGTATTGGTATCCATCCGCTAATACGCCGAATTGATTTACTTTAGCTTCAAGAACAACAAGGAGAACACACACCAACCTGAACACAAAACAAGTATGAAAACCAATCTATTCAAAATCTTTAAGAGCGTTATAGCCATGCTGGCTTTGCCAGCAGTGATCGCTCTCGTTGCCCCGACGGCATCTGCCGCAACTTTTACCGCCGGAAACGTTGTGGTGGTGCAATATGGTGACGGCGCCGCAGCATTGAGCGCAGCGGCGGCATCTATTTCTGTTTTGGAGTATCTTCCTTCGACGGCCAGCCAAGCCAGCCCGGTGCAAACCATTGCTATTCCCAGCACTGGTGGCACAAAGCTGACAGGCGTGGGTAGCTCTGGTTCTGAAGGCTTTATTAATCGCTCCACGAACTCTGCAAGTGTAATTTTCGCTGGGTATGATGCAGATGCAGGGGCAGGTGCCCTTGCTGCCACTTCGGCTAGTTTAACCAATCGCCTTATTGGAAAGTTGGACGTGGGTGGAAATTTTACCCGCACAGCCGGGGGATCTACCACTGCATTCAGCGGGAGCAATGTTCGAAGCGGGGTTTCAGATGGCACCGCCTATTGGATGGGGGGAAATGGTGGCGTTTGGTATTCCGCAAGCGGTGGAACGCCAGTCCAAATCACCAATGGAAATTTGCGAGTGGTTAGAGTTTTTAACAACAACCTGTATTATACCACTGGTTCAGGCACGGTTGGCCTTTGGGGGTTTAACGGAATTCCCACCACCGCCGCCGCCGCAACTAACATGATTGTGGACGGCGGAACTAGCCCCAGCCCTTACGATTTTGCCATCAATCCAGCAGGCAATGTTGTTTATTTCACTGATGATCGTGCGATTGGCACAGCGGGATCTGGTATTCAAAAATGGACTTTCGGTGGCGGCATTTGGACTTCAAATTATACTTTTGGTTCAGCGGCTGGTTTGACTGCTGGTTGCAGAGGTTTGACGGTAGATTTCAGTGGTGCAAATCCGGTCATTTATGCGACTACGGCGGACACGGCGACCAAGTTGATAGTCATCACAGACACGGGGGCAGCG
Source organism: Limisphaerales bacterium (assembly GCA_025360325.1). Classification (GTDB taxonomy): domain Bacteria; phylum Verrucomicrobiota; class Verrucomicrobiia; order Limisphaerales; family UBA11358; genus UBA11358. The sequence goes on along the minus strand of JANYCI010000346.1, from coordinate 12,896 downwards.
GCGACAGCGACAACCTTGGCTACTGCTGGCAGCAACAAGGCATTCAGAGGTGTAGCCTTCGCGCCGATTGCGACCAGTTCCGGCCCTCCGGTCATCACGGGTCTGACTCCTGCGGGAGCCACCAACAGCACGGGCAACAGTGTTTCATTTACCGTCACGGCGGCAGGTTCAACGCCGTTCAGTTATTACTGGTATAAAATCATTCCCGGCACGAGCACCAATTTGATTCCGACGGCGACGTTCGCCTCCTTGTCTTTCCCCAGTGCCGCCACGACGGATTCTGCAAACTATCAAGTGATCGTTTCCAACTCGGTTTCGCCGTTCACAGCGACCAGTGCGGTTGTCACCTTGCTCATCACCAACGCACCGCCCAGCATCACGAGTATCACCCCGCTGGCCTTGACGAACACGGCTGGTTCGGCAGCATCTTTCACCGTCACGGCGACCGGTTCAGCTCCCTTGAGTTATTACTGGTATCAGGAAATTCCCGGCAGCAGCACCAATCTGATTCCCTCGGCAACGACTGCGATCTTGTCTTTTCCCTCAACCGCCGTAAGCAATACGGCTTCCTATCAAGTCATCGTTTCCAATGCCTACGCCCCCTTCACGGCGACCAGCGCGGTTGTTTCGCTGGTGGTCACAGCGGCTCCGCCAGTCATCACCGGCATCGGTCCGGCGAGCATCACGCAAAATGCCGGTTTGAACGCCTCTTTCACAGTGACGAACACGGGCACACCACCTTTCACCTATCTGTGGTATAAGGGAAATCCCGGTTCGGGCGTCTTGATTCCGTCAGCCACCACGGCCACGTTGACGTTGAGCAATCTCACCGGCAACGCTGCGGGTAACTACCATGTGGCAGTGACTAATGCCAGTGGCCCGGTCACCAGCACCGTAGTTTCTCTGACTGTCACCAATGACCCGCACATTGCGGTTCAGCCAGTTAACGCTTCGGGCTTCGTGAGTGGTTTAGCGCAGTTTTATGTTGGGGTTATTGGGGCATCGCCGACTTACCAATGGTTCCATTCTAATTCCGGCGGCGGCTCGTTGGTTCCGATTGGCAATGGACCTACTGGTTCTGGCTCCGTTGTATCTGGTTCTACCAGCAGCTTGTTGACGGTCTCCAACTTATCAGCGACCGATCTTGCCAGCCCTTATTTTGTAGTGCAAGCGACCACAGCTTATGGATCGGTGCAGAGCGCGGTCGCACAACTGGTCTCGGTGGGCAACTCCGCCACGCTGGCCTTCTGGGATTTCAACGGTAGTGAATTCACCAATGTTTTCAACAATCCAAATAGCTTGATCACTCCCTCGCCCTACATCGGCGTCGGCACGGCGTCTGGCAATTCTGCCTTGGGCGCAGTTCCGTTTTCAGGTGCCGTAGATCCGAACGATGGGCTGGGCTTCACCTCTCATCTGCCGCCATTTTCTTGGGGCACATCCACCTACCCGACAAACGGCAATCCAGCGAATAACAAGACTGCCGGGGCGCAGTTTAGTGTGAGCGCCGCTGGTGCAAAAAATGTCAAGCTCTCGTATGAGGCACGCGGCACGGCCACTGCCAGTAAGTTTTGGCGGTTGCAATACACCACCAATGGCACGGTGTGGATTGACTATCCTGCCAGTTCCACCTTTGGCACAGTGGCCAGCCAATTTATTCCTTTCAGTTTCGACTTCACCGGTTTTTCTGGGGTAGCGAACAATCCCAGCTTCGCGGTTCAAATCGTATCTGAACTCCAGAACACGGCGACCTATGGCGTTTCTGCCAATACCAATTACATCGGCATCGCGAATAACTACGGCGTCAGCGGCACACTGACCTACGATCTGGTTACCTTTACTGCCGAAGCCATCACCAACGCCAATGTGGCGCCGACCATCACTAGTTTCCTAAACACCAATATGCTCGACTACGTCAAATTGACGAACAGCTTTACGGTGGGTGATGATTCAACGCCCTTGAATTCACTGGCTTTGTCAGCCGTGTCTCTCAATCCCAGCGATTTCAACCCCACCTTTACATTTGAAGGCTCTGGCGCGAATCGCACCTTAATCATCACCCCCAACAGCATCGCCCAAACGGTGGCCGGTGCGCCAATCATGGTTACGGTTACGGATAGCAACGGTGATTCTACGTCCACCTGGTTCAACATTCTGGTGGGAACAGTAAATCTTCCGCCTACCAATTCGCTCACAAAATTGTCAGCGACCAATACCCTCGCAAACCGCTCTCTCACCATTCCAATTGGAATTGGCGACGACCGCACTCCCGTCAGTGGGCTCACCTACACAGTGAGTTCTGGAAACTCGACCGTGGTGCCAAACGATGTGGTTAATAATCTCATCATCAACGGCGCTGGCACGGCCAACCCCACGCTGACAGTCGTTCCTGCTACCAATCAACTTGGTGTGGGCACCATAACCGTCACGGTGTCTGACAACGATGTTGATGCGCCGAAGAGCACCACTGCAAAGATTGCCTTCATGGTTCGTCCTAACACAAATGTTGTGGCGATTGACTACTTCAATTATGACACCAGCGGCTCGTTGGACTCCATTTCAGCCGGATACTGGCGGCAGTTGAGCGGCGTGATTGGCCAGATGCAAGTCGGTGGCGGCAGTGTGACCATTGACACAGCGAATAACACAGAAAATGTGTTGGCTTCACTCCTTGGAGCACCCTATTCAACGAACAGCTCCACAGTTTTGTATGCGAGCTTCATCGTCAACATGAGTTCGACCATCATGCCCCGCTTGAATGGCACCTACTTTGCCGGCTTCAGCGATGGCACCAACACATCCAACATTGAGGGATTGATTGTCGCCGCCACGAACGGAGCGGCACCAGGCAGCTATCGCCTCGGCATCAACAACCGCACGGGCGCAACGGGGACAAACTCGCAAATGTTCGCGGCGGATTTGTTGCCGGACAGCAACTATGTGGCGGTGATTTCAACGGTCTTGTCTAACGGTGTTTCCACGTTGTGGGTTAGTCCGAACAATGTAACTTCGCTCAATGTCACGGACAGCGCTGCACTTGGTCAAAAATTCAACCTCAACGCGTTTGAGCTTCGCCAATCAGGTGCGAACGCTGGCTCGGTCAAGGTCAGCCGTCTCAAGGTCGGCACCACATTTGACTCGGTGTTCCCGCAGTTGAATGTCCGCCAAGCTGGAACCAAAGCGGTTGTCAGTTGGTCTGACTCCACTTTGAGAATCCAGTCCACGCCCGCCCTTGATCAGCCGTTTGTGGACGTGAACGACAGCACTCCCTATACAAACGAGTTGAACAGTTCCAGCGCCATGTTCTTCCGGTTCAAGCCATGAGGTTTTGATGGAAACAATTCAAGGGCGGCCAGAAATGGCCGCCCTTTTTATTTCTCAAGCAACAAAAAACCGGAGCCGCCCGAAGGCGGCTCCGGTTTTATTTTGATATCTCGCTTACACCACCGCTGCAATCGCATCGCCCATCGCGCGGGTGCCGATACGTTTCGCGCCGACTTCGCTCGCGCTGAAAATGTCGCCGGTGCGGTTGCCCGCTTCGATGGCGTGCTGCACGGCGCTTTCAATCGCCGCCGCCGCTTCGTTCAGGCCAAAGCTCTGCCGCAGCATCATCGCGCTGGATAAAATTTGCGCGATGGGATTCGCCAAATCTTTTCCCGCGATGTCCGGTGCGGTGCCGCCAGCGGGTTCGTAAATGCCGAAAATTTTATCACCATTCGTCGCGCCCAAACTGGCGCTTGGTAACATTCCTAGCGAACCACCCAACGCCGCCGCCTCGTCGCTCAAAATATCGCCGAACATATTTTCGCACAACATCACGTCGAACTGTGTGGGCTTGAGCATGAGCTGCATCGCGCCGTTGTCCACGAACATATGATCGAGCGTCACGTCGGGATAATTTTTGCCAACGCGCGTGACAACTTCGCGCCACAAAATTCCGTTTTCAAGCACGTTTGCCTTGTCAATGCTCGTCAATTTCTTGCGGCGCAACTGCGCGGCCTTGAACGCAACGTGCGCGATGCGTTCGATTTCCGGCGTGGTATAAACCATCGTATCAATCGCGCGGAAATTGCCACCGCCGAGATCCTCGGTTTTTTTGGGCTGGCCGAAATACATTCCGCCGGTGAGTTCGCGCACGACGAGAATATCAATGCCGTCGCCCTGCCGTTCCTTCGATAGCGGACACGCGTGGGACAGAATTTTCGGCAACTTCACCGGCCGCAGGTTGGCGAACAAACCAAACTCTTTTCGCAGCCGCAACAGCGCGGCGCGTTCGGGGCGTTCCTCTTTGGGAATGGTCGGGTCGCGGTCGGGCAGGCCGACGGAGCCGAACAAAATGGAGTCGGATTTTTTGCAGATTTCGAGCGTGATGTCCGGCAGCGCTTTTTTGGCGAAATCAATGCCCGCCCAGCCGACGGGCGCGTCGGTGATGACGAGTTTGAAGCTGAATTTTTTTTCCGTGGCGCGCAAGACCTTGACGGCCTCACGCATGACTTCGGGGCCGATGCCGTCGCCCGCGAGCGCTGCGATGTTGTATGTTTTCATAAAAAATGGAGGGAAATTCTAACCGCGAAATACGCGAAATACACGAAAAACAAATTGAGGCGACACCCAAATATTTGTTCGTGTATTTCGTGTGTTTCGCGGTTAATGATTGGCGATGGCTCTGCCTTACAAAATCGCCACGCTGCTCTACTGCTTCAACGAGCGCGGAGAAATTCTTTTGCTCGAACGCGTGCAGGAGCCGAATCGCGGCCTCTGGAGTCCGTGCGGCGGTAAATTGAAAATGGACATTGGCGAATCGCCTTACGCCTGCGCGTGCCGCGAGGCGCACGAGGAAACTGGCTTGAATCTTTCGCCGTCGGACTTGCATCTCGCCGGACTCATCAGCGAACACGGTTATCAAGGCCAGACACACTGGCTGATGTTTTTGTTCGAGGTGAAAGTAAAATTAAAATCGCTGCCGCCGCCGATGAGCGAGGGGCGCTTTGAATTTTTCGCGCGCGAAAAAATTCTTGATTTGAAAATTCCGCAGACCGATCGCGAAAAAATCTGGCCGTGGTTCTGGCAGTTTCGCGGCGGATTTTTTGCGGCGCACTGTCATTGCCATCCCGATGGCCGTAACACTTGGACGCTGGAAGAAACAACGTCCACTTCCGCCGCCGGTGCGAAAAAAATTTAATCCCGCATTTATGCTCACGCTTGAAAAAATCCTTGCCCGGCAGCCTGCTGGCTCGGTGGATGAAGTGATCCAAACCCTTATGGACATTGACCGTGCACTCGATGAGCGGGACGGGCTGAAGTGTTTTAACCAACTTTATCTCGCGGTGACCAAGGCCGTGCGAGACTCGGTCGCCGGGGAAACTTTCAATGACGGCGCGTGGTTGGCACAGCTTGATGTCGTTTTTGCCGATCTGTATTTGGATGCGTTGCGGGCAAATGTGGCGCAAGTTTCAGCGGCACCACCCGCGTGGCAACCCTTGCTGGCGGCTCGTCAGAAAAATGGGATTCAAAAAATTCAATTTGCCCTCGCGGGCATGAACGCCCACATCAACCGCGACTTGCCCGTGGCGATCGTGAAAATTTTTCAGGCAACGGGCGGCACGCCGGATCGCCACAGCCCGCGCTACGCCGACTACGAGCGCGTGAACGGAATTTTGGAAGCGGTGGAAACGCAGGTGAAGCAGCAGTTCACCACCGGGATCGTCGGCGTGGTGGATGCCGCCGCCGGACCGTTGGACGATGTGGCAGCGATGTGGAGCATCCGCGCCGCGCGCACCGCCGCGTGGACGCACGCGGAACTGCTGTGGCAGCTCCGCAGTTTGCCCGCGTTGCAAAAAAATTTCCTGGCGACACTGGACGACTTCACGGGTTTCGCCGGGCGCGGATTGCTCACGCGGCTGGCGGTTTCGTGAAAACTTGACCATTACAATTTTCGCCCGCGTTTGGACTTTACAGCCGCCGCCAATCAATAAAGATTCTTGCCATGAAGAAATTATTTTCTTTCGCCGCCGTGCTGCTGGTTGCCGCCGGACTTTTATTCCCGGTGAACTCGCGGGCAGGAACCGGAACGCAAACCGCACCCGCGCCCGCATCTAAGAACGCCCCGCCGCCGGGCGTGGGCATCGCGAACACGCTCTCCACCATCACCGGCGTGGCTATCTCACCGCTGTTCGGCGTCAGCGCCGTGGGCTGCTACCAATGGTGGCAGGTGAAAGACGAGCCGGAAAAAATCGCCAAGCTGCCGTGGTTTGCGAATCCTTTTTTTTGGTTTCCCGGCCTGTTGCTCGTGCTCGCGTGCTTCGTCAAAGATTCCGTCGGTATCACGCTGCCAGTGACATTGAAAAAACCGTTCGATATCGCCGAAACCATTGAGCATAAAATTTCCGGCCTCGTCGCCACCGGCGCCTTCGTGCCGATCATGGTCAACTTTATCCGCGAAGCCAACAGCCCCGGCGAACCGGTGAATCTCTCTTTATCCGCGATGGGTTTTGCGGCGATAGATTCCCACTGGCTTTACAGCACGCTAATGATTCCCGCCGCGATGGCCGTTTTTGCAATCGTGTTCCTTGCCTCGAACGCCATCAACATTTTGATTCTGATGAGTCCGTTCGGCGTGGTGGACGCCTCGCTCAAAGCGTTTCGCACGACGATTCTTGCGAGCGTCGTCGGCACCGCCTGGCTCAATCCGTGGATGGGCGCGGCGTGGGCGCTGATCATTATTTTTATATCATGGCTCATCGCTGGCTGGAGCTTTCGTCTCTCGCATTTTGGCCTGACCTTCGTGTGGGAATTTGTGACGCGCGCGAAAAACCGTTTTATTCCCGACGCGAAGGAAAACCGAGTCTTCCTCGGACGCAAAACCGGCAAAGTTCCTACACGCACTTACGGCACTCTGTTCCGCAATGAAAAGAACGAACTAGAATTTCACTATCATCCGTGGCTCGTGCTGCCGCGCCGCACGCTCGTGCTGCCTTCTGGAAATTACGAAACCGGACGCGGCTTTTTCTACTCCGAGATTTTGCATATGGAAGGCAAATCCGCCCGCACCGTCTTTCTGCTCTCGCCGCGCTATCGCGGACACGAGGAACAAATCACCGGCATCTATCAATTCGCTGGCACCCGCGACATCGGCCTCCGCGCCGTGTGGGCATGGTTCAAAAGTTTATTCACGGGGAAAACTCCCGTTGCGGCCACGGCGTGTGCCTCTTGAGAGTTCCTCCCGGAATCGTCAGCGGTCTTGAATGGTGAGGGTTTTCCCGCTGCGAAAACCAGCGCCGCGTGCAGCGGCGCAACCCTTCGGCCCGACGGAGATTTTCACCTTTTCGTTCCGCCTGCTCGGCGCGGGCGGAGTTTTCGCAGCGCGAAAAATTCCACCCCGCCGGGGAACTCACACGGCAACGACGAGGGCGTGAGGTAATTGCTAGGACGGCGCGGCAGCGACGCCTGACCACATAAATTCGGACAACGCCCGGCTTGAGCGAACATTGTTTGAATTGATTTAGATCACGTTTTTTTCGATTCACGTCGCGACGTGAAAAAGTGCAAGCTGGTGGCGCAACAAGCCAACGGGCGTCAACCACGACGCAGCACCAAGAAAAAAACTAGTTATGGATCAATTGATTTATTTCGTCCTGATTGTCATTGGCGTGCCGCTCACAGTCGCCGCCATTGCGGTGATCATCTGGCTCATTGGCCGCGCCTCATCCGCCAAAAAAGAAATCGCGGAACTCAACCGCCGCGTGGATTACCTGCAAATCCAAGTCGTGCAGCTATCCCGCGTTTCGCCGGAACCGGCGAACACGACGGCAGAAAAAATCCGACCTTTCTCACCACCACCGTTGCCGAAGAAAATGGCGGCAGATTTCCCGCCGCCGCCCATTGAGAAAACAATCGAAGAACCGCTGCCCGAATTGGTCGCCGCCGCAATACCGCCATTCGCCGTGCAGCCGCCAATCATTCCGCCGCTGCCTGAAACCGAACCCGCGCCGGAACTGGTTTTTGACCGCGCAACCATTTCCGAACTACCAAAAAACGAAACGCCACTGAAGGAGAAAGCTTCGCTGGAAATGCGACTCGGCACGTTCTGGCTCGTCCGCATCGGCATCGTGATGGTGCTCACCGGCCTGGCGTTTTTCGCGAACTTTGCCTACCACAACGTCGTGCCCCGGCTCGGCCCGGCGGGAAAAATTTCCCTGCTTTATCTCGCCAGCGGACTCCTGCTCGGCTTCGGCGCATGGTGGCAGCGGCGCAATGAAAAAGCCGCGCTGAAAAATTTCGCACAGGTCGTTTTTGCTGGCGGACTCGCCGCCGTTTATTTCACGACCTACGCCGCGCATCACATCCCACCGCTACAAGTCATCGGCAGCGCGCTGCTCGACGGCACGCTGCTGCTCGCGTGGGCCAGTGTCATCATGTGGCTCGCCGACCGCCGCAAATCCGAAGTCATGGCGATGTTCGCCGTCGGCCTCGCGTTCTTCACGTCCGTCATCACGCGCGTCGGCGAATTCACTCTCTGGTCAAATCTCATCCTCACCGTCGCCGCCGTTTTTTTCCTCGTCCGCAACCGCTGGGCCACGCTCTCCTTCGCGAGCCTCATCACGACTTACGGCGGTTACGCCTTCTGGCGGTTCCTGCACGACGACGGCTGGCGCTGGGCCACGCCAGATGAAAACCTTTTGCTCGGCGCAGCGTTTCTCGCGGCCTACTGGCTCGTGTTCACGGCGGCAACATTTTTGTCCCGCAGCGAAAAGCTTTCCGGCCAAAGTCGCGCCGCCTTTCTCACGCTGAACAACGGCGCGTTCTTCACCTTGTTTTTATTGACGATGATTCAGGTTCACTCCGGCGGCTTTTGGAAATTTTCGCTCGGCTACGGCACCGCGCTGCTCGCGCTGGCGTTTTGCGCGAAGAAATTTCTGCCCGCCGAACCGCTCGCGAAAAATTCCTATCTCACGCAGGGCCTGCTGCTCGTGACGCTGGGAATTATTTCAAAATTTTCCGGCCTCCAACTCGCGCTCGTGCTTGGCACGGAAAGCGTCTTGTTGTTTGTGCTCGGTTCGCAACGCCAGAGCCGCGTGCTCAAATTTTTCTCCTTCGCCGCCGCCCTGCTCGCCACCGGTTGGTGCGTGATGAATCTGAAACATTTTGACGAACACGGCCTGTGGACCGGCGCGGGCCTCGGTGCGCTGCTCGTGTTCAACGCTGTCTGGTCGCACCGCATAGATGCCGGTAAATCCGCCGTGACCTTCCGCGAAGAGCCAACCTTTTTCACCGTGCTCGCCTTGGCCAACTGGCTGGCAACGACGTGGTTCAATTGCGCCGAAGAAAATCTCCCGCTCGTGCTCGCCGCTGAAACCGTCGCGCTGACATTTTCCGTTTACCTGTTGCGCGTCCGCGAAATCGCGCTGCTCGGACAATCCTTTCTCGTGCTGGCGCAAATTTCCTGGCTCGCGCAATTCTTGAACCACACGCCGCCGTGGTGGAATCCGCTCGCGCTCATCGCCGTCACCATCGGCTTGAGCCATTGGTGGCAGCGGCAAAAAACGTTGGTGGCAAACAAAGCTTTCGGCCTCGGCTGTCAGGGAATTTTTGCGCTCGCCGCCGTCGCGTTGGTTTTTGTGTGGCTGCATCCACTCGTCACCACACCAACGTGGCTCGCGCTCACCAGCCTGCTCGCCCTCGCCGCGACGCTCTACGGCCTCGTCACCCGCGCGTGGCCGCTCGCGATTTTTTGCCAGCTCTTTCTCGCGGCCAGCGCGTGGGAATTCTTGCAACAGCTTTGGAACGACAAACCTGAATGGTGGTTTCCGCTCGCACCGATTGCAGTGCTAACAACGCTGTCCTTCGGCACCATCGTGTGGTTCTCGCGCACACCAGAGAGGGGCATCACTGCGCGCACACCGCTGCTGCAAGTGGCGTTGATCTACCGCTGGCTCGCGCTCGCGATGTCGCTGCTGTGGATTTGGGATTACACGCCGGAACGCGAGCGCGTCGGCGCATTCATGCTCGCGGCGATCTTGGTTTTCGCGCTCGCCGTTTGGCGCCGCTCCCGCGAAGCGCTCGTGGCCGTGGCCGTTTATATTGTCGCCTCACTCGGCACACTCTGGCTGCACGAGTATTTGAAACTGGATGCCTACTGGCTGAACCTGCTGTCGTTGCTTGCGATTCTGGCGATGCAACAAAGCCTGCGCCGCGCGTCCGCCAAACTTCCGCTCGACGAAAAAATTCACGGCGCAATTATTTTCATCACCGGCATCAGTTTGTGGCGGCTGCTTTCCTGCTGGGTCACGACCAGCGGAATTTTCCTGACGATGAGCTGGGCGGGCTTCGCGCTCACGGTGTTCGCGCTGGGAATGTTTTTGCGCGAACGTTTTCTCCGCTGGTTCGGTCTCGGCGTGCTCGCGGCGTCCGTCGGCCACGTCGTGCTGGTGGACGTGTGGAAACAGGAGACGATCTATCGCGTGCTGACCTTCCTGGCGCTCGGCGTCGCGCTCCTCGTCGTTGGTTTCGTTTACAACAAATATCAGGATGCGATTAGGAAATGGCTGTGAAGCAAAAAAAGTTTCATCTGTCGGCACTTTTCACTCTGATATTCAGCCTTACTGGTTGTATCCCGCTCAGACAGGAGGAGCGCATCAGCGGGCCTGTTCATCCAACGGTGCTGATATCCAAAGACCAACACCTCTACTTGTTGGTAGAGATAGATCTCAATCGTGAGAAACTGGTTGCCGAGCAGTCCTATCTCGTCGCTCCTAGCCGCAAGCGATACGGCGTCCAGGTGGAATCGCACAAATACGACAAAGAACAAAAATTTCACGCCACGCGAGCCGATGTGTATCCCGTTGACGCGGACGGCTCACGTCTGCGTCGCTGGCAAAAGGGTGTTTGGTCGTTTCATTTTGTCATTGAGAGCAATGGTATTTCTCAAGTTGTTGATCAGAAGTGGAGGTATTGGACATTTTACTACAACCCTATAATTCATGGACCGCCAAATTAAATTCGATAAAAGACAGACCGGGAAAATTTCAACTCACCCGCCCAGATACGCGCTCTTCACTTCAGGATTTTGCCGCAGTGATGCCGAGTCGCCGGACAGCGTGATATTGCCCGTCTCCAAAACGTAGCCGAAGCTGGAAACCTCCAGCGCGCGGTTCGCGTTTTGCTCGACGAGCAAAATTGTCAAGCCGCGCTCGCGGTTGATCTCCGTAATCTTTTCAAAAATCGTTTTCACCAGCAGCGGCGCAAGGCCGAGCGACGGCTCGTCTAGCATCAGAAACTTCGGCTGGCTCATCAGCGCGCGGCCAATCGCCAGCATCTGCTGCTCGCCGCCGGAGAGCGTGCCCGCGATCTGCGCCTCGCGTTCCTGCAAGCGCGGAAACGTGGCGAACACAAATTCCAGTTCGCGCCGCGCAATTTTTTTATCGCGCACCAGATACGCGCCCATCTGCAAATTTTCCAGCACTGTGAGGTTCGCAAAAATCATCCGCCCTTCGGGAACGTGCGACAAACCGCGCGCCACAATCTCATGCGGCGGCAGCCCGGCGATGTTTTTGCCGTCGTAAATAATTTCGCCCGCCTTCGGCTTCAACAAACCGGAAATCGTTTTCAACGTCGTTGTCTTCCCCGCGCCATTGCTGCCGATAAGCGTGACAATGCTGCCCGCCGCCACGGACAAAGAAATTCCGTGCAGCGCGGTGATCGCGCCGTAACCGACGGACAAATTTTTTATTTCGAGCATTGGAATTAACCACCAAGACACCAAGGCACCAAGAGTTTTCTTCCTTGGTGTCTTGGTGTCTTGGTGGTGAATAAAAATTTCATTTCACGGTCTCTTCACCAAGATACGCCGCAATCACTTTTGGATTCTTCCGCACTTCCGCTGGTTTTCCCTCGGCAATTATAATTCCGTAATCCAGCACCGCGATGCGTTCGCAGATTTCCATGACCAGCGGCATATCGTGTTCCACGAGCAAAATGGAAATCTGAAATTTTTCTTTGATAAAGCGGATGAGCCGCGTTAGCTCCACTTTTTCGGTGGAGTTCATTCCCGCCGCCGGTTCGTCGAGCAACAGTAATTTTGGTTTCGTCGCCAACGCGCGGACGATTTCCAAACGCCGCTGGTCGCCGTAACTCAAACTTTTTGCTGGCTCGTTGCGAAATTTGCCGAGCTGGAATATTTCCAAAAGCTCCATGACGTGCGCGGCGTTTTTTTCTTCGCCGTGACGAAATGATTTTCCGCGCAGCAAGGCGTCGCGGATGCCGCGCGCGCGATGCAGTTGCGTGGCCGCGCGCACGTTGTCGAAAACCGAGAGCGACGCGAAGAGCCGGATGTTTTGAAACGTCCGCGCGAGGCCGCGCCGCGCGAGTTGGTGCGCCCTCAACTTCGCCGTTGGCGCGCCGGCGAATGAAATGTTTCCTTCCGTCGGCTGATAAACACCGGTGATGAGATTGAATAGCGTGGTTTTGCCCGCGCCGTTCGGCCCGATGAGACCGACGAGTTCGCCCGTGCCGATCTGCAAATCCACCGCCGAAACCGCCGTCAATCCGCCGAAGCGGATGGTGACCTTTTCAAGTTTTAGCAGGGTGGACATGAATTATTTTTCAACCACGGATGGGCACGGATAAACGCGGACGGGGGAAAACGCAGAGGCGCGGAGAACACGGAGAAACGCAGAGCGAAAATTCTCCGCGTCTCGTTGCGGCCTCTGCGTCTCGGCGTTTAGTTTTTTATTCGTGTGCATCGGTGTCCATCCTTGGTTTCAAATTTTCCGTTTTCCAAAATTAAACAATCCCTGTGGCCGCAAAATCATCAGCACGATGATGAGCAGCGAATAAACAATCATCCGGTATTCTGCGAAGCCGCGCAAAAATTCCGGCAGCAGCGTCAGCAGGATCGC
>JANYCI010000104.1 GCA_025360325.1 Limisphaerales bacterium | reverse complement strand
CTGTTCGCCTTGGCGGATGACGAGTTGTCCCGCCTCGTAGAGTCGCCGCTCGTGGCCATGAAGAGAATCAAGTATCGCAGTCACAGCGGCCAACGTTAGCGAGCCGGGGGCCACGCGCAACATTTTTTCCAGAAACGCCGCGCCACAGTGGACGCACGCGAACACTGTTCTTCTCCCTCTCCCCGCCCAAGCGGGGAGAGGGTTGGGGTGAGGGGATTTGGTTGGGAAAAACAAGCGCCTCCTCTCCCCGGCCCTCTCCTCCGTTTCACGGCGGAGAGGGAGAAAAAAGACAGCTCTAAGCCGTAGCCGCCGCGCTGATTATTTCAATTTCTGGTTGGCGGCTTCGACTTCGTGCGCCTTGTAAGTTTTACAATACTCGCTGGAGGTTTCCACCGGCAATTTATCGGCGAGGTCAACGTCGTTGGCCTTGGCTTCTTTGCCCCACGAAAAAACTTTTTCAAAATACGGCAGCCACTTGCTGTCCTTGATCTGCTCCAGAAAATAAACCTCGTGTTCCTTTTCCTTGATGCCCATTTCGTAAAGGATTTCGTCGTGCTCCCGGATGCCGAGCGCGTGAAAATATTTCATCATCACAAAATATTCGCAGACGTTGCCGCTCTCCAATTTGCCCGCGAAAAAATACGGCATGAACCAGCCGATGACATAACAGCTCGCGGAAATGACGCGACCGATGACGTGGAACTTGAACTCATACCAGCGCGAAACGGGAATCTCGTATTGCTTCATGATGACGAGCACGTTCATCCGATGGCCCCATTCATCATCCTCGATTTGCTTCACCGCGGCCTTGTCCGCCGGTTTTTTCAGTGAAGCCGCGTGACCGATGTAAGCGAACGCCGCCGCCTTCTCCGCCGAGTAAGCGCGTTGCAGCAGTTCCACCAGCGCTGGATGATTTAATTTCATAAGCATAATGTGACCGCGCTCCTTTGCGCCCGGTTTACGGCAAACCTATTTGCCAGCCGCTTTCAAAATGCCCGCGATCAATCCCTCGGTCGTGTGTTCTTTCGCTTCCAACGTGGGCTTGAGTCCGAGCGCGACAATCGCCTTGCTCGTCTCTGGACCGATGCTGGCGATTTTCAATTGCGGAAATTTTTTTAACAGCTTCGGCAGATCGAAGCGCGCGTGAAAATGTTCCACCGTCGAGCTGCTCGTGAACGTCACCCAATCCGCGCCTTCCTCGGCCAGTCGCGCCGCCGCGCCGGTGCGGTCTTCCGTCTCGGCCACCGTGCGATAAACCGCGATGTCATCCACAATCGCGCCTTCTTCCATCAACGCTTCCGGCAAGTCTTTGTTCGCCACCTCGGCGCGGAAGAGGCACATCTTGACGTTGTCGATGTCCTGATGTTTTTTGAACGCGGCGACAATTTTTTTGCCGACGTATTCCTCCGGCTGCAAGTCCACTTGCAAATGCAGCTCGCGTAATTTGGCCGCCGTCTTCGGCCCAACCGCCGCAATACGGGCACCGCCGAGATCGCGCAAATCCTGAAAGCGCTTGAAGAACATGTCAAAAAACGCTGTCACCCCATTGGCGCTTGTGAAGATGAGCCACTCGTAGGAATTGATTTCCAGCAGCGCGTCCACAATCGCCATCTTTTCCAGCGGCTCCGTGAGTTTGATCGTCGGCACTTCGCGGACATCCGCGCCGAGATGCTTGAGCTGTTCTGAAAATTTTCCCGCCTGACCGGTGCGCCGCGTGACAATAATTTTTTTTCCAAACAACGGCAGGTTCTCAAACCAGTTCAGTTTTTCACGCAGCGTCACCACGTCGCCGATGACGGTGAGCGCGGGCGGAACAATTTTTCCCGCCGCAACCAGCTTGGCGATGTTCACCAAAGTTCCTGCGACCGATTTTTGTTTTCCCAATGTGCCGTGCTGAATCACCGCGATGGGCGTTTGCGCGGACATTCCATTCGCGATGAGTGATTTCGTCCAGTCACCCAAGTTTTCCGTGCCCATCAACACCACTTTGGTGCCGGGAATTTTTGCGATTTGTTCGTAACGCAGAGCCGTCGCGGCGTCTGTCGAATCACTGTGGCCGGTGAACACGGTGAAGCTGGAACAATGGTCGCGATGCGTGAGCGGAATGCCCGCGTAGTTCGGCACCGCCGTGATGGACGACACGCCCGGCACGATCTCGAACGGAATTTTTTCCGCGACCAACGCCTCGGCTTCTTCGCCGCCGCGTCCGAAAATAAACGGATCGCCACCTTTCAATCGCACCACGGTTTTGCCCGCCTTCGCCTTGGCAATAATGGTCGCGGTGATTTCCGCCTGTGGCATCTCCATGTTTTTGCCGCGCGAAATAAATTCCGCCGTTGCCGGGGCGAGCCGCAGAAGTTCAGGGTTCGCCAGTGCATCATAGACCACGACGTCCGCATGCTTGAGCAACTCCGCGCCGCGCAACGTGAGCAGCCCCGCGTCGCCCGGCCCTGCGCCAACCAGATAAACTTTGCCAGTAGATTTCACGCGCGGATTTTAACCGAACGAACGCTTCCGGCAAAGCGTGATTGCTGCACTGCTCCCGAGTGGTGGAAGTTCTCGCGCTGCGAGAACTCCGCCCGCGCAGAGCGGGCGGAACGAATGTGGTAAAGCCCACGCCTCGTCCGCCCGAGCCGTCGCCTGACGCTGCGCTCGGCGACGGAGTTTTCGCAGCGCGAAAACTTCCACCTCCAAATCCAGATTGCGACTTTCCACGCCGCACACCGACGAGTAACGTATCCGCGTTTAGGAGCAAACCATGGCCGCCACGCAAAATCCCGTCGCGAATTTTCTCGGCAAGTTCACCGTGCTCAACGGCGCGGCGCGTGAACTCTGGCTCACCTTTGCCATCAAAATCCTGAACTACGCGGCCTATAAGGTGACCACCTTGACGCTGGTTTTGTGGCTGTCCTCGGACTTTGGCTACAGCGATCAGAAGGCGCTTGGCTTGGTTGCCGCGTGGTCGCTCTCGATGACCATCGTCACTCTGATGGTGGGTTCGCTGACGGACGTGATCGGTCTCCGGAAAACTTTTTTTCTCGGTGTGTGGATTTGTCTGGCCGCGCGTTTGGTGATGGTCGCCGCTGACAACAAGTGGCTCGCCTTGGTTTTCGGATTATTCCCGCTCGCGGTCGGCGAAGCGCTCGGCACGCCCGTGCTCATCGCCGCCGTTCGCAAATTTTCCACCACGCAGCAGCGTTCGATGGCGTTTTCCATTGCCTACGCGATCATGAACGTCGGCTCGTTCGCCGCCGGCTTCCTGTTTGACTGGGTGCGAAAAAGTTTGGGCGAACACGGACACTTTTCCATTCCGTTTTTTGGCGGCGAAATCAGCACTTACCGGACATTGTTTCTCGTGAGCCTGGGCATCGAACTTTTATTGTTGCCGACCATCTGGTTCATCCGGCGGGGAGTGGAAGTCACGGATGACGGCGTCACATTTGTTGCGGCAACAAAAACAAAGGCTGTGGCGGGAAATTTTTTTGGGGCGTTCAAGACCGTCGAACACAGCGTGAAGGAAACGGTTCGGCTGTTGGTTGGTCTGACACGCCAGCAAGTTTTTTATCGCTTGGTGGCCTTCCTCCTGTTGATCGCTTTTCTCAAACTTATCTTCATGCAAATGGATTTTGTTTTCCCAAAATTCGGCATTCGCGAACTTGGGCCGGGCGCACCCGTGGGCAGGCTCTGGGCCATTAACAGCCTCATCGCCATTTTTCTGGTGCCCATCATTGGCGCGCTGACGCAACGGTTTTCCGCCTACCGGATGGTGACGCTCGGCGCGATCATTTCCGCCGGATCGGTTTTTATCATGGCCCTGCCTACTGCGTGGTTTCAACTTTTGGCGGACGGATTTTATGGCCAATGGCTCGGCCATCATTACCTCGGCCTGACCGGGGCCGTGCATCCCTATTACGTGATGATCTCGATTTTTGTGATCGCGCTGTCAGTGGGCGAAGCGTTTTACTCGCCGCGCGTTTATGAATACGCCTCGGCCATCGCGCCCAAAGGACAGGAAGCTTCTTACGGTGCGCTCTCTTACATTCCATTCCTGCTGGCAAAACTGCTCATCGGAACACTCTCGGCGGCGTTGCTGACCCGATACTGCCCCGCCACGGGTGAACGGCACTCGGAGATGATGTGGCTGTTCGTTGCGCTCACGGCCAGCATCGCGCCGCTGGGTTTGATCGCGTTCCGAAAACTGATTCGGGTTCGCGAAGCCGGGCGGGAAAAATAATTGAACTTCACCACTGCTTCGCGTCATGAAAAATGTTTGCCGTGTGGTTTTTCTGCTGGGGTTGCTGATTGGAAAATTGCCCGCCGTTGCGGAAACCCCGTTGCCACATCAGGTTTATGTCTGGCAACGCGCTTGGACCGAGCCGGTGCGGGCTTCGGTGCTAACGCATTCGACTAATTTTTCCGAAACCGCCGTGCTGCTCGCCGAGGTCTCGTGGAAAAACAAAGTGCCGGAGGTCGTCCGCACCAGCGTAGACTATTCCGCGTTGGTAAAAACGTGTGGCCCTGTCGGACTGGTTTTGCGCGTGGGGCCGTATCCCGGTGCGCTCGCGGAAAATAAATCTGCCGTGAATTTTCTTGCCGGTCTCGCCGCGTCGCTCGTAGCGGAGGCGCAGACAAATCACGTTGAACCCGTCGAACTGCAGATTGATTTCGACTGCGCGGAATCGAAGCTGGACGATTATCGCGCGTGGCTGGGAGTCCTGCAAAAGCACCTCGCACCGCTGCCGGTGACCATCACCGCGTTGCCGAGTTGGCTGAATTCAGCTGCGTTTGCAAGGCTCGCAGCGGTTTCCACCAATTATATTTTGCAAGTCCACTCGCTGACCAAGCCGGCGGATATCAACGCACACTTCACGCTTTGTGATCCGGACGCGGCGAAGCGCGCCGTGACGAGGGCAGGGGAGATAGGTGTTCCGTTTCGCGTCGCACTGCCAACTTACGCTTACATCGTCGCGTTTAATTCCGCCGGAAAATTTACCGGTCTTTCCGCCGAGGCAGCGCGTGCCAACTGGCCGGCCGGAACGCAATTGCGCGAGCTGCGTGCCGATCCCTCCGCGATGAGTTCGCTCGTGCAATTTTGGAACACGAATCGTCCGCCGGCGCTCTGCGGCATCATCTGGTATCGGCTGCCCGTCGCTGTGGATAACTTGAACTGGCGCTGGCCGACGCTCGCTGCAATGATTTCCGGGCGTGAACCGCACGAACAGTTTCAAGCGGTCGCGCGCCGCGTCGAGCCGGGGCTGGTGGAAATCAGCCTTGAGAATACTGGCGAACTCGACATTTCCTCACGGCTCGCTGTGGAAGCACGCTGGTCTGCGGCCCGTCTTGTTGCGGGCGATGGCTTGCGGGGCTTTGAACTGGCGGAACAAAATATTTCCGCCGCGAAATTCCAAAATAAAATGTCGTCCTTCCGCCTGCCTGCTGGCGAGAAACAAATCATCGGCTGGCTGCGGCTCGACACGGATCGTGAGGTGCAAGTTGAAGTCGAAAAATTTTAGCGCAATTGTTTTTCCCGCCTTTGTCATTTTATCCTTTGCTGGCAATACTTTCGCCTGCGGGCCGGATTTCCCAAACAACCTGCTCAACGGCGGCGATGAGGCCGTATTGCAGGCGCCCGTCGCGAATTTTCAGCGCGAACTGGAGCGCATGAAGCTGGTGACGACGAAACTGCGCGCGGTTCCAACCGCCGCCGGGCAAAAATTTTACGAACAGTCCACGGAACTGGAAATGAGCGACCTCGCCGCCGCGCTCAAGCGAAAGAAAATTTCCAGCGAAACGGCGACGGTCATTCTGCAGTCGCATCTCGCCGAGCGGATGAAGCTGAATGCGTTTCTGAAAGCGCGAACCGATTGGGAATGCTTTTTCTCCGGCTACACCAATGATGACAGCGGCTATCACGCGCTGCCGAACACGAATCCGCCGCCGCCGTTTCCCGCCGTGGCCGCCACGCCCGGACTGCCGCGCGAGTTCGCCCTTTATTTTCAGGGCGCCATTGCGTGGCAGAAAAATGCGGACTGGTCAGCGCACGATTTCTGGAATGCGTTGCTTGGCCTGCCGGAATCCGAGCGCCGTTTCAAATCCACCTGGGCGGAATATATGCTGGCCAGATACCACGCCAATCAAACGAACGACGTGATGGACGCCGAGGCGTTGAAACATTTCGAGCAGGTTTGTGTGCTGGCGAAAAAGGGGTTCGCCGATTCGTCCGGCCTCGCCACGGCGAGCGTCGGCGAGGCGGCACGGATTTATCTGCGCCAAAAAAATTACGAGCGCGCCATCGAACTCTACCTCGAACAATATGCCGCCGGTGATGACAGCGCGGTGGAATCGTTGCGCTTCACCTCCGCCCGCGCCATGAACGCGACCAATTTTTCGCCCTCGTTATTGAAAGCGCTGGCGTTGAATCCGCACACACGCCGTGTCATCACGGCGTATTTGATTTCGCGAAATCCATACACTGACCGGCGCGACCCTGAAGCGAAACCGTTTTTTGACGGCACGACCGCGTGGCTGGAGGCGGTCGAATCCGCGCGCGTGAACGAAGTCGAATCGGCCAGCCAGCTCGCGCTCGCCGCGTATCAGGCGGGTGAAATGGAATCCGCGCAGCGCTGGATCAAGCGCGCGGGCCGCGAGCTGGTGGCGCAATGGTTGCAGGCCAAACTGTTCCTGCGCGCCGGAAAAATTTCCGAGGCCGCGAAGCTGCTGTCGAAATTGAGCCGACAGTTTCCGCAGGATTATCCCGACACGAATGCGCCGGCCAGTTTCGCAAAAAATTTGTCGGTGGACATTGATCCCATCTGGCACGAGCCGATTGGAATCGGCCGGCAGGCGTGGGGTGAACTTGGCGTGCTGCATCTCCAGCGGCGTGAATACATCGAATCGCTCGACGCGCTGCTGCGCTCCGGTTATTGGGTGGACGCCGCCTATGTCGCCGAACGCGTGCTGACGACCGATGAGTTGAAAAAATTTGTGGATCAAAACTGGGACGCCCCCCGGTTGAAAAATGATGTTCCGCTTGAAAACGAATACAACTACCGCCTGCGCCCGGTTAAACTCGGCGGGCGAATACGCTGGCTGCTCGCCCGGCGTCTCGCGCGCGAAAATCGTTTCACCGAGGCGCGTGAATTTTTTCCGCAGGATTGGCAGGCGCAACTGGATTTGTTTACAGATAAAATGTGTGACAGTCGCGACGAAACGCTTCGTCCCTGGCTGCGCGTGAATGCTTTGTATGCCGCCTCGCGGATGATGCGGACGAACGGCATGGAGTTGTTCGGCACCGAACTGCAACCCGACTGGTTTGTGGAGGACGGAAATTTTGAGGCGGGCGTGACGTGGCAGGATCGGACGAATTCATCGGCCACCCAAGTCAATCTCGCCAGCAGTGATGAAATCAGCCGCGCCACGGCGCACGGCGCAGAGCCGGACGAGCGCTGGCATTATCGTGAGCTTTCATTGCGGTTGCGTGATCAGGCGTCCGACCTCGCGTGGGAGGCGGCGCAATCCATGCCGGACAATTCGGACGAGACCGCGCGCTTGCTCTGCCTCGCTGGCGAGTGGAACCGCTCACTTGACATACGCAACAAATGTTACCGTGCGCTCATCCGGCGTTGCGGCCAGACGCTCATCGGCCAGCAGGCGGACAAACTCCGCTGGTTTCCGGCGTTGGATGAGAACGGCGATCTTAAAGAGATCATCCCTTGGATTGACCAGGTGGCGCTCACCTCGGAACTGACCAATGCTGCGGCCACGAATGGTGTGGGCGCAGTGTTTTACCGCTATCCCATTCCCGGAAACAATTACGTCATCCAGGCCGGAGACACGCTGCTGCGGATCGCGCGGGCGACTGGCAGGGTTGGCCCGCCGGTGACACTCAAACAAATCTTGCTGGCAAATCCCGAGGTGAATCCGGCGAAGTTGCGGGTGGGTCAACTGCTAATAATTCCCGAACCGGTCCAGGCGGGCGGGACAAATTCCCTCCGATAATTTTTACCTGCGGAATTATGTTCACCAATGGCCGTATTTGTTTTGCGGAATTCTACCGCTTTCAGGATAGACGAGATAAACCGCGTTGTGCGATTTCGTCCACGAATGAATCACGTCGGCCCGTTTGTAAATGCGGCGCACCGGCTCGCCTTTTTCCAACCGCGTCGCCGGGTCATTGATCACCACGTCGCCGTCTTTCGTGAAGCCGATACAGACGATCAGATGCCCGTCTTTGTCCAGCGGACGGCCCGGCAGCAGCCAGTCCCAGCGCGCGGAAAGAATCACCGGAATGCCCATCGCAATCCAATCTTCTACTTCAGAAATATCATCAAGGCGCGTCACATAACTTCTCATGCCGGGAAAACTGCCGGCAAACGCCGTGTTGAACGGCCAGTTGCCCGTGCCTTTGAAATCCGCATCATAAACGTTCGCCGCGACTTCCGGCACCGTGAGGTTCATCTCCGGGCGGTTCAAGATTTCCGCCCAGCGCGACAACGCCATCGAAAGCGAGGTGGGACTGCACCAGCCTTTATTCGTCCAATCGCCATGCTGCGAATGTTCCGGCGTGGAAATGATTTTACCCCACGCCTTGCGGTTTGGTTCCCGCACCAGCACCGGAATTTTGGTGTTGGCAAACGACAGGCCGAGAAATTTTAATTTTGGCAGCGAACCGCTCGTGCCGCCGAGCGTCACGCGGATTTGTGCGGTGTTCGCGGGCTGGTTCAAAATCAAAGTGTCCGTGTCCACGGTGCCATCGGCGTCCTGCTGCCCACGAACACTGGCGCGGGGAAATATTTTTCCATCCGGCGACCAGTTGGCGATGGTATAAAATTTTGTATCGTGGCCGGGTGACGCGGCGCACGCCTCCAGCTTCAAAAACGTCCCTGCTGGCGCATCGGCGTTCCACGACACGATGAGTTCGTTCCACGGAATGCCGGGTTTGATTTCCGGTGATAGCCAGACGACCTCGTCCGCGTTGGATTGTGTCTTGGTGAAATTCGAAAAGTTTGTGAGGGCGAGAAAACGACCATAGCGCGCGTGATCGCTCGCGGGCATGGTTTTACAGCCCACGATCAGCAATAAAAAGAAAAGCGGTAATACTGCTCGCACCTTGTTCACGCGCACAGTTTGCGGCGCGAAATCAAAATGTCGAGCCGCAGTTCTGTGATGTCTTGGACTGCGGTGGCAGCCTGCCGAGCCGAAGCGCAGCGAAGGTTGGAGCGCAGCGGCGACACCGCTTTCGTGCGTGCGAGACGGCTTCAAAGGTTCGTTTGATTTCCGTGCGGGCGAAAGCGGCGTGGCGCTTCGCTTCCCGCCGCAGTCCAAGACGCGTTCCTCCAAAACACCGTCTTCATGCCGGATTGTAGTTAAGCCACGGGCCGAGCCAGCGTTCCATTTCGGAAACCGATTTGCCTTTGCGCTTGGCATGATCTTCGATCTGGTCTTTGCCGAGTTTGCCGACGGCGAAATATTTTGATTCGGGATGCGCGAAATAAAGGCCGCTGACCGAACTGCCGGGCCACATCGCAAAACTTTCCGTGAGTTTGATACCCGTGCTTTTTTCCACGTCAATCAGTTTCCAAATAATTTCCTTTTCGGTGTGATCGGGGCAAGCCGGATAGCCGGGTGCAGGCCGAATCCCACGATATTTTTCTTCGATCAAATCTTCGGTCGTGAGATTTTCATTTTTGCCAAAGCCCCATTCGTTGCGAACTTGCTTGTGCAGGCCCTCGGCATAAGCCTCGGCCAGACGATCAGCAATGGCCTCGATCATGATCGCATTGTAATCGTCGTTCTGCTTTTTGTATTCGTCCGCCAGTGCCTTGACCTCTGCGCCAGCCGTCACGGCAAACGCGCCGATGAAATCGGGCGAACCTTTGGGTGCAATGAAATCGGCGAGACAATAATTTGGCGTGCCGTCGCCTTTGTCAATTTGCTGGCGCAGGAAGTGCAGCGTGAACTTGACCGAGGTGCGCGTCTCGTCCCAGTAAATTTCCACGTCATCCCCAACGCGGTTCGCGGGGAACGTCCCATAGACCGCGCGCGGCGTCAGCAGTTTTTCGGCGATGACTTTGGCCAGCATTTTCTGCGCGTCGGCAAACAGTTTGGTCGCTTCTTCGCCATGTTTTTCGTGCTGGAGAATTTTTGGATAGACGCCACGCAGTTCCCAAGTGTGGAAAAACGGCGTCCAATCAATAAACTTGGCGATCTCCGCCAGCGAACCGTTTTCGATGGTGGTCGTGATGCCGCCGGTGAACTCCGGCTTGGGCAGATCGTCATACTTCAGCTTCGGCGCGTTGGCGCGGGCGGCTTCGAGCGACAAAAGTTTTGCGACAGAGCCAGCGTGTTGGGCGCGAAGTTTTTCGTAGTCGTCGCGCAGATTTTTCACGAACGCGGCTTTTCCATCCTTGCTCAACAGGCTGCTCGTCACCGGCACGGCGCGGCTCGCGTCGAGAACGTGCACGACTGGCTCGCTATAATGCTGCGCGACTTTCACGGCGGTGTGCGCGCGGCTAGTGGTCGCGCCACCGATGAGCAGCGGCACTTTGAAGCCGGTGCGTTCCATCTCGCGCGCGACGTGAACCATTTCGTCCAATGAAGGCGTGATGAGTCCGCTCAAGCCGATGATGTCGGCCTTTTCCAGTTTCGCGCGCTCCAGAATTTTTTCGCACGGCACCATGACACCCATGTCAATCACCTCGTAGTTATTACAGGCCAGCACCACGCCGACGATGTTCTTGCCGATGTCATGCACGTCGCCTTTGACGGTGGCGAGAATGATCTTGCCTTGCGCCTTCACGACTTCGCCGCGCGCGGCCATCGCCGCCTTTTCGGCTTCCATGAACGGCGTGAGATACGCCACGGATTTTTTCATCACGCGCGCGGACTTCACCACTTGCGGTAAAAACATTTTGCCCGCGCCGAACAAATCCCCTACCACACTCATGCCCGCCATCAACGGGCCTTCGATGACGGTTAGCGGCTTGCCGTATTTCTTCAACGCTTCCTCGGTGTCGGCATCAACATAGAGGTCAATGCCCTTCACCAGCGAATGTGAGAGACGCTCTTCGACCGTGCCTTTGCGCCATTCTTCCTCGACTTTTTTATCGGTCGCAGTCGTGCCAGCACTGGCGGCTTTGAGTTTTTCGCCATGCACGACGAGACGTTCGGTCGCGTCAGGACGACGATTCAGCAAAACGTCTTCGACGAGTTCCTTCAACTCTGGCTCGATCTCCTCATACACTTCCAGCATCCCGGCGTTGACGATGCCCATGTCCATGCCGGCTTTGATGGCGTGATAGAGAAATGCGCTGTGCATCGCCTCGCGCACCGGATTGTTGCCGCGAAAACCGAACGAGACATTTGAGACGCCGCCGGAAACTTTCGCGTGCGGTAAATTATTTTTAATCCAACGCGTGGCTTCGATGAAGTCCACGGCGTAATTGTTGTGCTCCTCGATGCCCGTGCCGACCGTCAAAATATTCGGATCGAAAATGATGTCCTCCGGTGGCAAGCCGACTTCATCCACGAGAATTTTATAGGCGCGTTCGCAGATGCGAATTTTCTCCGCATACGTCGCGGCCTGGCCGTTCTCATCAAACGCCATCACGACGACGGCGGTGCCGTATTTCAAAACTTTGCGCGCGTGCTCGCGGAATAATTCCTCGCCGCCTTTGAGCGAAATGGAATTCACGATGCCTTTGCCTTGAACGCATTTCAGGCCGGCTTCGATGACTTCCCACTTCGACGAGTCCACCATGAAGGGAACTTTGGCGACTTCCGGTTCGCTGCCGAGGAGTTGCAGAAAACGGCTCATCGCGGCGACGCCATCAATCATTCCTTCGTCCATGCAGATGTCTATGATGTTCGCGCCGTTCTCGACCTGCTGCCGCGCGATGGCGACGGCTTCCTCGTATTTGTTTTCCTTGATGAGCTTCGCGAACTTCGGCGACCCCGCGACGTTCGTGCGCTCGCCGATCAT
>JANYCI010000253.1 GCA_025360325.1 Limisphaerales bacterium | reverse complement strand
CGAGCCGCTTGGTCTAGCGGCGTTCGGCTCGCGCTCGCCCCACCAGCTTTGAAATTGAGCCAGCACCAAAGCGCAGTGTGAATTGACTTCCCCGCATCATTTTTTTAGATAACAGTTGGAACGCAGTGACGGTTCTAAAATGACAACGATTCTGCAAACAGAAAAACTCCGCGTTGAATATCGCAGCCGCGAGGTGCGGTCGGGCAGCAAGGTCGCTTTGTGCGGCCTTGATCTCGAAGTGCGCGCGGGCGAAGTCTTTGGCTTTCTCGGTCCGAACGGCGCGGGCAAAACTACCACGATGAACGTGCTGCTCGGCTTCACGCAGCCTACGAGCGGCACGGCAAAGTTGTTTGGAATTGATGTGCGCCAGCCCATTGCGCGGCAACGCATCGGTTATCTGCCGGAGCTGACTTACTACTACAAATTTCTCACGGCGGAGGAAATTCTCCGGTTCTACGCCAAAATTTTTGGCATCGCTCGCGGTGAGGCGGATAAACGAATTGCTGAATTGCTCAAGCTCGTCGAACTCGAACACGCGGCGAAACGTCCGATCAAATCTTACTCGAAAGGGATGCAGCAACGCGTCGGACTGGCACAGGCACTCATCAATAATCCCGACCTGCTCATCCTCGATGAACCGACCAGCGGCCTTGATCCATTGGGCCGCATGAAGGTTCGCGAAATCATTCAGCGTTTGAAGAACGAGGGCAAAACCGTTTTCTTTTCCTCCCACGAACTCGGCGAAGTGGAAACGATTTGTGACCGTGTGGCCATTGTGCATCAAGGCGAACTCAAGGCCGTGGGGACGGTGGCGGAAATTTCTCGCGGCCACGAAAATCTGGAAAAAGCATTTTTGAAAATCGTCGGTTTTCAAACCGCACCACTGCCATGAACAAAATTTTTGCGCTGGCTGGCGTCGTCATCAAGGAGCTTTATCGCCGCAAGGATTTTTACGTCCTGTTCGTGCTCACCGCGCTGCTCACGCTCGGCGCGGGCGCGGCGAGTTTTTTCCACGACGACAAAATCATTCGCTACGTCAAAGACATCTGTCTGCTGTTGATCTGGGTTTCGAGCATCGTCATCGCCATCGTCACGACCGCGCGGCAGATCCCGGCGGAGCGCGAGGCACGGACGATTTTTCCGCTGCTCGCGAAACCCGTTTCGCGCGGACAAGTCATCGTCGGAAAATTTCTTGGTTGCTGGCTGGCGAGCGGCATTGCGCTCGTCGTGTTTTATTTTTTCTTCGCCATCATCACCGGCTCGCGCGAACACGTCTGGCCGTTCGGCATTTATTTTCAAGCCATGTGGATGCAATGGTTCATGCTCGCCATCGTCACCGCGATGGTTTTGCTCGGCTCGATTTTTTTCGCCGCGCCGTCCTCGACGAACACGATTTGTTTCATCGTCGTCCTCGGCTTGCTCGGCCTCGGCGGGCATCTCGGAAAAATCGCGCTGCAACAGGCGCAGCCCGTGCAGAACATTTTGACGTTTCTCTATTTTTTCATCCCGCATCTCGAATGGTATGACCTACGCGATTTCGTGGTGTATGACCAACCGCTGATTGCGTGTTCCGCCATCGCGCAGGCGACCGTTTATGCGGCGGTGTGGACGGCGATTTTTCTATTCCTCGCTTGGCTCGGTTTTCGCCGGAAAGGTTTGAACACCTGATGAAAATTTCCCCACTGCTCACAGTTATCGCCTTGGTATCATTGGCGTTCACGCTGGCCACGGGACTCGCACCGCGCGCGGAGAAATGGAGTCAGCTCGGCAAGTCCGATAACCTATTTGGCATGATGTTCGGCGACGCGCGGAAGCTGTTCGCCAACCATTTTTTCACGATGGCGGATGTGTATTTTCACAGCGGCTATTATCCCTCGGTCTTCGATCAAAACGCGCCGCAGCAGAAGGAAATTATTTCCGCGAGTCGTGGCCAGAAGGAAACCGAGGAGGATGAAAAGAAGGAGGATTTCATGGGCAAACCGCGCGACTGGATTGACGGGTTTGGTCGCCATTTCAAAATCACCGCGCACACGCATTTGGAAAATGGCAATGAGCGCGAAATGTTGCCGTGGCTCCGGCTCGCCGCCGATCTTGACCCGCAAAGCATCGCGACTTACACGGTCGGCGCGTTTTTTTTGCAAGAGCATCTGGGGCGCACGCAAGAGGCCGAGGCGTTTTTGCGTGAAGGTCTGCGGAATAATCCCGGCAACCACGAACTGTTATTTGAGCTGGGGCGCATTTACGAGGAGGCGCTACACGACCAGGATCGCGCCCGCAATGTCTGGGAACTGGGCGTGAAAAAAGTTTTGGAACTCAAACCAAAAACCGATGAGGAAATCCGGGATCAAAAACAGGCGTTTGATAAATTGGTGGTTCACCTCGCGCACTTGGAGGAAGGCGAGGGGCATTATCCTGAATCCATCGCGTGGCTCAAGGCGGCGCAAAAAGTTTCGCCCGCGCCGGAGGAATTGCAAAAGCAGATTGATGCGCTTCTGAAAAAAGTTTCTGCGCCGCAAAAATAAATCAAACCGGCGGACAAATTTTTCCAAACCGCGAACCACGCGAAATACGCGAACAAAGAAACAAAGCAGACGCCGTGGCTCCGTTTCCCCGTTCGCGTATTTCGTGTGTTTCGCGGTTAATTGCTTTCTTCTGACAATTCCACTTTGTCATCCGCGCCGCGCTCTGGTTTAATTTCGGTAATGAAATCGCGGCAGTCCAAAATCAAACGCCACACGCTCGAAACCAAAATTTCGCTCCGCCTCAATCTTGACGGCAAGGGGAAATCCAAAATCAAAACCGGCATCCCGTTCTTCGATCACATGCTCACGCTGTTCGCGAAGCACGCGACGGTGGACTTGGAATTGCATTGTGATGGCGATCTGGAAGTGGACGCGCATCACACCGTGGAAGATTGTGGCATCGCGCTCGGACAGGCGGTTGCCGCTGCGCTCGGTGACAAACGCGGTATTCGCCGCTACGGGCATGGCTTTAATCAGACCCAGAAACTCACTGGCGGGACGCCTGTGCCACTACGCGGCGAAGCCTATGTGCCGATGGATGAATGTCTCGCGCGCTGCGTGGCGGATTTCAGCGGGCGTTCCTTTTTGGTGTGGCGCGGATTAAATCAGTTCGCGCAAAAAAAAATTTCGGATGCGGAAAAAAATCAGGATGTTTCCAGCGCGTTTCGTTTTGGACTCGCGCGGGAATTTTTTCAAGGCTTCGCGAACGAGGCGCGCTGCAATCTGCATCTCGAATTGCTTTACGGCGACGAGCCGCATCACATCGTCGAGGCGTTGTTCAAGGCGTTTGCAAGGGCTGTGGATGCTGCACGCCGTCACGATCCGCGCATCGCCGGACAACTGCCGAGCACCAAAGGAAAATTATGAAAACTGTAAAAACCACCTTGTTAAATCTGGCGATTCTCGCCGCCGTCGCAATGTTGGGTTGCTCGAAATCGCCTAACGGTTCGTCGTCAGTGACGAACTCTACGGCGAGTGCGTCTGTGCAGGAAAAAATAATTTATTCCGGCGAGCTGGAACTTTCCAAATATACGCCCGTCCATGTGACCATTGAAGAAACAAACGATTGCACCATCAGCACGATGGTTTTGCCGGGAGGCAATTTGAACCTCGACATCGCGGTGGAGACAAAAGGATCAAGCCAGCCGCCGTCGCACATCAGCGTGGCGACGCGCAGCGGACAGCAGTTCACGTTTCAAATCGGCAATGTCACGGTGGGCTACACGGCGAAGCTCAAGGCGGAATAGTCGCAGTGTTTATTTATCAGCGCGTAAAATCATGGCTTTCATTGGCGATTTTCAAAATTATTTCTACCCGTCCAAAAATAATTCAAAAAAAGCATTGCATTGAAAACCAGCTTTGATAATTTACGCGCTCCTCGACGCCCGAAAGGTAGTCAGGACAGCATGGTTGCGAACCGATAACTGATTCCCCCCAGGGACAGGATTGATGGCTTGCTACTTCACAAAGTTGCTGAAAAAAACTTTTTGCATTTATGCCCGTTAAACATTTTAGACCGCTAACGCCGTCCACGCGATACATCACGATCGCGGACTTTAGCGACATCACGAAGACCACGCCTGAAAAGTCGCTGGTGGAAATCCGCAAGAAAACTGGCGGACGCAACGCCTACGGTCGCGTCACGGCTCGCGGCATCGGCGGTGGTCACAAGCAGAAAATCCGGATCGTGGATTTCAAGCGCAACAAGCACAACGTCGAAGCGACGGTGACGGCGATTGAATATGATCCGATGCGTTCGGCGCGTCTCGCGCTCCTGCAATACGCGGACGGTGTCAAAACTTACATCATCGCGCCGGTGGGTATCGTGGTCGGCAAGAAAATTTACAGTGGCCCGACGGCTCCGCCTGACATTGGTAATGCGCTTCCCTTGAAGGCGATTCCGGTCAGCACGGCGATTCATAATCTCGAACTCATGCCTGGTCGTGGTGGTCAGATGGTTCGCTCTGCTGGTGGTTCGGCGACGTTGATGTCGCGTGACGAAGGTTACGCGCAGATTCGTCTGCCCTCTGGCGAAATCCGCCGCATCAATGAAGAGTGCTATGCGACCATTGGTCAGGTTGGCAACACGGAGCACGAAAACGTCATTCTCGGAAAAGCGGGTCGCACACGTCATCGCGGTCACCGCGGCATCACGCGCGGTATGGCGCGGAATCCGGTGGATCATCCGAACGGCGGCGGTCAGGGCAAATCCAAGGGCGGCGGCGGCTGGCAGCAGCTCATGTCCCCGTGGGGCAAAGTGGC
This sequence comes from Limisphaerales bacterium, assembly GCA_025360325.1. GTDB lineage: Bacteria > Verrucomicrobiota > Verrucomicrobiia > Limisphaerales > UBA11358 > UBA11358. The sequence continues at coordinate 7,013 of JANYCI010000253.1, read as the reverse complement.
CAAGGGTGGTAAAACCCGCGCCAAATATAAACAATCCAACCGTTTCATTGTGGTTCGCCGCAACGGACTGCCGATCAAAACGAAATAATTTTTTATGGGACGTTCGATTAAAAAAGGTCCGTTTGTAGAGGGTCACTTGCTGGAGAAAATCTCCAAGGCCAAGGCGACGAATCAGAAGACGCCGATCAAGACCTGGTCGCGCCGTTCGATGATCACGCCGGAATTTGTCGGCGTCACGTTCGCGGTGCACAACGGGAAAATTTTTAACCCGGTGTTCGTCACGGAAAACATGGTCGGCCATCGTCTCGGCGAATTTTCGCTGACCCGGACGTTCAAGAAACACGGCGCCCACACCGCGAAGGCGGAAGCCAAATAGTTTTTATGGAAGTTTTCGCCATCACCAAAAATATCCCGATGTCCGCGCAGAAGATGCGCGAAGTCGTGCGGCAGATCCAGGGTTTGCCTGCGTTGCAAGCCGAACAGATTCTGGCCGTCGTGCCGCGCAAAGGTGCGCGTTTCGTGGCCAAGACTTTGCATTCGGCCATCGCCAATGCGGAGAACAACAACAAGCTGCGCCCCGAAACGCTCCGCATCAAAGAAGCGGTCGCGGGAACGGCGACGACTTTGAAGCGTTTTCAGCCCAAGGCCCGCGGTTCCGCTGGCCCGATCCTGAAGCGCCGTTGCCACATCAAAATCACTTTGTCAGACGAATAATATGGGTCAAAAAGCCAATCCAATCGGTTTGCGCGTCGCGGTCAACAAAGACTGGCGCTCAAAGTGGTATGCCGACAAAAAAGATTTCGGCAAGTTGCTCGAAGAAGACCGCCAGATTCGCGACCTGCTCCGCAAGAAGTTGGAAACAGCATCGGTGCCGAGAATTTTAATCGAACGTGCGACGAACCGTTGCCGCGTGACGATCATGACTGCCCGCCCCGGCGTGGTCATTGGCCGCAAAGGTTCGGAAATTGACAAGCTCAAAGAAGAGCTGTCGAAGAAGACCGGCAAGGAAGTCTATGTTGACATCGTTGAAATCAAGCAGCCCGAACTTGACGCGCAGTTAGTTGCTGAAGGGGTTGCATTGCAGCTTGAGCGCCGCGTTTCTTTTCGTCGAGCGATGAAGAAGGCCGTGCAGACGGCGAAGGATTTTGGCGCGGAAGGAATCAAGATTCGTTGTGGTGGTCGGCTTGGCGGTTCGGAAATCGCCCGGGTGGAAACCCAGCGCTGGGGTCGCGTGCCGTTGCACACGCTCCGCGCGAACATTGATTATGGTTTCGCGGAAGCTCGCACGATGTATGGCAAGCTCGGCATCAAGTGCTGGATTTGCAAAGGTGACGTGAAGCCGGCGAAGAAAACGGAAAACAAACCCGAAGCGACCAACGTCGCCAGCTAATTTTTTAGAAAGACTTTTTATATGGCAATGCAGCCGGCAAGAGTAAAGTTTCGCAAGATGCACCGTGGCAGTCGCACGGGCATGGCGATGTCGGGCAACACCATCGCCTTTGGCGAATATGGTTTGATGGCCCTGGAGCGTTGCTGGATGGACGGCAAGCAATTGGAAGCTTGCCGCGTCGCGATTGCGCGCCACATGAAGCGCAAGGGCAAAATGTGGATCCGCGTGTTTCCGCAAAAGTCTTACACGAAGAAGCCGTTGGAAACTCGAATGGGTAAGGGTAAAGCGCCGCTCGAAGGTTGGGTGGCGGTTATTCGCCCGGCAAATATTTTGTTTGAAGTGGACGGCGTGAACGAAGCCGATGCACGCGAATCCATGCGTCTGGCGGCTACGAAGTTGCCGATTAAAACCAAGTTTATTTCGCGTCATCGTCACGCGAACTGAAGTCATGAAATTTTCTGAAATCAAAGATTTAACGCTGGTGGAGTTGGGTGCCAAAGGCCGCGACCTCCGGCAGGAGATGTTCAACCTGCGCTTGCAACAGGCGAGCGCGCAGTTGGAAAAACCCGCGCGCATCCGCACGCTGCGCAAGGACATCGCTCGCATTGAGACGCAGATGTCGGCACTGGGCAACAAGGCGGCAAAACCGGTGGTGAAACCGGCAACCAAAGCGTCCGCGAAGAAATAATTTTGTATGGCTGAAGCAACGAACACAGTGGCGACGACCGGCAAGCGCAAACAGCGCGTCGGTGAAGTCGTATCGGACAAGATGACCAAGACAATTGTGGTGCGCGTGGAACGCCGTTATCCGCACGCGCAATACAAGAAGATCGTGACGTCTTACAAGAAATTTTACGCGCACGACGAGAAGTCCGAGGCGAAGGCTGGCGACACGGTGTGCATTGAGGAATCGCGCCCGTTGTCCAAGCTCAAGCGCTGGACGCTGGTGAAAGTCGTGGAACGCGCGGTGGGTAACGCAGTGACAGCCTAATTTTTAATTGTATGTTGCAAATTCGATCCAGTTTGGATGTGGCAGACAACACGGGTGCCAAGATTGCTTGGAACATCGGCGTGTTGGGTCGCAACCAACGTTATGCCGGCATCGGCGACGTCATCAAGGTTCACATCAAAGAAGCCGCGCCGGATGGCACGGTGAAAAAAGGCGAAGTGCATGACGCCGTGGTGGTCCGCACCCGGCATATCACCCGCCGTTCGGATGGTTCGTATTTGCGCTTTGAGAGCAACGCCTGTGTCATCATTGACAAGGATTTGAATCCCAAAGGCACGCGTATTTTCGGCCCGGTCGCCCGTGAATTGCGCGAGAAGAAATTCATGAAAATCATTTCGCTCGCGCCGGAAGTCATTTGAAGGTTATGTCAAAATTTCACGTTAAAAAAGGCGATCAAGTCACAGTCATTTCCGGCAAGGAAAAGGGCAAGAGCGGCAAGATCATCCATGTGATGACCGACAAGTCGCGCGTGGTGGTTGAAGGTTTGCAGATGGTCAAGAAGCACACCAAGAAGAACCAGCAGAACCCGAACGGCGCCATTGTCGAGCGCGAAGGTTCGATCCACATCTCGAATGTGAAAAAAGCGGAAGCCGCCGCTGCATAACAATTTCTCACGGCCAAAACCGTGAATTAAAAAATGAAAGCCAGACTTTACACAAAATACACCGACGAAGTGGTGCCGGCGCTCAAGGCAAAGCACAACTACTCGAACGTCCACCAGATCCCGAAGTTCGTGAAGATCGTGGTCAACATGGGCATCAATGCCTCGTTGGAAAAAGGCGCGCTGGAAGATGCCGCGAAAGATTTGACGCAGATCACCGGTCGTAAGCCGGTCGTCAGTAAGTCGAAGAAAGACGTCGCGAATTTCAAGTTGCGTAAAAATCAGGCGATTGGTTGCCGCGTGACGCTGCGCCAGGACGCGATGTATGAATTTTTCGACCGCCTCGTCGCTTCCGCGCTGCCGCGTGTGCGCGACTTCCGTGGTTTGTCGCCGCGCAAGTTTGATGGCCGTGGCAATTACACTTTCGGCGTGTCCGATCAGACGATTTTCCCGGAAATCGAAATGGACAAGATCAAGCGCACGCAGGGCATGGACATCACGATTGTGACGACCGCGCCGACCGATGCTGAAGCGCACGACCTGATTAAGCTGATGGGTTTTCCGTTCGCAGAAAAATAATTTTAGTTATGGCCAAAAAATCCTGGATTGAACGCAACAACCGTAAAAAAGAAACGGTGAAGAAATTCGCCGCCATCCGCGCCGAATTGAAAGCGAAGCGCGATTACGCCGGTCTGGCGAAGCTGCCGCGCAATGCTAGCCCGACGCGCGTGGTGAACCGTTGCGCGATGAGCGGACGTCGCCGTGGTTTCTGGCGCAAGTTCGGTGTGTCCCGTCTAACCTTCCGCGAAGCTGCCTTGAACGGTTTGATTCCCGGAGTGACGAAGTCCAGTTGGTAAAAATTTGAACGTGCTGGCTGTCGGTTCCGCAATGATGCTGGAGTCGAAACGCAGGACGAAAATTAAAACGTAAATATGAGCGATCCGATTTCAGATATGTTGACGCGCATCCGCAACGCGGGTGCCGCCCAGTTACCGCTGGTGAAGCTGCCACACTCCCGCATCAAGGAAAGTGCCGCGAAAATTTTGCAGACATCCGGTTTTGTTTCCGAAGTCTCGGTTGCGGGCGACAAGAAAAAGGAACTCAGCATCCGCTTGAAATTTGACGGCAAGAAGAGCGTGATCGAAGGCTTGAAGCGCGTCAGCAAACCCGGTTTGCGCCGATTTTGCGGGGCCACGGAAATCCCCCGCGTGCGCGGTGGCTTGGGCGTTGCGGTGTTATCCACCTCGGAAGGTTTGATGACGGACGCGCAGGCGCGGAAGAAAAATCTCGGCGGCGAACTGTTGTTCTTCGTCTGGTAAAAAATAATTTTTGTTATGTCGCGTATTGGAAAACAACCGATTGCCGTTCCGCCCCAAGTGAAGGTGGAAGTTAAAGGCCAGAAAATCTCCGTCGAGGGGCCGAAAGGCAAACTCGCGTGGGAATTGCCCAAGCGCACCAGCCTTAAGGTGGAAGCGGGAAAAATCACCGTGAGCCGCGATGGCGATGACGCGCAGTCCAAGGCGTTGCACGGCTTGAGCCGTTCGCTCGTCAACAACATGGTCAAGGGCGTCGCTGAAGGTTACGTCAAGAAGTTGGAAATTCAGGGCGTCGGTTTCAAAGCCGCCGTCACGGGCAAAATCGTGAACCTCGCGCTCGGTTTTTCGCACCCAATCAATTACACCATTCCCGACCAGATTAAAGTGACGGTCGAAGAAAATACGAAGGTGACGATTGAAGGACCGGATAAAATGCTGGTCGGCAAAGTTGCCTCTGAAATTCGCGCCTATTATCCGCCGGAGCCTTACAAGGGCAAAGGTGTCCGTTACGCGGGCGAACACGTCCAGCGCAAGGAAGGCAAGACAGTCCAATAACAATTTTTGTTCACGGCCTAAACCGTGGACGCACTGACATGAGAACGGAAAAAAAAGAAAAATTAAAACAGCTTCGCCGCTGGCGCATTCGTAAGAAAGTAACCGGCACGACAGTGCGCCCGCGCATGGCGGTTTGTTTCACGAACGAAAACATTCACGTTCAGTTCATTGATGACGAAGCGGGCAAGACGCTCGTAGCGACTTCGACTTTGAGCAAGACCGTTCCAAACCGCGAGAAGCTCGCGGCAAACGTGACCAGTGCCAAAACGATTGGTGCCCTCGCGGCCAAGCTCGCGCAGGAAAAAGGAATCAAAGCCGTGGTGTTCGATCGCGGCGGTATTCGTTATCACGGCAAAATCAAAGCGCTGGCGGATGCCGCGCGTGAAGCCGGATTGCAATTTTAACCTGAACCGGAGAATTTAACGTGGCTGAAAACGAAAACATTGTCGGTGGTCAAGCGCAACCGGCGGCGGCAACGCCCGCTCCCGAATCGCAACCGCAACCGCAGCGCGAATTTCGCGGTGGCGGACAACGTGGTGGCGGTGGCGGACAACGCGGCGGCCAGGGTGGTCGTGGCGGTGGCCGTGGACGCCGGCCCGATGTCGGTGAAAACGCTTTTGAAAAAGGCGGCGAAGAAATTGTTGAAAAAGTTGTTTTCATCAACCGCTCCTCAAAAGTTGTCAAAGGCGGACGCCGCTTCAAATTTAGCGCTCTCGTTGTCGTCGGCGACAAGAAGGGCAAAGTAGGAATGGCGCTTGGTAAGGCGACGGAAGTTGCGGACGCCATCAAACGCGGCGGCGAGCAAGCCCGTAGCAAGATGCAAGCGGTCTCGTTGAAAGATGCGACCATTCCGCATGAAGTTTATTCTACATTCGGCGGCGCAAAAATTTTATTGCGCCCAGCATCGCCCGGAACCGGCGTCATCGCTGGCAAAGTGGTTCGCTCCGTTTTGGAATCCGCTGGCATCAAAGACATTTTGACCAAATCGCTTGGTTCCAAGAATGCGGCGAACGTTGTCAAAGCCACGCTCAACGGATTGTTGAGCCTGCGCACCCGCGAGCAGATTTACAAGAGCCGCGGATTGGAAATCCGCAAAGTAGTGACTCCGAAAGCCCCGGAAGCCGTGGCTGCCATTTAATTTTTTATGCGCCTGCACAATCTCCAACCCCGTCCCGGATCGAAACACCGTCGCAAACGCCTCGGTCAGGGCGAATCCAGCGGACGCGGCAAAACTGCGGGTCGCGGTGGCAAAGGCCAGACCGCGCGTTCCGGTGGCAGCATCCGCCCCGGCTTCGAAGGCGGCCAGATGCCCCTTTACCGCAAACTCCCGCATCGCGGCTTCAACAATTACAATCATCGCACGGAGATCGCGGTCCTCAATGTCGGCGACCTCGCTTCCCTCGATGCGAAGGTCAAGGAAGTCGACGCGATCGCGCTGGCTGCGGCTGGTCTCATCCGCGGTGGCGAAACGACCGTGAAGATTCTGGGCGACGGCGAACTGAGCCGCGCGCTGAAAGTCACCGCCGCGAAATTCTCCGAGTCCGCCAAGGCCAAGATCGAAAAGGCCGGCGGCCAGGCCCTCGTCGGCTGAAGCCCTTCACCATGTTTTCCGCGTTCACCAATTCGCTGAAGATTCCGGAGCTCCGCTCCCGCATCTTCTACACGCTGTCGCTGCTCTTCGTGGCGCGCGTGGCCGCGCACATTCCGTTACCGGGCATCGATCCGCATCCGCTGCAGCGCTTCTTCGCCGACCAGTCGTCGGGTGGCGCCAGCGCGCTGGTCGGACTCTACAACATGTTCACGGGCGGCGCGCTCATCAAAGGCGCCGTGGCCGCGCTGGGCATCATGCCCTACATCAGCGCGTCGATTATTTTCCAGCTGATGACCGCGGTCGTGCCGCAGCTCAGTCGTCTCCAGCAAGAGGGTGACGTCGGCCGCCAGAAGCTCACGCAATACACCCGCTACGCGACGGTGATCATCTGCGTGATTCAAGGCACGCTGCTCCTCCTCGCGCTGAACAACCCGCAGCAACTCTTCTCCGGTTACGACGTCGGCACCTACGGTCACATCGTCATCCAGAGCAAGTGGACGTTCATTGTGCAGTCCGTGATCTTCATGACCGCGGGCACGATGCTCCTCATG
>JANYCI010000221.1 GCA_025360325.1 Limisphaerales bacterium | reverse complement strand
CGCGAAGACGCTGCACACCACGCTCATCGGCCTGATCCAATCTGGTCTCGTGAAGAGCGCGCACGATTGCAGCGAAGGTGGCCTCGCCGTCGCGCTCGCGGAAAGTTGCATCAGCCAACTCATTGCTCGCGACACGCCGAGATTGATTGGTGCGACGGTGGATTTAGTGGCACAGGCTTCCAGCCGGTGTGGTTCTTCTGCCGCAGAAAAATCAGAAACTCACAGGCAAGATGCCTGTGCCACTACGCGCCTCGACGCCTTGCTCTTCGGCGAAACGCAATCGCGCGTCGTCATCAGTTGCAAACCGCTCGACGCCGTGAAAGTCGTCGAACGCACCAAACTCATGGGTGTGCCTGCTGTGCAGATCGGCAAAGTCGGCGGCGACAAGCTGACGGTGAAAACCGCCGGCGGCGAATTCTCCGCCCCGCTCACCGAATTGCACGATCCTTGGTGGAACAGCATCGCCCGCGCGATGGCGTGAAATTCTCATTTGCATTTCGTTGCAGGAGCGCAGATAGTTTTGCCATGAGCAGTCGGGAAATGGTCATTGACCTCGTCAATAAATTGCCGGAAGAAGTTTCGCTGGCAGAAATTGCGCGCGAAGTCGAACTGCTGGCGGGCATCGAGAAAGCACGCTGGCAGGCGCGGCGTGGTGAAGGCATTCCCGCCGAGGACGCGCGCAAGCTGGTTGACTCATGGGCTTCAAAGTAATCCTCACGCCGCAGTCGCAGGATGATTTGCGCGAAATCGTTTCCTTCATCGCGCAGGACAATCCCGACCGCGCCAAAACTTTTGGCAACGAACTCGTTGACCACGCACTGACGCTGGCGGAATTGCCCGAACGCGGTCGTGTTGTTCCCGAAATTTCCGAGCCATCCGTTCGGGAAATCGTCCATCGCCCCTATCGGATCATTTACGAAATATTCCCGGAACAAAACACCGTTTATGTGCTGCGCTTCTGGCACGGTGCACGCGGCGAACCGGAAGTGAAACCATGAAAATGCGCGTGAAGCAATTGGGCAAAGTCGGCGGCGACAAGCTGACGGTGAAAACCGCCACCAGCGAATTCTCCGCCCCGCTCACCGAACTGCACGACGCCTGGTGGAACAGCATCGCCCGTGCGATGGCGTGATTCCGAGCGCCGTCAGGCGCGACATATTTGTAGAATCAAATCCCCGAAATGTTTTAGCTCCGTTAGGAGCGATATATGCCGCTCCTACGGAACTTGAGAATTTATTTGCTGGACGTTTCTACAAAGATTTCACGCCTACGGCGTTGTGGCGGAAGCCGCGTTTGTTGAAGCAAAATTGATTTTCTCCAAATAATTTGAAGCCTCTAAATCCCCTTGTGCTGCTGCCTTTTGAAACCAATAAACCGCTTGTGTTTGATTGGTCTCACAACCTTGTCCTTTCAGGTAACGAATCGCGAGACTTGTTTGCGCCCAAACTTGACCATTCGTCGCGTGTGGCAAAAGATGAATAAAGGCGTTTGACTGAATAATAGAATTTCTCAAATGTGCAGCATCATCTAAAATTTTTTGCTGTGCTTTTCGAGCATAATTAACCTCTTGTAATTTTTGCTGCTCTTCTTTTGGACTTAACAGAACACCACAATCCCAAAGCACAATTGGTTCGCTACCCAATCTGTAAGTCCCCGCTCGAACTACGCGAGCTTCGACAAATTTATGAGAAACTACCTCGCCTTGGTAGTTTGTAAAAGCAAACCTCCTTAAAGGACCATTCCCACCAAATGTTGGCTCATCCAAAACAATTACTCCATCTTCAACACTTTCTACGTCGCCAAAAACCGTTTGTCCACTTGCCAACAAATTTACAATTTGGCCATTAACGCGTCGATAAATGTGTCCGTTCAACAATTTGGCAGCTTCAGCCATTTCTCTATTTTTTTGGTCTTGTTGCATCTGCGGCGTTATTTCGCCAAAGCCTCCACCTGCATACGCTCCGATGCCTTGATTGCCTGTAAGTTGCGCATCCACGCAAATCGCCAAGAGGCAAAAAATGCACGACAAAATTGTTTTCATAAAAATCGCACAGCCACACTAAACTTTTAACAATTTAACAATTTAACATCGCAATTCAATGCAATTAAATTCCTTTGTGTTATTCACCCGAAGTCAAAGCCAACGCGCTCTTTTGCGCCGGCCACGTCGAATCGCCGACGCTAAAATTTCTCTTTGAAGACACCAGCGACGCGGCCTTGTCGCGCTGGAAGTCCTTGCGGACGGCCACCAACCATCTGCCGCACCGCGAAAAGTTGTCGCCGTAG
>JANYCI010000194.1 GCA_025360325.1 Limisphaerales bacterium | reverse complement strand
TTTGTAGGGTTCGAGCATCTCGACGAGCACCTGCACGACGCATTGCGGGGTGTAGAATTCGCCGCCGCCTTTGCCTTCCGCGCTGGCGAATTTGCCGAGGAAGTATTCATAGACGCGCCCGAGGACGTCCTTGGATTTCGCAGCGGATTGGTTGAAGCCGATGTTGCTAATGATGTCCACGAGGCCGCCAAGCCGGACTTTGTCGAGGCTGGGCCGGGCGTAATCGCGGGGCAGCACGCCTTTGAGCGTGGGGTTCTCGCGCTCAATCGCGCCCATCGCGTCGTCAATGACCTTGCCGATCTCGGGCGACTTGGCTTTGGCGTTGATGGTGTGCCAGCGCGCTTCGGGCGGCAGCCAGAAGACATTCGCGGCGAGGTATTCGTCGCGTTCGTTGGCGGCTGAGTCGCGTTGCTGCTCGTCCTTGATGAAGAAATCGCTCTTGGGATCGGAAAAGCCGAAGAGGAGTTGCTCACGTTTTTCCTCGAAGGCGTCGGAGATGTATTTCAGGAAGATGAGGCCGAGCGCGACGTGCTTGTATTCCGAGGCGTCCATGTGGCCGCGCATCTTGTCGGCGGCAGCCCAAAGCTGGGACTCGAAGTTGAGCGCGGAGCCATCGGATTTTTTCTGTGAATTACCCTTAGCCATGCAGTTCGGCAAATCGTAAGGCGCAGAAGTTTTTAGGCAACTGGAAAGTGCCTTTCAGAAAGTTTTATCCCGTTTCGGCAGGGCGGAAGATTACGCGGGAAAATTCGGGCGGCAAGCGGAAGCAGCTAAACAATCAGCGTTCCGCAGTAGTCGTATGGTTTGCGGCGGTTCCCTCTCCCTTGTTAGGGGAGAGGGTTAGGGTGAGGGGTCAAGACTACCGCCAATTCGTTCTCGTCAATAGTCATCACGTCGCCCCCTCACCTCAATCCTCTCCCCCGAGGGGGCGAGGAAGCCGGAGCGCATGGAAATATTTGTTTGTTTCAAAACATACCACTACCCGCTCCGTAGGGCATTTGCACTTCCACCCGCTGTGCGCTAGGATGCCCCGCCAGCAAGCCAATGAATACTACCAGAATATTTTCTTTGATCGTGCTGCTCGCAACCGCAGCCAAGTTGGTCGGTGGCCCAACGAACGCCATCCTCTTCGTCACGCAAGTTCCAGTGCCGGCGGATTTCACCACCATCGGTTCGACGTTCGGGAACCATCAGCCGTCGCTCGACTCGTGCGGACGCGGCGGCGATCTCTATATCCGCTATCCAAACGGCGCGCTGAAAAATCTCACGCGTGCGGCGGGCTTCGGCCAGTGGGGCGCGCAAACCACCAATGCCATCGCGGTGAGACAGCCGTGCGTGCATTGGAGCGGCAATAAGGCGGTGTTCAGCATGGTCGTCGGTGCGCCGCATTTTCAATATGACTATTCAGACACCGGCGTCTGGCAGATTTTTGAAATTACAAATTTCCTCGATTCCAACGCCGTGCCGGTGATCACGAAAGTTCCTAACCAACCGACGAATTTTAACAACGTCTCCCCGATCTACGGTTCCGATGACCGAATTATTTTCACCAGCGACCGTCCGCGCAACGGCGAGGCGCAGCTTTATCCGCAGCTCGATGAATACGAAGAAGCGCCGACCGTCACCGGCCTGTGGAGTTTGCAGCCGACGAATGGCGATTTATTTTTGATCAATCACACGCCGAGCGGCGCGTTCTCGCCGTTGGTGGACAACGCGGGTCGGATTATTTTTGCGCGCTGGGATCATTTGCAACGCGATCAGCAGGCGGACACCGATTGGGTTCACGGCTCCATCACTTACGGCGCGTTCAACTGGAGCGATGAGTCCTCCAACTCCGTCGCGACAACCAATCAGACAGAAGTTTTTCCCGAACCACGCTCGGTGCGGACAGACTTACTCGCAGGCACCGGTCTGACCGGCCACAACTTCAACCAGTTTTTTCCGTGGATGATCAATCAAGATGGCACCGAGGAGGAAACTTTGAATCACGTTGGCCGTCACGAACTCGGCGGCAGCTACGCGAACGGCGCGTTCACAAATGATCCGAACGTGCAGGATCTTTATTATTTCGGCGGCAATTACAACACGAACACCGTGAATAATTTTCTGATGGTGCGCGAAGACCCGCGCACGCCGGGACTTTTTTATGGCATTGACGCGCCGGAATTCGGCTCGCACAGCGGCGGACAAATCGTGTCGCTCACCGGCGCGACGAACGTGAACGCGTTTTACATGAAGGTGAATTTTCTCACGCCACTTTCCACGCGCACGCCCGCCGCGAACTCGAACAGCATCACTCCTGATCACACCGGGCTTTATCGGAATCCGCTGATGACTGCGGACGGATTTTTTCTCGCCGCGCACGCCAGCTACAAACTCGCCGAACCCAATCTCGGCACCGCTGATTTTCCGACGACGCCCTATGATTTCCGGCTGAAATTTCTCACGCTCTCCAATGGCCTTTACGTTCCCGGCACGCCGCTCACGGCAGGGCTGACGAATCGCGCCGCGTATTGGAGTCCAGACATCCTCGTCACACAGACGAATTTTTTGTGGGAGTTCGATCCCGTGGAAGTCGTCGCGCGTCCGCGCCCGGCGGCGTCCGCGAGGGCGATGGCTGCGCCGGAACTCGCTGCGTTCGCCGCCGCCAATGTCAGCGTTGGAAATTTTCAAAACTATCTTCGCACGCATCAGCTTGCGCTCATTGTCAGCCGCGATGTGACGACACGCGACGCGGCGGATCATCAACAACCGTTCAATCTCCGCGTCGCCGGCACCGCTCACCAAAATCTTGGCGCGGCGGGGAAAATTTACGACGTCGCGTGGCTGCAACTATTTCAGGCCGACCAGTTGCGCAGCTTGAATTACGGCAACACCAATTCACCGCGCGCCGGCCGCCGCGTCATTGCCCAACATTTGCACGATCCCGCCGCAGACAATCCGCCGTCCGCCGCGCTTGCCAGCGTGCGCGTCGGCGCGGACGGCTCCACGGCGGCACTCGTGCCCGCACGCCGCGCGCTCGCGTGGCAGTTGACCGACACGAACAACATCGGCGTGGTGCGCGAGCGTTACTGGCTCACGTTTGCGCCGGGAGAAATTCGCACCTGCACCAGTTGCCACGGCGTCAATCTCACCACCCAATCCGGCCAACCCGCACCGACGAATACGCCGCTCGCGCTCATCAGCCTGTTAAATTACTGGAAGACCAACGCCACCGTGCAGTCCGCCGTCGTCACGAACTTGGGAAATAAATTTTTCCAAATCACGTTTGTGCGACGTCCCGCAGAATCCGGTGTGACGCATCACATCCAATCCTCCTCGAATTTGCTGACGTGGACGGACATCGCGACTTACGCGGGAACGAACATCGCCCTCACAGCGAACGCAGCAGAAATTTCCCGCACCGGTTCGCCCAATGAAAACGTGACTGTGCGCCACACGGCGGCGATGAATAATTCTGTCGCGAAGTTTCTACGCGTGAGTGTGACGAGGCCTTGAACAAAAGCAGGTGGCAGAAAAAAATCTATGGGGAAAGTTGCGGGGAACCAGCGGCCCAAGACAAAAAAGAAAGAGGCCGGACACTACTCCGGCCTCTCACAGAACAACGCTAAATTTTTTGTTGGCTCACTACTTCCAACAAGAAAAGAGTAACAGAGTTTGGGATTCTGGCTTGTCACCAGATGTGGTTACAATTGGCAACAAACTGGGGACACGAGAATCGTCAAGTTTTACAGGGGGTTTGCCGTTTTTTTCTTTTCACTTTGTAGCGCCGACTGCCAGTCGGCGACACAGCAGGTTGCCAACCTGCGCTACGCCGCCAACTTCAACTCGACTTCGGAATTCAGGTTTATTTCTAACTCACACCACGAGTGATTTGGGCGATCTGGCGGCGGGAATTCTCCGGCATACCTTCCGTCCAAATGACGAAATGGGCGCGGGCAATTTTTTGTTCCACCGGCATCTGGGCAGCGATACGTTGGGTGATCTGCTCCGGCGTCCACCCACGCGCCTTGAGCCGTTCCATTTGCGATGACGGCGAGCAGGCGATGCAGATGATTTTGTCGAACTGATTTTCCGCCGTCGTTTCAAACAGCAGCGGAATCACGACGACAGCCAGCGCGCAATTTTCTTTCCGCCAATTTTCGACCTGCGTTTGCCAACATTCGCGGATGCGTGGATGTAAAATGGCTTCCAGTTTTTTGCGCGCGGCTTCGTCGGCAAAAACGTTTTCCGCAAGCGCGGCCCGGTTCAGCGAACCATCGGCGGCGAGGATTTTTTCACCAAATTCTTTTTTTATTTCAGCGAGCGCGGGCTGGCCGAGTTGGACTAGCGCGTGAGCTAGGTCATCCGTATCCACGACGCGCACGCCGGCTTGTAAAAGAAAACCGGCGGCAGTGGATTTGCCCATCCCCACGCCGCCGGTCAAACCGAATAATTTCATTTTCCTCAAGGCCCAACCACAGCGCGATAGAAGCGCACCGGGTAGTTGGTGGTGCCGAAGTTCGTGTAGATGAACGGTGGCGTGCTAGTGAACAGATTCACCCAGTTCACCAAATTGGTGGACGCTTGGACGATGGTCAGGAAGTTTGGATCGCCGTTGACCGTCAGTTGAAAATCGTTGGTCACGCCCGACAGCGAAAAGTTCGTGAGCAACGGCGGCAACGGCGGCGCGGTCACAGTAATGGCGGTAGCCACGGTGTCATCGTCAGGATTCGGGTCAGCGGTGGTGGAACTGACCGTGGCGGTGTTGGTGAACGCACCACTAACGATACTGTGCAACACGAGCGTGAGGCTGGCTCCGGCGTTCGTCTGCAAAGTGCCTACGCTCCACGTCAATACCGAGCCGATGATCGAGACGGTGCCAGCGGTGCTATTGGAGGAGACCAGCACCAGTCCATCCGTTGGCAGCGTGTCGGTGACGAACACGTTACTGGAAGTGGACGGGCCATAGTTGGTCACGCACACCGTGAAGCTGCAATTGGTGGCGTAAGGCATGGTGATGTTGGTCTTCGAGGCATAGAGGGCATTGTCTGACGCCTGACCGACGAGATCGGCAGTGGTAAGTGTGACATACCAGCCATTGTTAATGATGCCCGTATATAGCACCGCATCATCCTGAACAAACAACAGCCACAGGCCGTTGGGATTGCTGCCGTTCATCACTGCCAGATTAGTGCCCCAAGGTCCAGACGGCGCGGTAAAGGTGGTAGCGCTTCCGAGCGGGTTGGTGATAGCAAGGGTGTATTGACCAAGGCTGGCGTAAGTAGAATAACCGGTGGTAAAGGCGTTGCCATTGTTCGTTCCGACAATAGAAACATAATATTTTCCAGCCGTGACGGGGAATTGAATGGTCACCCCGCGTGTGCCGACACTGGCGTCATCCACGGATTCGGAGCTGACCACCGGGACGCCATTGAAATCGTAGATAGTGACGCGTTCGTGCAAATCGCTGCTCCCTGACCAATTAGTAATGGTTACTTGCGCGGAACCGCTGCCGGTTTGAAAATAGAAATAATCGGCTTCACCGGTGCGGGAAATGACCCCGTTGGTGATGGATTTGATGCCAGGCATCAGGCTGGCAGTAGCGATCGAATTACCAAAGTCTTGAGCGCGATAGTCCAAGCCTTTCGTCGTGATCAACGCCAGTGCGTCCTCGTGGTTGTTGGCATCTTGATACTCGCCCTTGGCCCATTGGACGATTGGTTTGTAATAGCCAACCCCCATGATGGGTGCCCAGTTGCCCTGCCCAGCATAATAACCCAGCGAGCTGGTGCCCTGATGGTGGAGGCCTAAATTATGCCCAACTTCGTGGCTTACAGCCTCGGCAATATTTTTGGGATTATTGCCCAAATTTTCTGGGAAAATCAAAGCGGGCTTAAAAAAATCGCCAACCAAATTATAAACTCCAACATAGGCCAACCCACCGTATGCATTGGTATCAATGAGGGAGTTAATCGGACTAATCAACGCTCGAGTGCCAAAAACATTATCCGTCACGTCACTGCGGGTGATGGCTGCCTCACCTGGGTATTCAGTGGTCACATCCACGTCAAATGGGGCATAATCTTCAGCTACTAGATACCACACCTGCTGGATAATAGACTGTTCATTGGCGCTAAACACACCCGGATTGCCGTTGATATCCCAAGGAGGCGCTATGATATCATTACCGCTAGTAGGAGTGTTATTATTGTTCCAAGCTCTTCCAGAAATGGTTTCACCATTAAAATCTAAATAGATAGTCTTGGTTGATCCCGGCTTGCTGTGCAGGAAAAATGTGTTCGTCAGCGGCTGCAAGGGGGAGACGATGTTTGTGTAGGCTGGAGTATTTTGCGGGATGCCAACGCAAACATAATAGAGATACCCCGCGCCATCCACACGCAAGGAGGAATCACTTCGGAATAAGGCCCGCAATTGCACTGCGGTCTGATCGTAATGTGCGGCAACGGCATCAATATTACCACCGAGCGCAGTGATGGCTGATTCCCCACTCAACCCCGGCACTATTACCAAAATTGGCATGGGCGACGCAGCCTTCACCGGCGGCAAACCAATGGTTAGCGCAGCCACGGCCAGCAGCCCGAAAATTGTCTTAACAAAAACGTTGTGCATAAAAATTCTTCGTCTTCAAGTTGCCGTCATGCCTCAAGGAAAATTCCTTACAGGCAGAAAGGCCGTCGGCTTATTCGTGCCGGTGAACAACAGGTTGAAGTGCGACAGCGAATTGCTGGCGGCATCGTCAAAGGTCAGCACGATGTTCGTGACCGTGTTCTGGCCGCCAGCATGGGCCATGATCAAGGTGTTCGAACCAGCAGGTGAAACGACCAGAGCATCCACGTCGGCCGATGTGGTATGGGACAGACCATTGAGCGTGGCCGTGGCCTTGATCAGCGTGCCGCCGACGCCGCTGACATTGATGACGGACGGATACGGCGAGGCGTTGGTGTTGTCGTTGATGATGATGGCCGCCGCGTTGCTAAACGTGGTTGTCCAAGAACCGAGGGTGAAACCGAATAGCGCCGTGCCGATAAAACTTCCGTTGTCATACAACCGGAAGGTCGCGGCAATGGGTAACGCATTTGTGCCGGAAGCGGTGAAGGTGAATGGCCGTGAGACGGAGTGACCATAAACCCTCAAGTTACTATAAACCTGTGAGGCGGGGCTGGGAGCAGTGACGCCGTTGGTGGCGAGTAAATAGGCGATGAGGTTGGTGACGTTCAAACCGGCGGCATCGCGGAAGGCAAATAACACTTGAACCGTTTCACCATTTTCGATGATACCGTTAACCGGGCCGGATTCGCTCACCAGCGTGGCTCCCGCCGGGACAACGTAGCTGCCGCCGTTTTCCAGAATGTTCAAGATAGCCGCACTGGGCGCGACGAGCGTGCCGTTGGTGGGGTTCAATAATTGCAGCAGCACGGTGAGATTCGGCTGCACCGCGATGTTGGCAATGATCGGAACGTTGAACGACTTCACTGTCTCGCCGTTAGTAAATACCAGCGTGCCGTTCGTGGCGAAGAAGTTTGCGCCGTTCACCGCCGTGCCGTTGGTGGCGGTGAAATTGACCGAGGCCACGGTGTCCGTGAAGCCGGTGCGATAGACGGTGATGCCGGCCTGCACCGCATTTTCAAACACCGTGTAAGTCGGTGATGAGAATCGGAAGCCGGGGTTACTCTCGCTGATCACCACGGTCTGCGTGCCATACGGCGTGATCTGACCGGGCGCGGTGACATTGGTGAGGATGACCGAGAAGGCATGGTCGCCGCTCACCGCCGCGTTATTGAAAATCGGAACGTCGAAGGTGTTCGTCGCAATGCCGTTGGTGAATACCAACGTGCCGCTCACCGCTTGATAGTCCGTCCCGGCCAAGGCCGTGCCATCGGCCGTGTAATAACGCACCGACAACGGCACGCTGTTCGTATCGGTCACGATCGGCTCCACGCGTGGGTTGGAGCAGACGACGGTGATAGTCGCGCTGCCGGAATTTTTCAGCACGCGCACGGTGGAGTTGGTGAAGCTGATGCCCGCATCCGCATCCTGAATGACAACTACCGTGTTGCTCTGCGCGAGCAACTGGGCACCGACCGGGGACGAGAGCTTGACGGAGAATTTCAAATCGCCGGTGACATTGGTGCGGTTGACGAGCGCGATGCTCAAGACCTTGGTGCTCTCGCCGTTGGTGAAGGAGAGCGTGCCAGCGGTGGTGAGGTAATTCACATTGGCCAACGCGGTGTCGGGCGCGGTGGCGTAATTCACGGACACCACGTTGTTCGTGTTGAACAGGCGTTGCACGAGGACGTTCACCGCTCCTGAATTTTCCGGCGCGGTATTCGTGGCCGCAACGAAACTGATGCCAGCAATCGAACTGATGATGTTAACCGTGGCGTTGGTCGGAGCAATCATCTGCGCCCCACCAACCAAATTCGACAGCACGACCGAGAAGGTTACGGGGGGCTGCACCAACGTCTGCGACAACAGCGGCACGTTAATATTCTGGCTCACCACCCCAGCAATAAATGTCAACTGGCCGCTGCTGGCGACATAGTCATTTCCCGGCACCGCCGTCTGCGCAATCGTATGGTAATCCACGGAGATAGTCCCAGATGAACCATTAGTGCGTATCACTTTCAAGACCGCACTACCATCGCTCGGCGTGACATTATAGTTCGTCGCCGAGAAGCTGATCTGTCCCGCCGAATACACCGTGTCAATAATCGTCAGCACCGCGTTGGAGGGCGAATACAAAACCGTGTTGACCGGATTGGTCAGTTGAATCTCCACGGTGCGGAATCCTTCCGGCACGGCGTTATTGGTAATGGGAATGTTCACTGCCACATTCGTCACGCCCGGATTGAAGGTCACAAGATAATTCGTCACCGGCGTGTAATCCAGCCCTGGCGTGGCCGAGCCATTCGTGGTCGTGTTGAAAATCACCGAGGCCGTGCCGTAGCTGGTGCCGAGGCGGAGAACATTGATGGTCGCCACGCCGTTGATAACGTTCTTCGTCACTTGATAGGTCGGCGCGGAAAAATTAACTGCTGCGTCGTCGTTGACAATATGCAGCTTCGCGGTGGGCTGGTCGCCGTAGCTCGCCGGCAAGATGGGATCCAGCGCCAGATTCACATCCAAGTCATTCGTGATGACAAAATCGCGGATGAGCGGAATGTTCACAGTCTGCTGCACTTCGCCCATCGGGAAGATGATGTTCGTGACGACGGTCTGATAATTGACGCCCGCAATCGCACTGCCATCACTGGTGGTGAACGGCACGCTGATGTTGCCGGAGCCGTTGGCGTTGGTGCCCATCGTGCCGCCGGTGCGAATCACCGTGATGACCGCGCTCAAGACGCTTTCATCCTGATAAAAATCCGAGGTGGAAAATTCAAACGCACCCACGCCGCTGATGGAGCCGCCTTGAATCCGAGCCACGCGCTGGCGCACCTCGCCGTTGTAATGCGCGAAGCCGCCGCCGATGATGATTTTTTCATCCGGCACATTCGTCGGGTAGCCGGTAATATTGTCCTGTTGGATGACCATGGCCGATACGAAACCGTCCGCACCGGAGCCAAAGTTAATGGTCGGATCCACGGTGCCGTCAGGATTCAAGCGCGTGATCCGGCTGCGCGTCACGCCGCTGCAATGCGTGAACTGGCCGCCCAGCACGATGCGCGTATCCGTCTGCAACGCGATGGTGGTAACCAGATCATCCGCACCCACGCCCGACGTGAAGCCGAGATCCGTCGAGCCGTTGCTGTTCAAGCGCGCGAGGTGGTTCTGGACGGAGCCATTCACATTCGTGAACGCGCCGCCGAGAAGAATTTTTCCATCAAGCTGAACCGCGAGCGCCAGCACTGAATCATTCGCACCGGAGCCAGTGAAGGTAGTGTCCACCGTGCCATTCACGTTGAGTCGGGCGAGGTGATTTGCCGTCACGCCGTTAACACTGGTGAAATTGCCGCCGATAACTATTTTGCCATCGGTCTGCACCGCCACCGCATAGACTTCGGCATTCGCTCCGAGTCCGCCCGGATTAAAGCTGGTGTCCGCCGCGCCGTTGTCGTTCAACCGCCCGATGCCGTGAAAGGTCGTGCCGTTGAGCGTTGCAAAACTGCCGCCAACGATGATTTTCCGGGCGCCGCCCGCGAACGTTTCGGCGAGCGCAAAGACCGTGTTATCCGCACCGGCACCCACGTTGAAAAGGCTGTCCAGCGCACCGTCTTGATTCAAACGGGCGATATGGCGATTGACGAAACTATTGCAGTTGGTGAACTGACCGCCAATGACGATGCGGCCATCAGACTGCACCACGACGGCACGCACACTGGCGTCCACACCCATCGTCGAGGATGGCAGCGAGAAGGAGGCATCGAGTGTGCCGTTGGCGTTCAAGCGCGCGATGCGGCGACGCGGCACGCCATCGGCCTGCGTGAAATCACCGCCGACCACGAGCTTGTTATTGTTCGTCTGCAACGCCAGTGCAAACACGGCATTGTTGAAGCCAGCGGTAGGGCTGTAAGTCGGATCATCGCTACCGGGCGTTTCATCCACCTCGTCCGTGTCAATAATGTTCAAGGTAGCCAAGGCCGGGCTGCCCACCGCGCCGGTCAATTGCACCGTGAGCGTCTTCAAGCCAATGCTGGCGGCGTTGTCCACGATCGGCACCTGAATGTATTTGCTGACTTCACCGTTGGCGAAAGTGAGCGTATTGTTGGTCGCGGTATAATCCGCCGGAGCTATTGCCGTGCCGTCCGCCGTATTATAGGTCACAGAAATCGCCTGCGCCGAGCCGCCGACCCGCACCACCGGCACCAGCGCGTAGCCGGCATATTTTTTCACCGAGTAACGGCCGGAGGTGAACTGCACCGTGCCGGGGAAGTCTATGTTGCCGATGGTCAACAGCGCGTTCGTATTTAAGCCTAGCGCGTTCGTGTTCAGCTTGGTGTTCACGAGCGGGTTATACAACCGGACGTTCACATTCAAGTCGGGGGTAGTAGAAATGCCGTCGTGCAAGAGCGGCACCAAAGCAGTTTTGGTAGAGACATCCCCGTTGTTCCACGTTAGCGAGTTCGTGAGGCCGGTGAACTGGACACCGTTGGTGGCCGTGCCATTCGTCGCGGCAAACGTCACCGCTAAAGTGCCGCTGCTACCGCCGAGCCGGTTGATCGTGATCGCCGCTGCGCCCGTGGTGTTCGGTTCGTTCGTTGTGAATGTGAGTGACGTAAAGCTGACATGGCCCGGAGTAAAGTTATTATTGATGATCGTCAGCACCGCGTTCGTCAGACCAATCATGGCTCCGCCCGTGACCGTAGATAGCAACAAATTCACCGTCTTATCCGGTGACACCGTGGAACCACTGATGATCGGAATGGTAAATGTATGGCTGGATTCACCCGGATTAAACGTCAACGTTCCGCTCACGTTGTTGAAATTAATTCCATTCGTCGCCGTGCCATTGGCGGTGTCATAATTCACGGAGACAATCCCATCCGTGCCGTTGGTGCGAACCACGGTGATGGTCGCCGTGCCGCCATTTTGGTTGACCGTGTAAGTGGGTGAACTGAAGCCCAGCACGCCGGGTTTGAAGTTGTTATCAATCACCGTCAGCGGCGACAAGTTAATCTGCCCCAACGCGGCACCGAGCGGAACCACTTCCCCGCCAAGTTTAAAGCTACTGCCGTCTGGACTGTTCAAAGCGATGTTCGCGTTCAAATTCCCTGTGATATTGGTATTATTGATGATGCTGAAATACACGTCCGCCAAAGCAGTCCCATGAATCCCCAACGGCGGCTGCGGCTGCGGGCTGAAGTTCGGCCCATAAGTCCCCGGAGCCTTGGGCCAGAAATCATTCGTACTGATTTGATAGAGTGTCGGCCAAGTGGGTGTTGCCCCCCCAGTCACATTGTTGGTCGTTGCAATCCCCGGCCCGGGTTCGGCAAATTGCGGCTTTACCGTCGCCGCAATGGTTCCGAGCGTGCCGTTTGTGCGCGCCATGGACACATATAAAGTTCCCGCCGTCTTATCCACCGAGTAAGTGTTATACAAAAGCGAAATGTTGCCCGGCCCGGTCGTCGAACCACCGATCAACCTCGCCACATTACTCCGTGGGTGGCTGTCCATGCGCGCGTTCTGAAAAACCACATTCGTATATGCCGGCATATTGATGCCATCGTGATCCACCGAGCCGCCGCCCACGCGCAGAAAGTCGCCGCCGATAATCACGTTGTTCGGCGATGATGGCTCCACGGCGATCGCCCGCACGGCATTACGATGGTTGCCCGCCGGATAGTCGTTCGTGTTCACCGCATCCGATTTGTAATAGTGGTTGATCAGCCCGGCGAACTGGTTATAGGCCGTATCCATGAAACTCGTGTCCAGACTGCCGTTGTCAAACAAACGCGCGATGCCCACGCGCCGGGTCTGGTTGTAAGTGGTGAAATTGCCGCCAATCAAAATTTTTCCGTCCGTTTGTAGCGTTAGCGCGTAAATGGTATCTACTTTTCCGCTCAACGGATTGTAAGTGCCGTTTTGAGCATCGGCTCCGGGATTAAAGGTCAGATCAATCGTCCCATCCGTATTCAAGCGCACAATGCCATTATAGTCCGCCAATTCCATGTAGGAAAACCCGCCGGCCACCAGCAGTTTGCCATTTTGAATGGCCAAAGCCTTAACCGGATCAGTAAATCCAGTGTCAGGATTGTAAGTGCCGATCCCGGGGTTAAAGGTCGAATCCAAAATTCCATTTGCCTGTAATTTTGCCACGCCGCCGGAAGGCTGGCCGTTCACCGCCGTGAACTCACCACCGATATAGACCGTCTTGTCGCCATAGGTGTTGATGACAGCATTGTAAATCCAAACAGTTCCGAGCAGTCCACCACCCTGATTCATGACAATGGTGATGACATTGGTGGTAAATCCGTTGGTAGGGCCGAACGGCAGCGCAAAATTAGTATAGCCAGCAACCGAACCCGAATCATAAATTCTTACATCGTTAGTGCCGCCATAGTAAATCGTCATTCTATCCGGCACAAAAAACATATCAAAGGCCACCTGCAAAATACCAGAAGTAGAAACGCCAAGGTTGAGCCGCTGCACATCTTCCGTTTCGGTGCCGGATGGAGTAATGTCCAAATTAATCGTTTGCACGCCGTTAATAGCAATGGCATTTACTGCCCCATTCACCGTGTTTCCTACATTGAAATTGGTATCGCGTGAACCGTCCGGGTTCAAACGCGCCACATAGCTAGAGGCCACGCCGCCGTAGTTAGTAAAGCTGCCACCAATCAGAATGGTTCCATCTTCCGGATTCACAGCCACCGCTTGCACCGTGCCATCCGCACCGAGACCGGGATTGAAGCTGCCATCCACCGTGCCATCACTGTTCAAGCGGGCGATGTGTGGCCGGCTTTCGCCATTGAAGGACGTAAAGTTGCCGCCAATGACAATCTTGCCATCGGTCTGCAACGCCATCGCCGCGATGACATCATTCGCCCCGCTGTTGGGGGATACTAAAAACGTGGGGTCTTGATAGCCGTTGCTCAACAACCGGACGATGTAGTTATACGGATTGGAATCGTAGGAATTAAAACTCCCCGCGATGATGGCCTTGCCATCTGCCTGTTCCACCACCGCGTTGACTGTGCCGCCGTTGCCATTCGCGCTGTCGCTCGCCCCGCCCTTGGTGCCGGGAAATTTCAGGTAAGGCGGGTTGGAATCAAAACCATCCCCATTGTCCTTGTTCCAAGTGCGATCCACCGCACCAGCTGGCTGTTCGTCTCCAAGAATTGTGAGGGTCGCTCGATCAATCCCGCCAATGATTACCGGTTCTGTGGAGCCGACAGGAACGAAGATTTGCAGTTGAAGATCCAAGTTAAAAGCCGGCGTCCCGGGATTAAGCAACGTAATGGAGATCGTCTTATCATTATTGTCATTGGCCGCCCAAGTCACCGTGCCGGAAACATTCTGGAAGTCGGTTCCCGCCACCGCATAGTCCGAACCCGCCTCAAGGGCAAAGGTGTTGCCGGGAGCGGGATTGCCGTCCATGCCGCTCTTCACCGGGTGCGGCAATGACTGGTTGATGGCATAACTCACAGTCACGGCCTTATCTCCAGCTCCACCTGTTCGATGCAGATAGATGATGGCCGGGCTCTTCCCTTTCGATATACGGAACGTTGACCGTTCGAGGTTGATTACCGAATTGGTGTAATAGGAACCTGAAAACTGGTTGGGAACGGACTTGGCAACGGTGATGGACTGTTGCACCGTGGATCCGAGTTGCGGCAGCAGCAGATTCGTCGACTCCAGCGCGTCCAATACCGGTGTCAACAGTCCAACGCCCGTTGAGACCACAGAAATGGTGAAGACAACCAAAGTGTTCGTGCTGATGTTGGTCGTCGTATTGACTATGTTGGTGAGGTAATAAGGGGTGTTGGTGACCGACGAACCGGGAACCAAAGTGGCCTGGTCCCCGTAACTCGTCATCAAACTCGAAGCACTCATCTGATAGTCATCGAACGTGATGCTATTCGTCAAATTCGGCCCGGCATCCGGAGGGAACAACGGCCTAACCTGCGACAAAAAGACCAGATTGTTGCTGATATCAAACACGTTGGTGACCAGAAAATAATTTGTGAACGAAGTGGTTAGGATTGGAACCAACACCCGTCCGCTGGATCCGCTGGTGCGCGTCACCGTAACCCGCGCGCCCAGCAAACTCGGGGCGAGATTTATACCCGGCTGCAGCGGGGAGGTCTGCTCAAACTCACTCACCTTGTAAGTGTCGGTGGTGAACTGGAAAGTTCCCGACGCGTTGGTCTGCGCCGCGGCCGCGCCAGCCAGCAGGACTAGGCCAAACACCGCTGCCAGTTTCAGGCCGTCAGCCAACGGGCGGCAACCGAGCCGGATCGAGTAACTAAACATATTAAGAATCGTTTTCACAACATTGCTCCATTCGCTTCGCCGACAATATGCCAGGCGTTTTTAGCTTTCAGAAAATATCAGTTCGGATAAGTCAACCACGGCAGCACCGACACTCGGTAAAACCGCTGCACGTTCGTGACCGTGTCAAACACCCACACGTTGGTCGCCTGGTTGCCATACGCTTGCGGCGCGGGAAACCAGTTGGCGTGAGCGTAGTTGGAAACCGCCAGATTGGCAGAGTTCCAGTAATAATTATTAAAATTGGTGAACGGTTGCCAGTTCGGCGTGTTCAGATTCGTCGCGTAATAGACAAAATTGGTGGCACCCGGAATAGTCTGAAACACGATCTTCACCTTTTGCGGCGGCACATTAGTCAGGAAGGCCGTGAGGTTAATCTGGCTCGACTGGAAAAACGGTGTCGAATCGGCGTTATTTACTATGCCATCACCATCGGAATCAATAGAACCACTCTCGGCCAGCGCCTTGTTCACCGTATTGGTGGTGCCATCAGGATTGATAAGATTGGTGGAACTGAAGTAGCCAGCATAAGCTGGCACCCAGCGGAAATGGCTCGTCAAGTTATTTACCCCGTTATTGGTGTTTCCTTTATTCAACCTTTCGGCAATGGAAGCGCCATTCAGGATGGCCTGCGCGTAATAGATGACCAGATTCGGGTTAAAGGTGATGCCATTCATATTAAGGCTGCCACCACCCGGACTCGTGTTGGTCGAGTAATCCTTAAACTCGATTTCATCCACATACATAGCATTACTGGCACTCGCTCCGTTGAAGGTGAAGCGGCCGTTCAAGGGCGCCGCCCCAAGCGCATCCAGCACCAAATGACCGATGGCGGTGTTGTTCGAGAATCCAGCCACCGAGTAACCACGATCTTGTCCCGCCCATAGGTGAACAATCCCTTTGTTAGTCGGTGCCATGGAAGTAATCGTCGTGCCTAACAAATCGCCGCGCGCTGGCAAGACCGGCAGACTAATTCCGTCGCCACTCAAGGCAAAAGAACCCACCACCCAGTTATTACTGCTGAAGGCGCTGTTCGGCGGTAGATTCGTCGGCACATCCGTCAGAAAATTGGGCGACACGATGGTCAGCGAACGACCGACCACCATAGTTTCATTCGTTACTGTCAAATTAGACGTGGTCAATGAAACACTGCCGTTGGCATAGATAGAACCATTCGTCATCACGGAACGTTGCGAGGTCAAAGTGAAGCCGCCGGAACCATTCGTGAAAGAGCCAGCATTCACGAAGTTCGTTGTCCAAATCGTCGTGCCTTTGTCACTCACCAACCCATTGTTGATGAAGGCGACATAACGTTGAGCCGAGGTGCCGAAGATCGAATCATTCAGCGCGCGGATCGCACCGCTGTTCGTCAGCCATAACACATTTGGAATCTGTGTGGGACCGAAGGTCAGGGAGTTATACCAGTTCAGTTCACCATCGAGTGAGGTGAAACCATTGCCGCAAGAATTGGTGGCGAGCGTGAGGTTTGTAGCATCAATGTAAAGGGAGTTAAAGACGTTCATCACGTCATTGATGACCAAGCTATTCGTAGCGTGCAGCTTCAGGTTTTGGATCCAGGATGGCGACTGCGCAGTTAGCTGGCTGGTGACAATGACGACGCTAAAATCGAAGTTAATGCCACCCGCATCGGTATAATTCCACCGGGCACTCCAAGCTTGCAGGTTGCCGCCCACCGTGGCCACGCCAGACGAAATTAAGTTGGCAATATTCAACCGACCATTAGTTACCCCTAGATTGATATCCGAGTAAGGAGCCACAATGGTGGAATTTTGGCTGCCGTCGAACTGATTGGGCGCTATCAACGCCAGATAGTTTTCACCACTCAACTGCACATTCGCAAGGTTAAGTTTATTGCTGGCCGTGATGGATATTTTTCCGGGCAAATTGGTCAAAGCCCCGCTCGGATTAGCCCCGCTCGCGTTGGTAGCCACCGTGGTGGACTGAAGCAGCACGCTAATGTAGGCGTTGCTGGGGGTGATGCTGGCTGCTGGTTGAAACACATTCTGAAAACTCTGAACCGCCGGAGTCGCCCCCGGCACCAGCGACGCACTACTCTGAATAATCTGGAAATTGCTGGGGAGACCGTTTCCCTGCACCCGGTTATTGGTGCTGCCTACCAAATCAAATTGGTTATACAAAGAAAGGTAGTTGGTATAGGGATTGCACGTCGCCGAATCCTGATTAGCACCGGCCCATTCAATCAACGCCGTCCCGTTTCCCAGCACCGGGTTGGCCGGCGAGCCGAAATAAACATTGTAGGGAACATCCGGGCTGTCATTGGCAATGAAAACCGCGCGCACCGTCACATTGGGTGATCCTGGGTTCACCACTTGAAAATAGGACTTTGAATTAAATGCCGTAAATTGGTTGGGCGTAGAAGAGCTCGCGGAATTGTTAAATAGGTTTTGCGTTGGATCCCAAGCCCCTCCGATTCCAATGGCAGCCGTTGGAGCACTGAACTTGGAAGCAGCCGTTTCCACCGTCAAGGCGGCAAATGACAGGTCGGTAAATTTACTATCAAAAGTAATGTCGCCACCCACGCCAACCGTAATGGTGCCCGAGTTGATGATGTTGGTCGCGTTGAAAATGCACTTACCCGGGCCAAAGCCAAATCCGTCAATGGTAGAGTTGCAACGGATGTCACCCGGGTTATAGATCGTCCCCGCCATCGTGTGCGGGATGACATTGGTCGTCTGTAAATCGAACCTGTATCCGCTCTGGCTGCTCAAAAAGCCATTGTAAATCATCGTGCCGTTGTTCGTGTAATAATAAGTGTTCAACGGCTGATACAATACCGGCGTGGTGTTATACGTCACGCTGAACACGTTCTCGTTATCGAAGGCGGTCACGTCATAAATGGGCGGCGAGTTGCCCGGCACTGTGAAATAGAGAGACGAGTTGTTTTGGAACAGCGGACTAGTAGCCTGCGCCGCCCCGGCCAATGCCAGCACGGCCAGTGCCGACAACATCCGCCACCCGATCCACCGATTACTTTGCTGAAATATGCGCTTCATGTGCTCAATCAATGAATGGTGATGCTGTAATTATAGTCAGCCGTGCGATTGACGGAATCCGTCAACCGGATGATAAAATTGAATGTGCCCGTCATATTCGGCGTGCCGAATATGGTTCGCGTGCCGACATTGAAACTAAAGAACGGAGCAACACTGCTCAAATCTGGAGCCGACCAAGTGTAAGGCGGCTGTCCGCCGGTGGCATCAAATTGCTGGGCGTAGTAGCTACCCACGTTGCCATCCACCGCCGCCGCCGGCGTCACCTGAATGTAGAGGGAGTTGGCTAGGTTGGCCAAGCTGGTTCCATTCGGATAAAGAATAATTGAATTGGTATCCGTGTTGAACGACGCCCACTGCAACGTATTTATGCTCTGGCTAAACTCGTTCACCGTCGAAATCAAAATACTGTTAAACAGGAACGCATTGGTGTTTAAGAACGGCCCATTTAGAAACGCCGGCCCTACTTTGTTGTAAATAAAAGTAGTCGGACCATGAATGGTGCCAGGGCCTTCCAACCCTGATAGAATTTGGCTGGCATCAAATACAATCCCGCGAGCAGCCCGGGAATTTCCTATAATCCCGTCAGACGGACTCGTGGCCAAATCCTGCGCGCTTAATAAAATGTCCGGCGCGAATACTGCGCGCTGATAAATTTCCGTGACCTGCTGGCTGTTGGTGATCACGGTCATCGTGTAGACGTTAGTGAGCGGCTGGAAAAATTGGCCGAGCAATGAGTCAAAGTTGGCCCGCACAAACTGGACGTGTTCGATGCCGCGCCGCAGAGTCGGCGACGGCGGGGCGGTGCTACAAATGTAGGGCGTGCCCAAAAACGTGATGTTGGTAAAGCTGCTCCGGCTTGTCTCCGAATAATGCTGGCCCAAATCTGGGCCGACAATATTGGTCGAGTCCAATTGATTGGTCACGGTGTTGACGAACGTGGAAACGAGTGAGTTGGACTTAAAGTAACACCAAGCCGGAGACAAAATATAGAAATCTCCGCTCGGCCCGGCATAGTTAGTGACCAGCGTGAGTTTGTTAGTCAGGTCACCCACCAAACCAAAGGGCACCAACATCCGATTAGTGATGACCGACACGACCGGCGTGATAGGCAGATAACGATTGGCGATGATGCCGCCAAAGACATAAGTGTAGGTCGTCACCAGATTGGTGTTGTAATTAGTTCCAAAGCCCAGCGCTGGCTCGCAGAAGCCGGGCTGAATGGACCAAAGATAATTAGTCAGGAAACTGGTGGTCGTCTCGGAGTAGAACTGGTTTGGCCCCGCCGCCCCGGAGCCGAATACGGTATTGGTGAACGCGTTATAGTTGGTCAGCAGGACGGTGTATTTGTAGCCACACCATGCCGACGGGACGATGAAGATGTCACCCGACGGCTTATTCAGAAGGTTGGTGGTCACCGTGACGCTGTTGGAAACCGCGCCGACGCTGCCTCCAGATACAAAAAGCACGTTCGTCGTCACTACCCGGACAACGGTGTTCGTGTAGAAATGGTTGGTGACTATGTTTCCAAAAGAATACTGGTATATGCCCGCAATGTTGGTGGAGTAATTCGTGAAGTTTGCCACCCTTGGTTCACAGAAGGCGGGCCGCATGGCCAGTGTGTAATTGGTGAAAAAGCTGATGTTAGTCTGGGCAAAGAACTGACCGCTGGTGGGGACGCCGCCCGCCGTGATCACGTTGGTGGCAAAGTTCAAATTGGTCAGCAGCGTGGTGTAGGTGTAACCGCACCAACTTGACGGCACGATGAAAATATCACCGGAGGGAATGTTGGTGTAATAGGAATTTGGAATGACCGTCATGTTGGTCGCCAGGTTGGTTCCCACTCCGCCCGTGGAATAGATATAGTTGGTATAGACCTTGACCAGCGTGTTGGTGTAGTAATGGTTCGTCAGCACATTGCCGAACGAATACTGATACACGTTGGCGATGTTGGTAGAATAGGTTGTGCTAAAGACTAGCTTCGGGTTACAGACCCCCGGCGTGACGTTATAGGTCCGGTTGGTGAACGTATAATAGATGGACTGCGAGTAGAAAAACGAATTAGTGCCACGGGTGGCAGTAGCCGAGGCCACAGTATTACTGACCCCTATGACCGGCAGCAAGGGGTAGGCGGCGGTCACTTGGAAACCGCACCAGTTGGTCGGGATGATCAGGATGTCCCCGGATGGATAACCCAGGATGTTGGTGTAATAAGAAGTGGTCGAGACATTCGTCACGTTTGGACTGCCCACGTTTGCCCCAACATGGTTAGTGATGCTGGTCGTGACAATGGTCACCAGCTGCGAGTTATACACATGATTGGTCACCACGTTGCCAAATTGGTAATAATAGAGGTCGTAAAAAACACGAGTTATCCCGTTGGAGACGGTAACCACGTGTGGTGGCGTCCCAATGTTCTCCCCGATGCTGTTCGTGAAATAGGTGAAAATATTCGGAATATCCTGATTCGTCGGCGTTGAATAGTAACTCAAGATGACCAAGCTTGGATAGAGGGTCAGCAAAGCGGCGGGGGAACTGGTCCGAGCCTGCAGGGTGAACTGGAACAAGTCAACGTTGGTGAACAACTGCGAGGTGAGCGGATAATTGATGATGGTCGGCCCCGGCTGGTTGGTGAAATAGTAGTTATTCAAAACCAAACCTCCCGGCACATTGTTAGTATAGATGGGCAAGACCGTTTGGTTGGTGAAATAAGGCGCAGTATTGGTGGTGACCAGCACGGCCAAAGAGTTAGTGACGGCGGAAGTGATGATCAAGTCGGGATAGGCCGACTGCAATGTGGCGGGGTCGTTCGTCTTAGCGGCAGCTAGGAAATCTGCCAACGACAAGGTGGAGACCGTCAGGAAACTTCCGTATTGCAGCGGCTGCCAACCGGGAAAGTTGACGTTGGTCGGGAAGCCGGCCACAAAATTAGTGAACGGAGCGAACAGGTTGGTGAAGGTCGGCGTGACGTTAGTGGCCACTTGCACCGCCAGCGAATTCGTCCCGGCAAAGGTGATGATCAAATCAGGATAGAGTCCTTGCAAGACGGCCGGCGGATTAGTGGTGGCCGCGATGAAATCAAACAGCGATAAGGTGGCATTAGTTTGGAAGGCACCATATTGCACTGGCGTCCAGCCAGGAAAGTTCGGGCTGGAATTGGTGAACGGTGCCACCAAGTTGGTATAATAGGCGATAACGTTCGTGGCGATCCGATTGACAATGTTGGTCTGGACGGAGACATACGTCAGACCGGGATAGATAGCCAACAAGGTGGCTGGATCCGTGACCGAAGCTTGACCGTAAAGTAGGTTCAACGGCAGAGTGGTGATCGCGACCTGAGCGATGGCGTTGCTCGACAGCAACCGCCCGCCCGCAGAAGCTGTCGCTTCCCAATTGACGTTATTGGAATTCATCAAATAGCGAAGGCCCGCCACATCGTCCTTGGTTAATCCGGTATAGAAACCGCCACGCTTAAGTCCAAGACTATTGATAGTGCCAAAAATAGGAGAAAACCCGGCTACGGAAGTGAAAGCCGCAGTATCAGAGGCAGTGACTGGAAACGGAACTGTATAAGCCAACGGGTCGGGACCGGTGCAATTCTCCTGAATGTAATAACTATAAAGGATATCGTTGACGTAAGGCGAATATTGAAGTTGATTTAGGGGCGTATCAATGATGTTAAAGTTTCGCATGACAACCAAGTAAGTCACAGTGATGTAACAAGGGGAACCGGATCCCGGCAACCGGTCATGCAAGGTCCAAGCGTAGCGAGCCGGGTCTGCCAACCCCATTTGTTCCATTAACAATCCTAAAGTAACAGACTTGATATCGGTCAGAAACAAAGTCTCGGCGGACGGGTTATGGGATTGGGAATCGAACGGGAACTCATCCAGTGCCGGGCTATAAGAGGAGACTTTGTCGGTTCCTACAATATTATTCGTGCCAATGACTGAATTCAGCATGGAAAAGGCCAGATCACAATTGGTGGTGCCAGCCAGACCGAAATAACCCAGAAAGTTGGCATCGTAGGCATAATACATGATCGGGGTCACCCGCCGGTATTCTTCATCCAAATTATGCGCATCGCCGATGTCACCGAGTAATTTATGGCCGATGACAGGTTGCGCCCAAGGTTCGCCACCGGCGGCACCTTGCAAGGGGCCAAGCAAGGAGAAGCCCCACGCTGAAGGCAAGCCAACGGCCAGCAGTGCAACCAATAAGATAAGATGAATCGTTTTCCGCATACAAAAATAATAATCAGCGCAGCAAAATCACCTGATAGTAACCGCCGGTGCTTCCGCTCACGTTGATAGAGTCGTTGGTGCCAGCGGCAAACCGGGGTGCCCCAAAGTTGCTGTAGGTTTTCAAATTAGTTGATTGCTGAACTTGGTAAAGTGCTCCCGGCATGGTGTTCCAGTTGATAGACATTCCCTGCACCGTTCGCGTGGTGTTGAGCCGAAGCCAAGTCGTCGGGTCAAACGGGTCGCCACCACTTAAGTAAACCCGGTAGAGTGTCATGTGCCCCGAATCCAGCAATAGGGACGCCGGCCACCAAGCATTGGTGTGATAGATACCGCCGTAATAGCCGCCGAAGTATTGCGCCATCCATTCGTAGGGAATGCCGCCCCAGTTGC
The DNA here is from genome assembly GCA_025360325.1 of Limisphaerales bacterium. Lineage (GTDB taxonomy): Bacteria > Verrucomicrobiota > Verrucomicrobiia > Limisphaerales > UBA11358 > UBA11358. The sequence continues at coordinate 14,048 of JANYCI010000194.1, read as the reverse complement.
CTCCGCCCCAAGTGGTGCCGCTGCTGGAGGGTGATAATGGCGGACGGCGGCCATCGGGGGTGACATAGTCAATTCGGAAAGAGTGGGTGCTATTGGCGGTCAAGGGAATGGAAGGCACGTTGTTCGCCTTCATCACCCAGACATTAGTAGTAATGTTCGTGGCAGCGATGGATGAACCATCCACATAGACTTCGTAATTGGAAATAGAAAGGCCAAGCTGGGGTGCCCAACTAACCATCAACTGGGGTTGATAGACGTTGTTACTGACGACGAAAGGTGCCCAGACAATGGGCGGTGACATCGCCGGCAGGCCGATCTGCATATTCAGGTAGCGCTGCACATAGAGGTCAAAGCCATTGGCTAAATTGTTGAAGCTGCGCCAGACAACGAGGAATTGGCTGCTGCCGTCGCTGGTCACGGCGGCGTTCATCTGCTGACCGGCAGTGGTGGTGTTGACCAGAAATTCGCCGCTGTTATAAACACCGTTGTTATGGATTAAACGTCCAAAAACACCTTCCCGCGAGCCGTCCTGTCCAAGGCTCGTCCAAGTAACAAAGTAGTCTAGGCCGATGCTGCTGACCTTGGGTAAATACTGATCGCCATAAAGAGTGGAATTGACATAGAAGACAGCGCCAGCAGTGCCGGAGCTGTTATAAGTGCGACCACGGATGTCTAGACTGTTCAGTTGGTTCGCCATGTCCCGCGCGCACCACACGACCAAAAAGCTGCCGTCCGTCGCGACTTTCAGGGAAGGAGCCGAACAAGGATTACTATCGGCGTTCACGAGAAATTCAGCCGCGAGCGGCGTCGCAGCGGAGTTGAAATAGCGTGCGTAAATATCCACGCTCGGCCTGGGCATGGAGGAGTAGGACACCGTCAGCGAATTTGAACTCGTGTTGGGAGCCAGGAGGCGCTGCTGCTCCGTAACCCAAGCGACGATGAACCCGCCATTGGGCTGCGCGGCGATTGCGGCCGAGCGCTGATTGTAGGTGGTGAACTGATTGACCAAAAATTCGCTGCCAAGCTTGGTGCCATCCGAGGCGAACATCTGGCCATAGACATCCTGCATGGAACCCACGCCCGCTTGGTCGTAACTCGACCAGACGACAATGACGTTACCATTGTTCAAAACCGTCACGGACGGTTCCAACTGGTAATAATTTGTGGACGAATTTACCAAGGTGTCGGTGGTGCCGATGAAGATGCCGCTGGAATTCATAAAGCGGGCATAGATGTGCGGGAAGCCAGGCTTGCCACCCTGCCAGACAAACACCGCGCCACCGTTTTGCAGGCGAGCCACATGGGGATTTTCCTGGGCACCGACACCGTTCACGTTCACGCGAAACGAACTCAAGGTGCCAGAAAGTGTCGCGTCCAGCTTGCGAGCACTGATGCCCCAATTATCACCATCAGTCGCGTTGTCCGCCCAAACGAGATAACCGCCGTTGGTGGAAACTGAAACATCGGGGCTGACCTGATCGCCCGGAATCGCGCCGACAAAGGCGTATTCGGTGCCATTGGTGGAATACACATTGGTCTGGGCACTGGCCTGATTCAGCATCAGGCACAGAGCCACCACAGTAAAAAAGAATGCTAGATTTCCAGCACGGCGTATAAGTTGCATTTTGAGTCGCGCGCAAATTATACCATGCTCGCGCATTTGTCGAAAAAATCCTGACGTGACCGGAGCGATAGTATTTTCGCCGGCCATTCCATTGGTCTTATTGGGCAAATTCATGTTCTTCAAATCAACTCCGTCTGCTGCGGTTGTTTCCCCAGCGCAGCCAACATTCCGTTAAATCCCCAGCGCGCAAACAGGCTGCGCAATTTCTCTTTGTCCGCCGGACACCCCACTAGTTTTTCCGGCGCAAAATCGCACGGCACGGATTGCAACCGCACCAGTTCCAAATTCCGGCGCACGTCAGCCGCTGCCGTTTGCAAGGCCGCGCGCGTTTTTTCCGACTTCACTTCCGACAGCCGCAAAAACATTTTTTCTACCGAACGGAACTGCGCCAGCAGTGCGGCGGCGGTCTTCGGTCCGACCCCTGGCACGCCGGGGATGTTATCCACCGCATCGCCCATCAGCGCCAGCCAGTCCACAACCTGTTCTGGTTCGACACCGGCTTTCGCGAACACTTCCGAGCGTCCCCAAATCGTCCCGGACTTATCGTTTGGGTTCAACAACCCAATCCGCTCCGTGACGAGTTGCATAAAATCTTTATCCGAACTAGCAATCACCACCGCGACACCCGCTGCTGCTGCCTGTTGTGCAAGGCAGCCTATGTAATCATCCGCCTCAACACCTTCGCCGCAAAATTCCGCGATGCCCGCCGCCGACAGGTAACTCGAAATTTCATCAAACTGCGGCCGCAGTTCACCCGGCATCTCTGGCCGTTGCGCTTTGTAATCTGGCAATGCGGCCATGCGTTCCGCACTCAAACCGCCGTCCCATACGACTATCAACAAATCCGGCGCCAGTGCCGCGCGCATTTTTTCCAGCATCTTGATGAAACCGAAAATCGCGTTCGTCGGCTGTCCTTGCGGCCCGCGAAGTTCGCGGATGGCGTGAAAGGCGCGGTAAGCGTAGGCGTGGCCGTCAATGACCAGCAGCCGCCTCACGGCTTCACCATCAACGATTCCGCGCTGACCGGTTGCGAACCTTTTTCGATCACCTTGCCGTATCCCGGTGCCTGAACGGGCGTGTTCTGTTGTGCAAACGGCAGATCGTCGTCGGAATGAACGCGGTTGCCAGCGGGATCCACGATAGTGGCCGTCACAAAAATCATCAGGTTATTTTTGATCGTGATTTTGCTCTGGCTTTGAAACAGGCGACCAAGTAACGGCACATCGCCTATGACCGGCACCTTGTCTTTGGTGCTCTGAACCGTGGAGGTAATCAAACCGCCCAGCGCTACCGTCTGGTTGTCCCACACGTTCACCGTGGTGACGACTTGACGGACGGTGAATTTCGGGAGTGCCACCGGCAGCGTGGTGCTATTGGCAGCACCCGCCGTCGCGGTTCCCGGATTGTAGCCGGGAATTTCACCTGCTGCGATAGTGTCATAGCCGTTGAAATCGGTGAGCGAGGGAATCAGCGCCATGTTGATGGTGTAACCGTCCGAGAGAACGTAGGGAACCACGTCCAAGATGGGTCCCGTTTCCACCGGCTGGGTTGAAGGCTGCACAGAAGAAGTGCCCGCTTGGTTGACCGTGGTGCCGCCGGTGGTGCCACCAACCGTTCCCTGACTGGCGTTGCCGCCGCCCGTTCCGTTATCAAAACTGAAGCCAGTAACGACGTTGATGATGGCCGTGGCACGCATCTGGGTCTGGCGTCCGCTGGTCGTGGTGACTTCGGGTTCGCCGAGCGATTCAAATCCGCCACGCTGTTCGAGCGCACGGAGAACGACACGGAAATTTGGATCCGTCAAAATGCCGGTCAACGTCGCCAGTGCGGGGCCGGAATTGCGGATTCCGCTGGTGATCAACTGGTCATTGGGCGAAGCCGGAACGCTGCTGCCGAGGCCGGGAAACTGGCCGAGTCCGTTGCCGGTGTCGGGGTTGGCAACCGAGGCGGGAACAAATTTTGAAGGCGAGCTACCGCCGTTGGCGATGAGATTGCCGTTAACAAAATCACCGAGATACCAGTCGAAGCCGAGCGCTTTGTTATCTTTTTGCTGCACTTCAATGAAACGTGTCTTGATGTGAACTTGCGGTGAGACTTCATTCAACGCATGGATGGCTTGCTCAATCGTGTCCAAGTCCTGCTCCGTGGCACGGACGAGTAATTTGCCGCTACGGTCATTGAAGAAAACTGATTTACCGGGAGGCGCGGAAAGATTGACTCCGAGCGTCGTGAAAAATTGGATTGCCAGTGAACTCGGGGTCGCCGCCGAAGTTTGCGTGGTAATGTAATTCAGCCCGCCTTGATTTTGGCCTTGGCCACCACCGCCTTGAGCACCGCCAGCACCGCCGCCGGTGGAGTTCAACAAGCTACCGCCACCTTGACTGCCGCCACCACCGCCACCGCCGCCGCCGCCCTGACCGCCTTGATTACGAAGGGCACCGCCACCGGCGAATGGATTGACAACACCGACGACAGCACCGCTGCCTTGCTGACCACCACCGCCGCCACCGCCACCGCCGCCGCCGCCACCTCGGCTGCCACCGCCGCCACCGCTGCTGCCGCCGCCGCTCGACTGACCGCTGCCGCCGAAGCTCGTGGCGCTGACGCTTTCAAGGCCGGAGTAAAACGTATTAGGATCCACTTTGAATTCGCGGGTGAAGAGCTGCGGCGTTTCTGCGCCCTTGGCCTGAAACACGATGCCGTATTCTTTGATCGTGTATTTGATGGTGCGCGGGTCGCCCGGATTCGGATTTTGCGCCACGTCCATGATGGCCGCCAACACATCGGCGAGTCGCACATCGGTCAGGTTCAATTTCACTTGAAACGCGCCCGCATCCAAAGCCTCGCCAGAATTTCCGCCACCGCCACCGCCACCGGGCGGAGCTATCGCCGGCAATCCAGTGGCCGGATCTACCGCCGCCGGAATACCTGCCGGAGCACCACCGGCACCGAACGGTCCACCAAAACCACCACCCAAGCCACCACCAGCGAGTGCGGCCACGGCTTGACCAGACTGGTCTGGATTCGGGTTGATAAGAAAATTGATGCCCCGGCGATCAGGATCGGCGAGTTGCGATTTTTTGGAAAGTTCCGCGAGCACCACGTTCAATGGCACGCCATCATAACTGATGTTCTCCAACCGGATGCGGTTCAGCTTTTCCAAAATAACCTGACGGCCCGGGCCGGTGTAGGTGAGCGTGTTCGTAGCGTAGGGATTTCCGTATTGTGGCAGCGTAGCGGTGGGCCTCGGGAGCACCCACTGTTTTTCCACTTGCGCCATGCGATCTTGGGTGTCAACGGAATGTTGCGCGGACTCACGCAGCAATTTTGATTGCTTGATGAGATTCAAATAGGTGTATGCACCCGAGTTGTCAGGATCAAGACTGAGAGCGGCTTTCAATTTCATTTCCGCTTCCTCTAATTTGCCAGCTTCGTAAAGTAATTTGCCGTCCTGCACCAGCGTGCCGGCATCCGCTTTTTGATTCATGATCGCCGGAATCTGTTCCACTACGCCTGCCGATGGAATATGGCCTTTCAACGCCGCAATCATCTGGTCATTCTGCTTTTTGAATTCAATGGCCGCCGCGTTTTTTCTGTCGGTGTTCAAAACCAACTTCACCTGTTTGTCGGCTTCGCGATAATCGCCACGGCTCTGGGCGTCGCGGGCGAGCGCAAGGATCGTCATGGATAATCCAGCCTTGGCCTGCGCTGTCTCGGCGTCAATGCCGGAGCCGATTCGCTGCGAATAATTGAACGCCTCTTGATAAAATTTTGCGGCACCGGCGGTGTCCTTGCGCGCTATCGCCGCCTTGGCCTCGATGAGTTTCTGGCGCAGTAGGATCGTGTCCTGCTGGTTAAGAATGGCCTGTTGCACGGCGGCATCCTTGGCGCTGTTTTGCGCGGTGACATTCAGATCAAGCGCCAGCAAACCGGCGCAGGCGAGGGAGAGGGTAAATACTTTCTTCATGGCTAAAATTGAGGTTGGTCGAAATCTGGTGAAATTCAATAATTATTTCTGGCGGCACACTTCACGGCGCGGGCGTAAACGGCAGGATTGTTTTTTTCTGGTTCGTCTGGTCGGCCAAAATTAATTCATTCTGATTAATTTCCGACATGACGTAATCCGTGCCGCCAAAGGTGACCTTGTCGCCCACGCGCCGGTTCGCAAAACCTTTTCGTTCCAAGTCATAGCGGAAACCTGCTGAATACGCGTCCACGCGGCGATACGGATTGTCCTTGGAAACCGAAACCGTCTCGCCGGAATCCACGAGCTTGATGGAAACAAAATCTGGATTTTCCGCCGTGCCCTTCACTTCGAGCAGTGCGAACACATCGTTGGCCTTGTCGCCGATGGAAACAAAGCGCTGGGTTTTGTGGCGCTTGGTAGCGGTGGTGGCTCCCTGCTTTTCCACGCCCAATGTATAACGTGCTCCCAGCTCATTCGTCACCGACGCCTCCAGCGTGATGATGAGGAAAAGCGGAGTGATGTTAGTGACGACGCATACCTGCGGGCCGACTTTCGCGGCGCGAATGAGGCTGCCATCGGCGGGATTCTTCTGCCATTCCATCGGGTTGAAAACTTTGTTGCCGGTCTCGAAATCGAGGACATACGGTGCTTTCAAACGCGCGAGCGCATTGTTCTGAATGGTTAGGTCGAGGTTCGTCAACTGATTCACCTTGGGATTGATCACGCTGCTGGTTTTCTCCTCCATCTGCTGCCGGTCGGCGTTGATGTAGAATAGCATGAACACCAAGGCGCCCACCAGTCCGGCGAGCACGAGGCCGAGCACGATCTTCTCGTAATTTTTTTTCAGGAAGTCCATTTAACTTTTGGGCAGCAGTTTCACCAAGTCAACTTCGATGACGACGCGCAGCAATTGTTCTTTCAGCATTGTCTGCAACCCGCCTTTACCGGGAACTGGCGTGGCGGCAGTAGGCGGCATTCCGCCGGGAGGATAGCCACCGCCCGGTGGGTAGCCCGTCGCACCTTCACCGGGAATCCGCTGGGGCGGATATTGAGGCGGATAACCACTTTCGCCCATCGCACCGACCGGCAACGTTCCTGCCGAGCTGGCGGGGACGACGTTAATGGTTTTCACGATGAGCGTGCTTGAGCCTTTGGAAATAGCTGCCAGCACGCGTGCCAACTCCGGCGTGAAACAACGGAAGGTCACGACATACGGCGTGATAATCGCCAGATCGTTCGTGATCGGATGGTCGTCCAGATAATCCGCCGCCGAGCCTTGGGCATCATCTTCCGAAACGCGCACGCGCTGGATGCTGTCGAGCGCATTGATGCGTGTGGCAAATAAAATGTCCGTGATCGCCTTCACTTCGCCAAGTTGCTGCGCCAGCAAATCCACGCTACCAGAGGCGAACGTCATGCGCGCCCGTTGCGCCTCAAAGGAAAAACCATACTTCGGCGGAACGCTGATACCTGCGCTGTCTGCGGCGTGCTGCATCTGATCCACGGTGCGGCTCAACGCAGTGCCATAATCTTTGCTGCTGACATTCAGGCCGGGCGGGATGCCGGGCACCGGCTGGAAATAACCCGCCGCCGCACTGATCCACGCGCGCAATTCCTGTTCTTGCTCTTTGGCAATGGCCGTGTTGTTCACCTTATCATTGCCCGGTTTGGGTTCAGCTTTGGCCAGTTTGTCGAGCGTGTCATAAACCGCAGTTAAATCTTCGCTCGCCTTCGCGTTGCGGGCGTTTTCCGACCAGATGTAATAGCCCGCGCCGCCCAGCAGCACGAGTGACACCACGCCGCCGACGACAAAAAATAAATTTCGCTTGATCCAGCCCATATTAAAAAGTCAACGGGTTGAGTGGCGCCACTTTCAAGGTGAAGGTGAAGGTGCCGGTGGATTCATCCGTCAAAATATTACCGTCCAGCGACGTCGCCTTCGGATCTACCAGCGGCGACGCCTTGATTTCATTTTCCACCGCGTAGGCGATGTCGCGGTTCGCCGAGGCATCAATGCTCGTCAGGCTGACCGCCCGGCAGACTAACGTGATGAGATTGGTATTTACAATCGGACCGGCGGGCGGTGCGATGGCCGGATCAACCGGCGCTGTTGCCACTTGGTCTGGCGATGTCGGACGGCGCAAACCTTCCGTGGGATAACCAGTGGGATAGCCAGGAGAGCGCTCGGTCGAGATTGGCGTAACCATGCTGGCCGTGCCGACTGTCGTGGAAGAAATCATCTGTTCAATCCATATACCCGTGTCCACGCCCGACTTTTGCGCGGAAAGTTTTTTCTTCACGTCGCTTTCCGAACGCAACATCGCCGCGCGCATTTCCGTGATAAAATCGCCCCAGTAATAACGCTGCCCTAGCCACTTCGACGCCAAGTCCGCCTCCTCGCGCGTCTTTTTCAATTTGGAATATGCCTGCTTGAACTTGTCCGTCTTCGTCGTCAGTTCAGCCACCGGCGTCTGTAACCGGTCCACCTCTGCCTGCTTGTTCGAGGCGAGCTTGCTGAACATCAGCCCCACCGCGCCCGCAACGAGCGCAAGGCTGAACACCGTGGCGATGAGATACGGCTTCTTCTGATTGAACGACCGCCAGCGCAACGTGCTCTCCGGCATCAAATTCATTTCCACCGGGCAATTGTCCAAATTCCGCAGCCCCAGCCCGACGACTTCGCCCAGCCCGTGCGCCACGCGCGACAAATCTTCCAAGTTCACCGACGGGTCAATCTGCAAATTGCGGAACGGATTAAAGTATTCCACCGGCACATTCAATTTCTCCGCAAAAAATTGCGCCGTGTAAGGCATGATGCTCGCGCCGCCCGACAGAAACAAACGTTGCGGTGCCGACCCGCCCTGCTGCCCGCGATAAAACTGCAAGGTCTGGTTCACCTGAATGTGCAGCTTCGTCATGAACTGCCGCGCAATCTTCGAGATCGCCGCCTGATGCGGATTCTCCGGCTCCTCATACGCGCCGCCCAAACTCACGAAACCTTCCTGAATCTTTATCTTCTCGGCCTCGTCAAATTTCAATTTCGCTTCCGTGGAAAAATCCTGCGTGATGGTGTTCGCACCGAGATTGATGCTGCGTGAAAAAACTTTCCCCTTCTCGAAGAACAACAGATTGCTCGTCTTCGCGCCGATGTCCAAGAGCATCGTGCAATCTTCCAAGTCAGAATAATTATAGCGAAACGCGTTGCACAGCGCGGCGGGCGAGGCATCGCACAAATTCAATTTCAACTTCGCCTGCTCCACCACGCGAAAGAGTCCTTCGACGATGTCCGACTTCACCGCCACGAGCAACACTTCGAGTTCGCCACTCGCTGCCGAGCCGAGGATTTGATAATCCCAAACGACCTCCGCCAACGGGAACGGCACATTTTGCTGCGCCTCGTATTGGATGATCTGGCCGACCTTGGAAGCATCCACCGGCGGCAATTTTACGAACTTGGAAAAAACGTGGAAGCCCGGTGCGCAGACATTGACCGACTTGGACTTGATACCTTTCTCCACTAGCGTTTCCGTGAGCGCCGTGAGCATCGCCTTTTCACGCGTGGCCTCCTGCGAACCTTCCAGGCCGAGCGGCTTGATGGAAAAATTAGTCAGCGTCAACCCGCCCGCGTCGTTGGTTTCAAACTCGGCGAGCTTGAGGCTCCCCGCTCCGAAATCAACGGTCAAAAATGACTTGGTATTCAGCATGTCGTTTGCGTCTGGATGCACGAAACCGCGAAAAAAAGTTTTTTCAGGGAAACGCGCCGCATTTGATTAGGGCAAATCTTCGCACGGGTCAAACAGAAAGCAAAAAAAATTACATTTCGTTGCCGTCAAAAATCATTGCATCGTCCGCGCGCCTCTGGCTTCATGCGCGCGTGCCGCCCACTGCCGCTACCTCCGCTCGCCGCCGCCTGATGATTTTTTATTCGGGTCGCGTGCAGGGCGTCGGCTTCCGCTACACGGTCAAGACGGTGGCCACGGGGTTTGAAATTGCGGGCACCATTCGCAACCTCCCGGATGGTCGCGTGGAACTTATGGCGGAGGGTTTGCGCGCGGAGCTGGAAGAATTTCGCGCGGCCATTTTAGATGCAGGTCTTGCTGGCTTTGTCCGCGACGAACAAGTATTTTGGGCGGACGTAAAAAATGAGTTTCGCGGTTTTGAAATCGTCCGATAAGATTTAGTTCGCAGTCAATGAAATACGCCATCATCGCCGACATTCACGGAAATCTGGAAGCCTTTCAGGTGGTTCTGGAGGACATCCGCGCGCAGAACGCCGACCACATCGTTTGCCTCGGCGATGTCGTGGGCTACAACGCCAATCCCAAGGAATGTCTCCAGATCGTGCGCGACATGAACATCCCGTGTGTGAAGGGTAATCACGATGAGTATTGCTCCACGGACAATGCGCTGGATGGTTTCAATCCCCATGCGGCACAGGCCGTTCACTGGACGCGTGATCAACTTTCCGCCGAGGAAAAGCAGTGGCTGCGCGATTTGAAATTCACCCGCATGGTGGCGAATTTCACGATGGTTCACTCCACGCTCGACGCGCCGGATCGTTGGGGCTATGTCTTTGACAAGCTCGCCGCCGCTGCGAGTTTTCCGTATCAAAATACGCAGATGTGTTTCTTCGGCCACACGCACGTTCCGGTGGCGTTCATGCGCGACACGATGGTGCGCGGCGGAACTTACTCGAAGTTCAAAGTGGATCCGGCAAAAAAATATTTCATCAACGTTGGCGCCGTCGGCCAGCCGCGCGACAACAATCCCAAATGCGCGTATGTCCTCTACGACATGGCCGCGCAGACGATTGAACTCCGTCGCCTCGACTACGACATCGAGACCGCGCAGCAAAAAATCCTCGCCGCTGGTTTGCCCGAACGGCTGGCGGAACGGCTCGCGTTTGGACGCTGATTTTTCTGGCCATAGATAGGCACAGAGGAAACACAGATAAGCAAAGCATCCGCAGATTTCTGCGGATGCACGCAGATAAAAAATTAAATCTGCAAAAATCTGTGTCATCAGCGGATAAAATCATTCCCATCTGTGTTCATCTGTGGCTAAAGCCGATTGAAAATTTTAATTCTCAAACCCAGTTCGCTCGGTGACGTGATTCACGCCCTGCCGGTGCTGCGTTTGCTGAAGCAGCATTTTCGCACCGCCGAAATTTTCTGGTGGATTGATTCCTCACTCGCACCGCTCATCGAAGGCGATCCTGATCTGGCGGGCGTCGTGCGTTTCGAGCGCAAACGCTGGGGCAAACCACAGCACTGGCCGGAAATGTTCCAGAGCATCCGCTGGCTCCGCGCGCAACACTTCGACCTCGTGATTGACCTGCAATGCCTCGCGCGCAGCGGCGCGTTCGCGTGGCTGGCGCGCGGAAAATTTCTCGTGGGCCTCGATGAAGTCCGCGAAGGCGCGCGCGGTTTTTACGATCTCGCGGTGCCGCGCAAAAATTATTTTACGCACGCGGTGGACTGGTATCTCGCCGTGCTGCCGCCGCTCGGCGTGCCGGTGCATAAAAATTTCGCGTGGCTGCCGGAGCGAAAAGAAATCGCCGCCGCCGTGGAACGCAAGTGGTTTGGCGAGAATTCAAAATTCAAAATTCAAAATTCAAAATTGATTCTCTTGCAGCCCGGCGCGCGTTGGGAAAACAAGCACTGGCCGGCGGCGCATTTTGCCGAGTTAGTTTCTCGGCTTGAAAAAAAATTTCCCGCCGTGCACTTCGCCATTCTAGGCAGCACGGACGATGCGCCGCTCGGCGAAAAAATTTCTGCCGCCGCGCCGGAAAAAGTTTTGAACCTCTGCGGCGCAACGTCGCTGCCAGAAATGATCGAGTGGGTGCGCCGCTGCGATTTGCTGGTGACAAATGATACGGGGCCGATGCACGTCGCCGCCGCGCTCGGCAAACCGCTGATCGCGCTGTTCGGCCCAACGGAGCCGCGCCGCACCGGCCCTTACGGCCAGTTACAAAATGTATTACGCCTTGACCTCCCCTGCTCGCCCTGCATGAAACCGGATTGCGTGTTTGAGAAAACGGATGAATGTCTCCGCGCACTTTCGCCCGCCGTCGTTTTGGAGCGGATTGGAAAAATAATTTCTTAAAGCGCGCGCCGCCGTCCGCCGATGTCTGGCGTAATGGCTTTCACAACTGCAGAACAAGAACACGGTCGCGTCGAAGCGTTCACCGGCACGTCCGCCGTCGCAAATACGATTCCCGCCAACACCGCGCGCACCCGCATCCTGATCGTGGATGACGAAGTGACGTTGCTGCGCCTGATGAAGCTCGGGATGCGCTCAATGGCGAGTGAATGGGACCTGCACTTTGCCGAGAGCGGCCAGGAGGCGCTCAAGCTCATCAGCCAGCAGCCGTTTGATGTCGTCATCACCGATATGCGAATGCCGGGCATGAACGGCGCGCAATTGCTCAACCTCGTCCTGCGCGATCATCCCAAGACTGTCCGCATCATTCTTTCGGGTTATGCGGATTTGAGCGAAGTGATGAACTGCGTCGGCCTCACGCATCAGTTTCTCGAAAAGCCATGTAGCCTCGATGATTTGAAAACCTGCCTGCGCCGCGTGACCAACGTGCAGAGCCATCTCAACCACGAAAAAATCCGCTCCGCCACCGCTGGGTTGAAAAATTTGCCGAGCCTCCCGAAAACCTACTTAGAAATCGCCGAGGCCGTGCAGTCGGACGATTGCACCACGGAGCTGATCGCCGAAATCGCCTCGAAAGATCCGGGACTGTGCGCCAAGCTACTGCAGATTTCCAACTCGGCCTATTTCGGTTTCGGGCGTAAAATTTTTTCCGTGGATGACGCCGTGCAACTGCTCGGCGTCAGCATTATCCAATCGCTCGCACTCGCCACGCCGCTCTATTCTTCCTTCGACCAAAAAAAATGTCCCGGCTTTCCGCTCGAACAAATTTGGGAACACTCCGCACAAGTCGCGGCGCTGGGCCGGAGATTATACCGGCAGCACATGGACGACCCGCAGCTCGCGGAACAAGCCTTCGCCGCCGGTATCTTGCACGACGTAGGCAAGCTCATCCTGGCCGATAGCCTCGGTGCTGAATACAGAGCCGTGCTCAAAGAATCTCACGCCACCAAAACTCCGTTACATCTCGTCGAGCAACTAAGACTCCACACCACGCACGCCGAGGTCGGAGCCTATCTCCTCGCCATCTGGGGCCTGCCCATTCCGCTCGTCGAGACCGTCGCCTGCCACCATGATCCGCAACGCTGCGGCACCCGCGAAATCTGCCTCTCCGGCATCATCCACGTCGCCAACGCCCTCCAGTATTCCCAGTCCAGCAACCCCGAAATGGTGGCCACCCCGGTGGACATGGACTACCTCAAAGGCATCCATCTCGACGAACATTTTGAGATGTGGCGACAACAACTCGCCGACGGTGAGTTTTGAAACGGGGAATTCAACGCAAAGGCGCAAAGGCGCAAAGTGACTACCCAAAAAACTCAGCCGGTGTCATAATTTGAATTTAGTAGGGCGTCGCGGCAGCACCGCCCTGCCAAACTAGGATACAGCCAAAATCAATCGCTAAAAAATCTTTGCGCCTCTGCCCCTTTGCGCCTTTGCGTTGAAAAAATCTTCGCTTTGAGCCAGCCTGAATCACCTTGCCAAAATATAATTTCCGCCGCAGTGTGCGCGGATGAAATTTTTGTTTCTCCTCGCCCTACTCCTTTCCACCGCGCCGCAACTCCGCGCCCAAAACGGTGAAAGCGATTATCCGCCTGCCAATTCGCGTGAAATGTCTGTGCCACTCTTCAACGCCAAAGATTTTTCCGGCCTCACCTTTTGCATGAAGGAAAACGCCGACCCGCTCAAAACGTGGAGCCTCACCAACGGCGTCATCCATTGCACCGGCACGCCCACCGGCTATCTCCGCACCACGCAGGTTTACAGTAATTATTTTCTCACCGTCGAATGGCGCTTCGTCAAAATCGCGCCCAAGGCCGACAACACCGGCCTCCTCGTCCACATCCAGTCGCCCGACAAAGTCTGGCCGCAATGCGTGCAAGTCCAAGGCAAGCATGATCATCAAGGCGATTTATTTTTGATGGGTGGCGCGGAAAGTTTGGAACACAAAGGCAAAGACGCCAACACGCCCATTCCCTTCCGCAGCGAACTCATCGCGCAATCCGCCGAAAAACCCATCGGCGAATGGAATAAATTTGAAACGATCTGCATCCACGGCAAAGTGGAATCTTTCATCAACGGAAAATTTGTGAACGAGACCACCGAATGTTCCCTCGACGGCGGCTACATCGGCATCCAAAGCGAAGGCGCAGAAATTGAAATCCGCTCGCTGGTGTTGTCACCGCTGAAATACTGAACCGGGCGGCGAGCAAGTAAGCACGCGAAACCCTTAGAGCCTCTTTTGTAGCCTTTGTCGGACAAACCTGATCCATAATTCTTTGCAGAAAAATATGTTGG